>JAHFUG010000140.1:2474-9136 GCA_023265195.1 Blastocatellia bacterium | reverse complement strand
CACTCTCTCACAGTCATAAGGCGGGACCGTACTCGCCCGTGATCGACTAGGATCACGGTTTGGCGGCTGCTGCCGCCGTTCGGTGTTCTCAGACATCCGGCGACGCCGTCGAAACGGATCTCCAGACGCTGAACCTTTTTGCCTTCCACATCCGGCCTCGTGCGTTTGTAGGCTGTGCCGGCAAAAAAACCGCCAACCTCGGTTACCACTCTCAGTTTTCGCTTATTCAAAGGAGAGAGCATCGCGCAGATTGTTCTCGTGGTGGAAGGAGGATCGCACGGGGCGTCGCGCTCACAGAGGTCTCCGAATGACGGGGACTTTCCCGAAGGCGTCGGAAGCGACCACCAAACCCAATCAGGGTCGTTCGCCACTAACGATGCCCTCACCAAGCCAGTCGGATGGAATGGCTCCGAGGGAAGCTTCTGACACAATCCCTCGAGCGGAATGTCTTCGGAAACCGCTATCACAAACGCTCTCGGACGGCTCTGCGGTACGAAGTGCTGAGCATCTATCACGACAGCGCCGACTCGATAGCCGAGGTTGCGCAGCGCTTGATAAGCTTGCTCAAAGTGCTTTCCACCATCCGCCACGACGAATCCAACCACGTTCTCGGCAACGAGGATAGGAGGACGCTTTCGGCACTGGTCCATCTCGTCGATTACTCTCGTCCACTCCCAAAAGAGGCCGGACCTGGTTCCAATTTTCATTCCGTTGAGGTCGCCCGCGAGCGAGAGGTCTTGGCAGGGAAACGAGGCCCATGCCAAGTCGGCTGCTGGAAGATCCACTCCTTGGACGTCTTGGATCGATCCGAGATGGAATTCTTCACCAGGATTGTTTGCTACATAAACCGCCCGCTTCTTCGCGCAGTTGTCGTTTGCCCATAGAGTTTGAAACTCGGGCTCCAAACCCAACCGGACGAGGCCGCTGCCTGCGAAGAAGTCGAGAGCGGTAAACATTTTCGCAACATACAGTAATAGGGAGGCCGCTAGTGAGTCAAAGCATTCCTTCCTGCGTACATATTCATTCGCAGGTTCGCGGACTCACCTCGCATTACGCCTTCGCCCTATTAGGATTGGGAGTGTTCCTCCTCTTCTTCAAGCCCGTGGCCGATTCGGAAGACATGCCCATCAGGATGGCGCACGTGCATCTCGCGCAAGCCCCACGGCATGTCGGCCGGAGGCCACGCGATTTCGAGTCCCTCCGCCAGGCAATGCCGGTAGACGGCGTCCACGTCATCGACCAGGATACACATCCAGGCGCCCTTGTCCGCGGATTCGTCGCCGTCGGGGCCGAAGGTGTTTTTGACGTCTCCCTTGCCCCGCCCGCCTTGGCCATTCAAGCACAGGAAGATCTGGTATTTGCCGGAGCAGACTCCACCGAAGTCCGGCGGCTCGCCCCAGTCCCAGGCCTTCTTCCACCCGAGCTTCTCGAACCAGGCAAAGCTCTCTTCGATATTGGAGACGTTCAAAATCGGCGTCAGTCCTTTGGCCAGCATGGCGCAATACTATTCTCGCGAATCCGCGCCGTGCAAGGTCCGGTATGACCGGGCCATCAACCAATGCCTTACAACTCGCCTGGTTGGTGCTCGGCGGAAATAAATAAACCAGCAGCCACAAAGACGCACAAAAATCACAAGACGGAAGGGAACCGAGGGAGGCCAAGCTACGAAAGAAGAAGCCAACCGGGATGTTCTCTCTGTTTTCCGATCTCTGCGACTTACGCGCCCTTTTGTGGCGATCAAGCTTCCGCCACGCCACCACTGACTAGCCAAGGGCTCCGCCCTTGATATCTCGAGTGCGGAGTTCGGAGTTCGGAGTGCGGAATGCCGGATCACGCGGTGGTCCTCGGGGGAAACGCGAACAGAATTCTCGTAACGATCGGCATAAACGACTAACCGCTGCCTGCTAATTGGCAGGCAAACTCTTCGCAGCCCGACGAGACCGCAAGGTTTCCTATTACGCGGCCGAGCCTCTTGACGCCTTCTTCGATCGCATCGACTCCACGGTTGGAATAGTTCAATCGCATGCAGGCTTTTTCGAAACGACCCTTCCCGGCATAAAAAGCGTGCCCTGGAATAAACGCCACTTTTTCGTCCTCCACCGCCGCCCTCAACAGAGAGGGCATATCCACGCTCACACCCAACTCTACCCAGACGAACACGCCGCTGTCCGGAGTGGACCACCTGGCGTCTTCCGGAAAATACTTCTCCAGGGCCGCGATCATCGCGTCTCTCCGTCCGCCATATTCGCGGCGTAGAAGTTCGAGATGACCCGGCAGCGCTCCGGTTTCAAGATAGGCAAGCACAACTCGTTGCGCGAAAGTGGAGGTGTCGATGTCGCTGGCCTCTTTCACTATGGAGAGCCGGGAGACCATCGCTTCAGGCGCGACAATCCAGCCAACTCGAAGCGACGGAGCCAGTATTTTCGAGAACGACCCAACATAGTAAACCATCTCGTCGTCGAGAGACCTCAGCGGCGGATGAAGGGACGGGCCGTAGTTGAGAAAACCATACGCGTCGTCCTCGATGATTGGCGCGTTGTGATAGCGAGCGATATCCACAAGGCGCTTTCTCTTTTCCGGACTCAGGCTGACTCCAAGGGGATTATGGCCGTCGGTGACCGAATAGATGAACGCCGGTCTCGCTCCCGAATCGAGAACGTCTTCGAGGAAGTCAATGTCCATACCCGTCCGGATGTCCGTCGGAACCGCCAGAATCTCGGGCTGGTACGGCTCGACTACCTGGAGAAACCCCGGGTAACTCATTTCTTCGGTGACCAGTTGCCCGTGAGGATCCAACAGCAACCGGGTCAGGAGATTCATCCCTTGTTGGGCCCCGCATGTCAAGAATACCTGATTCTCACTGCACTCCACTCCACGCGTAGCCATCAATTCGACGATGCGCGTTTTTAGAGACCTGCCGGGCGGGCTGTATTGCAGCGAGTTGCGGTCGGTGGAGAGCACCCGCGACGCCGCGTCCAATAACGCCGCGGTGGGAAACAGCTCCGGAGCCGGCAAGCCGAGCGCAAGCGAGAGTATATCGGGTCCGGACGCGATCGATAGCATTTCCTGGAGGGCGGACCGCTTGATGCGCCGGGCCCATTCGGCATAGACCACTTCTCCCCGCGACAGCGCGGAATTTCTGGACATGATTCGACTCCTTTTTAGTTTCAGGATTATTACGGTGGCGCTTGTGATTGGGAACGAGCGTCTCCGGCAGTCAGCATCAACTGGAGTTTGGCCATTTCCTTTTGGCCCTCCATAGGAGGGTCATGTTTATAGCACGCGTCGGTGGAACGTTTCCGCCCTCCGTTAGGAGGGCCATGTCCATCCGTGTTTTCAAGCGAACAATAAGGCTGCCTCCGTTTCAGAGAACATATGGCCCTCCTACGGAGGGCGCGGGAGTTTGGCCATTGGGGTTGCGCTTTTGTCAGGAAGAAATTGGTTAGTTTCGCCAAAAATGAAACAATCACAGGTCGGGAAGAGGGATTTATCCCCGCTCTTCTTCTTGCTGCAAGTTTGAATGAACCCTGAACAGAAGAGCGGGGATAAATCCCTCTTCCCGACCTGTGATTGTCATGAAGTCGAACGCGGCATTTGGGTTTGGTGTTTTCTAAAATGTCCAAACTCCAGGGCCCTCCTCACGGAGGGCGATCCGGCCATGCAGCATCAGAAGGAGAAAGACCTGGTGACCAACAGAGAATCGCTGTAAGGAATTGGGGCCGGGACCAAGCTGTCGGGCCTGGGAGTCAGCGCCATGCCTGGTATTTGCGGCAGCCCGTAAGATTGATCCGATAGCACGAGTTTAAGAGCTCGTGACGGATCTATCTCGAGCGTCAGATATATCCCTTCCGGCGGCGGAGCATAATACAACAATCCCCACCTGACTTTCGGCGCCGATGAGGAGGTCTCGCCGCCGGTGACTCTCGCGCCATTGATTGAGGCCGACAGAACGCGAACGGAAGGGTCGGCGGCAATCTGAATCAATGACGCCTTTCTTAGCGATCTGAGCCTGAGCTTTACCGTCCGTGAGCCAGCCGCGGTGACATCGCTCACTACCGACAATTCGGGTGGCTGCACGGAAATCGCCGGCGCTTCGGCGCTTACGAATCCGGGATACTGAGACGTGATATAGCCTTCAATCGGTCCCTTCCTGGCTCCCGAAGAGAAGAACTGCCGAGTCCAGGAATCTGAACCGGCGTCCAGACTGGCCCAGACGGCTTTCTGTGTGTCGCCGTTCATCGCGTAGAAGACGTGGTCCGCGGCTGGTTGCGATCCGCCATCATGACGTCCGACCGCGCCTGGAACAAAGAAAAGTAAGGTGAGAAGAGCGACGGCGGCCGGCAGCAAATTCCGGCGGCCCGATCTTGTTTGCCGGGTGACAACGTCAAGCTGCGGAAACAAGAGTCCCATCATCGCCGCCAGCATCGCCGCGATCGCAGGCGCCGAAGCAATTCCAATCGACACCCAGATCAAATACATCATTGGAGCGGTGAGGAGAATGATGGGTGCGGCGAAGATTGAAAGGGCTCCGGCATCGATCAGCGAACCCTCCCCGCTCGCTCGCCCGCGAAGCGAGATGATGACGCCGGCAAGACCAACCAACAGCGGCCACGTCGTGATGTAGCTTGCTCCGGTCAAGAACAGGACGGCCGCGATCTCCAGGACAAGCCAAAAAGTCACGGCTCCCAGGGCCAGGCTCTCTGCTCCGATTCTCTTACGAAGCCATAGGTAGAGACCCAAACAAATGCAACCGGCCACGCAGATGAGCAACAACATGAAAAGCGGGCCATTGTAAGGTTCTCTTTGCGGATTGAGCTTGTACCCGATGTTCAACGCACGGAGAATCCACGAGACCGCTTGCACCGCCAGCGCGGTGACCGTGAGCACGCCAAGAAAGGCCAGAGTCCCGATGACGATCTGCCGCGCTCTCAGAATCTTCGTCCTTAGGCAATAGCCGGCGATCGCCACAAAGACCAGGGCGGTGAACAACGCGAAGGCCATGCTCCATTTTGCGCTGTAGTGGATGAAGAGCGGTCCCCATAAGTTGAAATAGACGGCGGAACCTTTCGAAATACTCTCAGCGTCAAGATTGCCAAAATGACGAGCCAGGGTAAGCGCATACGAACCCTGGTGTTGGATGCTGCCTTGGTCCAGATGTTCCAGGTCGTCCCGGCTGGAATGGTACTCCGAATATCCGTCGATGAACGCGAAGTTGAGCCCGGAGAGGCCGGCCTTCTTGAAAACAGTAAGGTCGGTATCGTTAGGGAGCCGCTTGTAGATTTCATCGGTGAGCGAATTGGCGAGCGGGTAGGGACAGGCTCCGGCCAGGCCATCGATCAACCAAGCATTATCGGCGCTTGTTTCAAACATGATCGCCGGCCCTCTGCTGCCTCGGGCTTCGAAGTTCAAAACGACTCCAGCATCCTTCGCGCGAGGGTCGTTCACAAAAGCCCGCGCCCCGAGCAATCCGGCTTCTTCGCCGTCCGTAAACAGAAACACCACGTCCTTTTTCAATGGAGGACCGGCTGCAAGCGCCCTGGCGGTTTCCAGCAGAGTCGCAACGCCTGATCCATCATCGCTCGCGCCCGGGCTCAGCGGCGTTGAGTCGTAATGGCTCACAAGCAACACGGCCTTGCCGCCACTCGAACCCTTCAACCGCGCGATGATGTTCTCAACGGTCGCGGCGCTGATGGGGACGGCGCCGGCGTCCACTACTTCGGCTTTCTGAACCTCCGGAGTCAATCCGATTCCGGATAAAGCGCCAACGATGTAATCGCGAACCTCGTCGTGCGCGGCCGATCCAATTGGATGTGGCGTCCGAGCGATGGACGCCAGATGGCGCGTGGCCCTTTCAGAAGAGAATTCGCCGGACGCCGCCGAAGCGGGGACGGCTTTTGGCGGACCGAGCGGCGCGATCGAAAGTACAACGGCGAGGGCGATCGCGCCGCTCACAATAAGGCCGGCGAGCAAGACGCTACGGCTATTAGCAGGCGGCTTCTCGCCGACGGCCACGTCAGCATTCGACATGGTGTATTACCTCCCAGTCACTGAAATAGAATCGTGCTCAATCGAAAAATTCAGCGGTCGTTAGCCCGCGTCGCTTCGATGATGTTGGTGGTTCATTTTGATCTCGAGTGCGCGACGGGCTTTCCGGAATAACCGCTGATCGACGCCGCTTTCGGTTCGCCGATCAGCTCGGATCAGCGTTACGAAGTCAGCGGAAATCAGCGGTTTCTTCCATCGCGATTTCGCTCCGTCTCTTGCTCTACAACGCGAGCACTACGGCAAGTATGGACGTTCCTCGCTTTTCTCGATTCTCCGTTCCGGCCCACTCACGAATGCATGCTTTTGACCGTGGCTTATCCGCAAGGCCGGACTGCGCGAGGCGGCATGGTGAGTGGCGTGGAGATGTTGGAGGTACTCGTACGTCGTCGGTAGCTTCGCCAGTAGAGAGGCTTGCTTTTCCTTGACGCGAGCGAACGCCTCTCGCGCTTTCAATCGCGAATCCGGCCTGTACAGCAACCGCGCGTGTGGCCGATCGGGCAGATAACCCATGCCGGCGAAGATGCAGTAATAGCTGCCGTTCGTCCAGAAGTTGCGAAACTCGATATCGAACGAACCGTAGTAATCATCCTCGCCCGAGACCGGCGGATTCACCGGCA
>JAHFUG010000140.1:0-2374 GCA_023265195.1 Blastocatellia bacterium | reverse complement strand
GACGTGTAAGGCTCGATGCCGAGCCTTGCGTCGTCGTTGGGAACGGCGGCGGCGACGGCGCTGTCGCACAGCAAATGATCGTTCATATCGATGAAAGGCTCGCCCAGAGCCTTGTTGATGAGGAGGCCTCGAAATCCCGTGCAGTCGACGAAGAGGTCGGCCGTCAAGTGAGCCCCCTTCGCCGTATGAACCGACTTGATGAACCCGCGTTCATCCAAATCGACGTGCTTGAGTTCGTCGCTCATGTGACGCACGCCTCGCGCTTTCGACCAATTGCCCAGGAACTCCGCAACGAGGTGCGCGTCGAAGTGCCAGGCATGCGGCACCGCCCGCGTATGATCCATAAAGAGTGGCGACTTCCTGGCGTCGAGGAGCGGCGGCTCGCGGAAGCACGCGTAGTCGACCGGAGTTCCCTTACCGCGGGTTTCAAGGAACCAGTATTGCGGAAGAGGCACTCCGTCGATGGTCGGAAGTATCCCGAACGGGTGGTAGAAATGGTTCTCCGCGCCGTTTTCTTTCTTGCGCCAGTTAATGAACTTTACCGCCGACTTGAAGGAACCATTCACCTGCTGCATCCACTCGTACTCGGGGATTTCGAGAAAGTCGAAGAACACCTTTTGTAGATTGGGAACGGTCGCCTCTCCAACGCCGATCTTTGGAATGCCGGGCGCTTCCAGCACCGTGATTTTTATTTGTTGGCCGAAGGCCTTGGCGAGGTAGGCCGCCGTCATCCAGCCCGCTGTACCGCCGCCGACGATCAGCACGTCTCTAATCGGCTCATTGTCGTTAGTCATAAAGCAATCCTCTCTCGGAAAGATTTTAGTTTGGCTGTGGCAGGCTGATGAGAACCAAGCAGCTCGCCTCGATGAATGCGAAGGCGCTTAAAGACGCGCCAGGATTGACCCATTATTGCCGTCGTTTTGATGATGATGATGGTGGTGGTTTGCGAGCGCGCTTTGCGCTTCTCAGCGGCGCGCCAGGTTTAAAGCGGCTAGCACGGGTTCAGGCGCGTTAATCAAATCGCCGCCTGAATGATCGGTTCGGCGTTGACGCCGGTAAACCAACTCGAATACGGGAGCGGCCATCAATGTCGTCACCAGGGCCATAATGACCATTATCGCGAACAGCACGGGCGTGATGATTCCGCGTTCCAACCCGATGTTCAATATGATCAGCTCCATCAAGCCCCGCGCGTTCATCAGCGTCCCTATAGCCAGCGAGTCTCGCGGCGTTTCGCCGTTCATCCGAGCGGCCATCCAGCACCCGGCCCCTTTGCCAAGACAGGCGGCCAGCAGCACGGCTCCCGCCAGCGCCCACATGCCGGGCGAATCAACGAGACCAATCCGCGTGTTGAGTCCCGAATAGACGAAGTAAAGAGGCGCCAGCAGGCTGGTGGTTATCGGCTCTATGCGCCTATGCAACTCGCGGGCGAACAATCCACGGGGCATCGCAAGGCCGAGAATGAACGCGCCGAACACTGCGTGTATCCCAATCCTGTCGGTGAACCACGCGCAAAGCATCAACAGAATCAGCACGCCCGGGAACATATGACGGGTCAGTCCCTGGTTACGCTCGGCCAGGGGCTCCAGCTTCGCGAGTAACCGCTTCAACACGAGCGGCGTGAATAGAGCGTAGAGCGCCCCTCCCCCGATCGCCATTATCGCGATGTTCGCGCCGCCGTTGAAACTCGCCAGCACGACCGCGAAAATGCACCACGAAGCCGCATCGTCTATCGAGCCGGCGGTCAACGCCAGCGCGCCGAGCGGCGTTCCGGTCAAGCGGCATTCGTGGATTATGCGGGCTAGCATCGGGAACGCGGTGATCGACATCGCCGCGCCCAAAAACAAAGCGGCTTGCCATCCAGCCACGCCTTGTGAAAAGAACTTGCCGCTGCTTCCCGCCATAAGCAACGCTAGCGCGCAGCCCAGGGAAAACGGCAGTATGATTCCGGCCGCCGACACCGAGGCGGCGCTTCGGAGCCGCTTGCGTATCAAATCCGTGTCGAATTCCAATCCGACTAGAAACATGTAAAACGCCAGTCCCATCTGGCTCACGGCGTAGATTATCGCCATCGACGCTTTTGGGAAGAGGAGCCCTTGCAAACCCGGCAGGAGCGCTCCAAATACCGATGGCCCCATCACCACGCCGGCGGCCATCTCAGCGATCACTTGCGGCTGGCCGAAACGGCGCGCGACTATGCCTACCAGCCGGCAGACACCTAGAATAAAGGCCAACTGCAAAAAGAATTGGATTGACAGTTCGAGATTCGTAGTCACAACTCTCCTCGAGCGCTTGCCGTCTATTTCGGTGTTTGATACAGAGAGGCGCAGTCAGATTCCGAACTTCGCGATCATCATTCATCGCTATTCAGTTA
>JAHFUG010000523.1 GCA_023265195.1 Blastocatellia bacterium | reverse complement strand
GCTCGAACGCCGGTTCGGCAAGCTGTCGCAAACAACGCAGCGGGAAATCAGACGCCTCGATGTGGGACGGTTGGAAGCCTTATGTGACGCGCTGCTCGATTTCAAATCCAAAGATGATTTGACCCGTTGGCTGAAACGCGCTTAGTCGTACCCAGCGATCTAATGCGGGCGCGAGACAGCCTAAAGCTTTTCCAAGTTGGGAGACGCTAGATAGCAACTTTGATTTGTGGCCACTGACTTTGAAAACGACAGGTGACCACCGAGTGCGATCTTCAACTAACGGACCCCGGCATTGAACGCGCCTGACTCGCTAGCTAACCGCGGCCGTCTCGGAGACCTCTGAAGCAATCTGCTCTTTGTAGTCGCAGCCCTCATTTTTGCAGACCAGTTCTCTCGTTCCGTCCTTTTTGTACTTCTCGACGATGAACCTGTTGTCACATTTCGGACAGGACTGAGGCAGCGGCTTGTCCCAAAGCGCGAACTTGCACGCGGGATAGTTGGCGCAGCCGTAGAAGGTCTTGCCGCGTTTCCCCTTTCTGACGGCGATGTCGCCTCCGCACTCGGGGCACGCGACTCCGGTCGTTTCCTGCTTGATGAACTTGCACTTGGGATAGTTCGAGCAGGCGGTGAAAGGTCCGAACCTGCCCTGCTTTACTACGAGATGCTGACTGCATTGAGGACAACTCTCCTCCAGCACGACGTCGGGAGCCGCGAACTGGCCGCCTTTCTGGATTTTTCTAGTGGTTTTGCATTCGGGATAACCGGTGCAAGCGAGGAACTGGCCAAACCGCCCGCGCTTAAGCACCATCGGACGCCCGCAGTTATCGCAGGTTTCTTCGGCCGCTTCGGCATGAGCTTCCTCGCCCGCTTCGTCGTGCGGCTTGGGTATGTCGCGTGTCGTCTTACACTCCGGATAGTTCGTGCAAGCGAGAAACTGGCCGTAACGCCCGAACTTGATCGCCATCGGCGAGCCGCAGTTCTCGCACTTCTCATCGGTGATGATCTCCTGGCGTTTTACGTCCCGCATGTTTTCCTTGGCCGCCTTGAGATCGACCGTGAACTTTGCGTAGAACTCCGCCAGCGTGTCGGTCCAGCGAACTTTGCCCTCTTCGATTTCGTCCAGCTCCTCTTCCATGTGAGCGGTGTACTGGACATTGAATAAATCGTCGAAGCTGGCCACCAGCAGATCGTTGACTATGAATCCCAGCTCGGTTGGAAAGAAGCGGCCCTCCTTCCGAGCAACATACTCTCGATCCTGAATCACCGTCATTATCGCGGCGTAAGTAGAAGGCCGTCCTATTCCTTGCTCTTCAAGAGCCTTTACAAGCGTCGCTTCCGTGAAGCGGGGCGGAGGTTCGGTGAAATGCTGTTCGGGCAGGAGCCGGTTCAGCGTTAGCGTTTCGCCCTCTTCAACTCGCGGGAGACTCATCGCTCGTTCGGCGTCTTCCTCGTCTTTTTCGTCCTTGCCCTCTTCGTAGACTTTGAGGAAGCCGTCGAACTTGAGCACCGAGCCCGTGGCGCGAAGCAGGTACTTCCGGCCCGCGCTGATGTCGATCGTGGTTTGATCGAAGATGGCCGGCAGCATCTGAGAAGCAACAAACCGTTGCCAGATTAATTTGTATAAAGCCATCTCGTCCTTCCCGAGATAAGCCGCAACCGATTCCGGCGTTCTGAAAGCCGAAGTGGGCCGTATCGCCTCGTGAGCATCCTGAGCGCCCTTCTTCGAACGATAGTGGATCGCTTTCTCGGGCAAGTACTGGGCGCCATACTGGCTTCCGATGAGGCCGCGGACCTCGGAAAGCGCGGCGTCGGACACCCTGGTGGAATCGGTTCGCATGTACGTAATCAAGCCAACCGCGCCTTCGTCCCCGATCTCGATTCCCTCATACAATCGTTGGGCGACCTGCATCGTCTTCTTAACCGGAAACCGGAGCTTTCTCGAAGCCTCCTGCTGAAGCTTCGACGTTATGAAAGCCGGCACCGGATTGCGCTTTTTCTCCTTGGTGGCGACGGATGAAACAACGAAGACCTGTGATTGCAACTCGGCGACAATCGCCGCCGCCTGTACTTCGTCACGTATGTGAACTTCGGTGTTCTTCAGGTCCTTGGCGAAATCCGCGATCTTGACTGTCTTGTCATCCACCTTGAACAGGCGCGCGTCGAACGGCGGCGGGAGCTTCGCTGCGAGATTGGCGGCGATGGTCCAATACTCGGTCTTCACGAATGCTTCAATGTCTCGCTCGCGCTCGACAACCAGCCTCAGGGCGACCGATTGGACGCGGCCGGCTGACAACCCGCGCCGGACCTTGTCCCACAACAGCGGGCTGACCTGATAGCCGACAATGCGGTCAAGCACGCGGCGGGCTTGCTGGGCGTCGACCAGGTGCTGGTCGATGTCGGTGGGGTTGTTGAAGGACTGTTGTATAGCCGACTTGGTTATCTCATTAAAGAGGACTCTGCGGACAACCTTCTTGTTCTTTCCACGGCCTTCAAGCTCTTCTTTAATATGCCAGCCAATGGCCTCGCCCTCACGGTCGGGGTCGGTCGCCACGTAGATCGTTTCAACGTCCTTAGCGGCCGACTTCAGTTCTCTGATTACCTTCTCCTTGCCTGGAATCGTTTCGTAGGTGGGCTCGAAATTATTGTCGAAGTCAATGCCGATATCTTTTTTTGGAAGATCCTTAATGTGACCAACGGAGGCCAGAACCTTGTAGCCGGCGCCTAAATACTTATTGATGGTCTTTGCCTTCGAAGGCGATTCAACTACTACTAGTACTTTTGTCATAAACCTCTAACCAAATCCGATGAGTAGTTACATGCCGTCTTTCACGAGACGCATCCAAACTTTCGACTCTACCTTCGACGCCAAAATCGTGTCAAGAATCTGGCGCGCGGCCAAAGAGGGGGCAGACGGGCCGAATCGGTTCCACTGAGCGAGGGAGACATAATGATTGATGAATGGGGAATTGATGAATGGGGAATTGATGATTGATGATTGATGATTGATGATGGATGATGGATGCTGCATTAATGGTTCATCAATTGCAGGCTCATCGCGATTGTCAATCATCAATTCCCCATTCTCCGTTCATCAATCATCAATCATCAATCATCAATCCCCCATTCCCCGTTCATCAATCATCAATCATCAATCATCAATTCCCCATTCTCCGTTCATCAATCATCAATCATCAATTCCCCATTCCCCGTTCATCAATTCCCTTCTCATAGCCTTCTCACGAAACTTTTGCCCGGTAGCTGCCTCACACGGTCGAGCATCTCGAGTTGCAACAAGGCGCCCATCAACTCGCCCGATTGCAGCTTGGTCTTCGCCAGGAGTTGATCTATGTGAACCGGCTCGTCGGGATTCAACATCTCGAGCACCTTTTTCTCCGAGGCGGACAGGGCTATCTCGTCCATTTTCATTTGGGCGGCCGCATTGCTCGACTTGGGCTCGGCCCGCTCTCCCGAGAGAATCGCGGCCTTCATTTCCGAGGGCAACTCTTCAACGACGTCGCGCCACGTGTGAACCAGCTTCGCTCCGTCCTTGATCAAGTAATTGGGCCCGAAGCTCTTCGCGGACGTTATGTTCCCGGGCACGGCAAAGACCTCGCGCCCCTGCTCGTAAGCCATGCGGGCGGTGATCAACGAGCCGCTGCGCTCCGCGCCTTCAACGACCAGAACTCCCAGCGAGACTCCGCTGATGACCCGATTCCTGAATGGAAAGTTTTGCGAAAGGGGCGGTGTCTCGAGCGGAAACTCGGTCAGCAACGCGCCCGCCCCGGCGATCTTCTCGGCAAGACGGGCATTTTCTTTCGGGTATATCGAATCCAATCCGGTTCCCATTACCGCTACGGTAAGCCCCCGGCCGTCGAGCGCGCCTCGATGAGCCGCCGAGTCAATTCCACGAGCCAGTCCGGAAACAATGGTCACGCCACGTACAGCAAGCTCCCTCGCGAGCATCTCGGCGGCGTTGCGCCCATAGGTAGAGCACCGGCGCGACCCGACTACGGCGATTGCCGGCTGAGTTAACGCGCCGCGCAAGTCACCGATCGAATACAACACGATCGGAGGGTCGTACGTCTCCCGCAAGAGGTGCGGGTAATCATCCCCAGTCAGCGTCAGTACTCCGCCTCCGAGGCGTGCGAGTGCAGCGATTTCACGGTCCGCCTTCTCGATGATCTCCGCGCTCTTCAAGGATCTTATCGAGTCCGGTTTCAGTCCTGCTCGTTCCAAATCCCTGTCGCCGGCTTCGAGAACATTGGTGGGAGAGCCATACCTGTCGATCAAGAGCGCCGCCGTGCGGGAGCCGACGCCGGCCGCGAAGGTCAGCGCGACCCAATCACGCAAAGTAGTGTCTGCCGCGGATGTTGTTTCGGCCTGCAACGTCTTGTTTCGCTCCGAAGATTCGGGCTTTGACTGAGGGTCTTCGCCCGGGACCAATTAGAGGATCTTGAAGCGCGCGATTCTATCGCTTTTGGACCAATAGTCAAGCTGTTTGTGCAAATCAATCAGCAACCACGCAAACCAGCAGCCGCTCGGCGGCATTCCCAAATCCCCCACACGGCAGTGTGGGGATGGTTCAAGCACAACCTACATAAGGCCGCCTTCTTCCCTTTCCCAAATCCCCCACACGGCAGTGGGTGGATGGTTCAAGCACAACCTACAAACGGAGAGCCGCGGCCTGCTTCCCGAATCCCACCCACGGCAGTGGGTGGATGGTTCAAGCTCAACCTACGAACCGAGAGCCGCGGCCTGTTTCCCGAATCCCACCCACGGCAGTGGGTGGATGGTTCAAGCTCAACCTACGAACCGAGAGCCGCGGCCTGTTTCCCGAATCCCACCAACGCAG
>JAHFUG010000522.1 GCA_023265195.1 Blastocatellia bacterium | reverse complement strand
ATATTCAGCGACGGAATCGAAAGCGACTTCCTTGAATTCAACTCAGGCGCCCAGGCGAGAATTACTATCGCGGACAAAGCCGGTCGTCTGGTTGTGTGATCTGTCAGCGGCGCTGCGGACATAAGCGCTGATCTTCGCTGGCTGCGCAACGCAGGTCTTCGCTGGTCCGCTTAAGCGGGGTCTCTCGGGAACCCGCGGCATCCGACTCAAGTGCAGCGCGACTGATGATTCGCGCCGCTCCGTGTCGCGCTGATTCTACAACTTGCGTGACAACCCCGTTTCGTGGCTAAACTCATTCCATGTCCGTTGCGCCTCCAGCAAATATTAGACAATTTATCGAATCACGAGTTCAGAGTTCTCCTGATAAGGAACTGCTTCTGTCAGAGGTCGATGGCCGCGTGTTTACCCACCGAGACTTTGACTGCGCCGTCAACCGCGCTGCGAATCTGTTGATGGCCACGGGAGCCAGGAAAGGCGATCGAGTCAGCCTTTTCCTTCACAATCGAGCCGAGTATCTGATCTTCTACTTTGCGTGTTTCAAGATCGGCGCGTGGGCCGGGCCCGTGAATGCGCTGCTGACGGCTCCCGAGGCGGCGTTTGTTCTACACGACTCGCAGCCGGTAGCCGCCGTCACTGAGATGAGCCTGCTGCCGGTGTTGAGCGAAGCCGCCGTAGGCGTTTCTTCGCTGCGATCCGTGATCGTCGTCGATTCCGAAGGCCGCGATGGGAATCTCAACAACTTGACGCCGATCGACTATGAAACAGAAGCCGCTAACCAGTCGGATTCACTTGCTCCAACTGAAGTCTCTCCAAGCGACGAAGCGGTGATCATCTACACTTCGGGAACGACCGGAAAGCCAAAAGGCGTTTTGCTGACTCACGGGAACTTGCTCGCTAACGCGGAACAGATTGCTGAGTGGCTTCAACTCAAAGAGACGGACCGTTCGCTTATCATAATGCCGCTATTTCACGTTAATGGTCTGATGGCGACCGCGATGGCCATGTTATGGGCTGGCGGCGGCATCGTTCTGGCCGAACGTTTCAGCGCCTCGCGCCATTGGGAAATAATTTCGCGGCGTTGCGTAACCTATTTCGGTTCGGTGGCGACGATGCTGTCAATTCTCAATCACACCTACCCGAACGGCGTCCCGAATGGAATCGATATATCGAGTTTGCGATTCGCCTTGTGCGGCTCGGCTCCGGTTCCGGTGGAAGTGATGAAGACATATGAGTCGCTCTTTGGCCATCCAGTGGTTGAAGGCTACGGCTTATCGGAATCGACTTGCCGTTCGACGTTCAATCCAATCGGCGAGGGCCGGCGGCCGGGCTCGGCGGGCCTTCCGATCGGAAACGAGATGAGAGTTTTCGACGAAGACGATCAAGAAGTTGAACACGGAAAGGTCGGCGAAATAGTGCTGCGCGGGCCGAACATAATGAAGGGCTACTACCACAACGAAGCGGCGACTGTTGAAGTCTTGCGCTCGGGATGGTTTCACACGGGCGATCTTGGATATAGAGATGAAGACGGCTACTACTACGTCGTCGACCGCAAGAGCGACATGATCATTCGCGGAGGCGAGAACATCTACCCTCGAGAGATCGACGAGGTTTTATACCAGCACCCGAAGGTGAAAGACGCGGCGACCATTGGCGCGCCCGATCCTTTGTATGGCGAAGAGGTCAGGTCGTTCATCGTGCTTCGCGAGGGCGAGACGGCCACCGCGCAAGAGATAACCGAGTTCTGTCAGGCCAGGCTGGCTGCATTCAAGTGCCCCAAGTCCGTCGTTTTTTTGAAGGACATACCGAAGGGGCCGACGGGCAAACTGCTCAAACGCGAGTTGCAGAGAGCGGCGCTATTGGAAGCGGACTGATTCTCATTCTTCGCCGTCACGAGGGTCTTGGAGGTCTGGCCATTTTCACTCCGGCCCTCCGTTAGGAGGGCACTGGAGTTTGGACATATGGGGTTGCGCTTTTGTCAGGAAGAAATTGGTTAGCTTTGCCAAAAATGAAAAAATCACAGGTCGTGAAGAGGGATTTATCCCCGCTCCTCTTCTTGCTGCAAGTTTGAATGAACCCTGAACGAGGAGCTTCACGACCTGTGGCTTCTTCATTTTTGGCGAGAAAAACCGATTCCTTCCCGCCAAAAGCGCAGCCCAAAATGATCGCTGGAGATTGACTCCGGAGTGATTGGGCTGGCGCTCTCGCCGGTCACTCCTTCGGTCTGTGATGTTTGGTCCATTCGTGAATGCTCTCGCGTATGAATTCGCCAAGGTCCTCAATCTCCTTTGCGCCCTTCTGCCAAAAATCCCGAAAGGCTTCAGAGTCGAACGTAACGCCGAAGTCTTTTGCCCATCGTTGCGAATGAGTTTCATCCTGATAATAAGCCGCAAGCTGACGGCACGCCATCGCCGCCACGGTAGCCGAGCTTCCCTGCGCGAGCGGTTCGAAAACGGCGGAAACGTCGGGGTCGATCTCCTTCAATCGCGCCAGCACCCGGTTGTATTGATCCACGCAGTACGAAGCCGCGTCGGCGCCGCCGCCGGTCCACTCGGATTGAAGGGCCATTCGCGAAGTCTGTCTTAACACATTGACCAATTTTCCTATTTCCACTTCTCTTTCCATAAATCACCTCTAAAAGAAATTCATCGGATCGATAGCTACCAGCCGGCATGCGCCGAGCCTCCGCGGCAGCGTTCCCTCCGCCCGGTTCCCGGCGGCGATTCGTCTTCGAAATAGGCCGCAAGCTCGCGCGAGGCGATTCTGGTGACGCCGGGCGGAGCCGCGTCCGCGAGCGGAGCAAATGCGCCGGCGACGGCCGGCTCGAGCGCGTTCAACCGCGCCAGCACTCGGTTATATTGCGCAGCGCAGAACCGCGACGCATCCGGCCCTGCTTCGCTGGTTGACGCAAACGCCGCCGAACGCGCTATGCGGCGGAGAACGTTGACAAGCTTCGCTATTTCTCTTTCTCGTTCCATTTTTCACCTCTTGATATTAATCGCTCGCGGAGCAGCTTCTTTCCGCGATGCACTCGCCACTTAACCGTGGAGACGGCGACTCCCAGAAATGCGGCGATTCGCTTCAACGGCATTTCGTCGAAGTATCGAAGCCGGAGCGCCAGAGCATAGTCATCGGCCAGATCCTCGAGCGCCGCGTTGACGCCTTCATCACCTTCTCGCGCTTCTACAAAGGGCCGGTTGAGCGCGCTGACTCGTTCAATGAGCAATTCATCCATCTCGACGCGCCTTGAGTTCAAGACGCGTTCCCGTCTTATGAAGCGAAGCGCGCGATGCCGAGTGATGGCCGACAGCCATGCAGCGAACCTGGACGGGTCCTCGATCGACGGCAGAGCTTTGAAGGCAAGCAACAACGCATCCTGAGCGACGTCTTCGGCGTCCTCGCGTCCAACTATGACTTGGGCCGCTCGCACTACAGCCTTCCGATAACGCGACGCCAACTCATCGAAAGCGTCGAAATCACCGAGTATCGCCGCTACTACGAGCATTTCATCGGGCTCATCGTCAGCCGGCTTCGCCATCACAACCCCGAAGAATGGCCGCCAGGGCCACGATCTCCACGCATGATCTATAGAGACATATTAGTGCAAAAAGGTTAGCGCGGCAGGCGCAAATGCACAGGGAGGGCTCCAAGAGCCGGCCCGCCCAAATGCCGCTATGGGTCATAATGGTCAACAGGTAGTATTATTGACCCTGGTTGGCAATGGAGGTTCTATGAGCCCGTCAGAGTCGCCGGTGGATGACAAGTCACCTGGGTTTGATCCGCGAAAAGCCGACGCCCGCTACAAGCCCTTCCCGTCATTCGCGGAATGGGCTTCGAAATGCGATATTGATACGCGGCGCTGGGAGCGTTACTCGGCCAATCTGGATGAACTCAGGCGGCAGTCACCGGAGTTACTGGCGCGAGCGCTCGCAATCGTGAAGCGAGCGGCCGGTTTCGATACGGGCGCCATTGAGGGGTTGTACGAAACTGATCGGGGCTTCACTCTGACGGTCGCCACGGAAGTGGCGTTCTGGGAGGCGAAAGTCGATGAGAAAGGCGCTAAGGTCCGTGCTCTCTTTGAATCTCAACTAAAGGCCTATGACTACGTGTTGGATCTTGCTACCCAAAAGGTCCAAATCGCGGAAGCGTGGATCCGAGGGCTTCACGAAGTGATATGCGAGTCGCAAGACACCTATCGCGTCCTGACGCCGCTCGGTTGGCAAGATCAACCATTGCCAAAAGGAAGATATAAGCAGCAGCCCAATCATGTAATAAAGATTGATGGCTCTCTCCACTCTTGGGCGCCCGTGGACCTAACGCCGAGCGAGATGTACAGGCTATGCAAGGAACTTCGCAGCGAGGGTTTTGCCGCGGCCCATCCAGTCAGCCAAGCGGCCTATGCGCACTACGCGTTCGTCGCGGTGCATCCATTCGCCGATGGCAACGGAAGAGTGAGCCGGGCTATCTCGTCGGTGTTTACGTATCGATCTCACTCGATTCCTTTGTTGATTCTCGATGCCGATCGCCGCGATTACCTGTCCGCCCTGGAGGCCGCGGATAGTGGCGACTTTCAACGATTCATTAATTTCATCCTGGAACGGGCAATCGATACTATTCGACTGGCTGAGGAGAGTTTCAAAGCGGCGTCCGCGCCGAGTAAAGAAGCGGCTCTCGAGAAGCTAACGATGCTCTACCTGACCCCAGCAGCGTATACTCAATCGTGGGTAGACGAAGCCGGTGACAGACTCTTCGAATTATTCAAGGAGGAGGCCAAGTTGCAGGGACATAAAGATGCGTCTAGGGGCATGGTCAACTTTGCAGTCGAAGCGGATACACAGGGCTATGGATTTCTGGCAACC
>JAHFUG010000139.1 GCA_023265195.1 Blastocatellia bacterium | reverse complement strand
CCGTTGACCTCACTGCGCTTGGTCGCGCCGGTTTGGATGGTGCGGCCATGCACCGCATCGCCGTCCCGGTGGAATGAGACCGACGTGCCGCCCTGCGTCTGCCCAGCAAGCAGATCGTGGGCGTAGAAGAATTGCAGAGACGGCGCGCCCGGCGGCGTTTGCGCCAGGAGCCGGCCATCGGCGTCGTAACCATACAAGCCGCCGGCAGAAGACGCGCTCAAGCGGCCGAACTGGTCGTAACCAAAGGTCCGGCCTTTATGATCGCTGACGAGGTTCCCATCGGCGTCGTAGGTAAGCGTGTAAACACCCGAGGGCTGAGTTTCTTCGATTCGGACTAACTGAGTTGGAATCGTACTGGAGTAGCCGCGGCTGCCAATGTTGGATGTCCCGTCCAAATAGCTTGATTCAACGCGAGCAATGTTGTCCAGCGCATCATAGGTGAAAGCCTGGCTCTTTAGCTTCCGGCCCTGGCTGTCCGAGGGATAACGACTGCCCTCGCAAGCAAACGAGATCAGGCGGGAATACGCGTCGTAGGTGAAGCTCTCCCGGCAGACCAAAGCGCCTGCGCCATCGTTCGTTGTACGCTCGATAAGCTGGCCAGCGTCGCTGTAAGTTCGATGGATAGTTTCCCATTCGGCCCCTTGCACGCGCAGCGTGCGCGCCGCCTCGCGGCCGAAACCGTCAAAGGTGATTGCTGTTTCCAACGTAATACCCGCCAGAGTGACCCTCACGGACACAACGCGGCCGAAGGAGTCGTAGGTGATGTTTTCAGCGAACCCGTCGCCGGCGCTTTGCTGAGGACGCCCGAATTCATCATAGTGCTGCACCAAGGTTCCGCCCTGCGTTGTCGTAACCCTAAGCGGCCTTCCCGCCGGAGAGAATGCATAAATCGCCTCGGTCGAATCGCCGGCGGCGGTAACCCGTTCCGACTGTTTGGCGCCGTACTCGTCATAGGTGTTCCGGCGGTTCGCCGTGCTGTTGACCGAATCGGTTGTCTCTCCTGTTGTCGGATCGTGCGTGAATTGGCAGGCGCCGTCACTTGGGCTCGTCACCTCCTCCAAGATACCCAAATCACGGTTGTAGCGGTAATCCAGGCGGATGCCTCTTGGGGAAGTGGAAGTGGAAGGCCGCATTGCTTCAGTGTCGTAAACGTATGTCCACGGCGACGCTTCTCCGTTGGCGTTTGAGATCATGCGGCCAATCCCATCGTAACCGCGCCGGCCGAGGATAATGCCGTTAACCTCGATCTCGGTCGGCAAGTCGGCTTTGGAGAAGCCCGCGTAACTCACCCTTACCGTGCGCTCGGCAGTGCCATCCGCCGGCAGCATTCGAATCTCGGAGACTCGGTCGAATGCATCATAGGCGTAGCCGGTCTGGTGTCCATCCACGTTCGTCAAGGATACGCAGCGGCCGAACCCATCGTACAGGCGTTCAAGCGTTTTCAGCCTGGCGCCGCTGGTGGACACTTGCGTGACCTCCTCGACCTTATTGAACGCGTTATACCTGTTGACCGTCGTGTTGAGTCCCTCGACACCAGTGGTCAAACTATTAGCGACCAGATCGCGTTCGGACAAAACCACGCTGCCGTCCGGTTTAATAGTCCGAGCCATCTCATTCCACCCGTTGTACTCATAACGGGTGAGAAGCGCCAGCTCGCTTTGCTCGAGCTGATCGTAAATGGTCTCCGCCGCCTTGTTGCCGAGCCGGTCATATTCCAATGCCTTGATCCGCCGCTCCTGTCCCCCTGGCATTAACTGCGCGGCGGATACGATTCGCCCATTGCCGTCGTATCGCGTCGCGTATCGCCTTCCTCTTGCATCGGTCTCTTCCAGCCAAGCGGGCGAGGACGGACTCGTTGTAGCGAAATGATAGGCGAAGGTATTGGTGGCCGCATTCGCCGTTCCAGGCGCGACGATTTGAGAGAGGACCCGTCCCAACACGTCGTAGCTGAACGCTATGCTGGTTTCCCCGGCCTTCCAGCCTTGCAACGTCAACTGGGTGATGGTGCAGAACGTGCGGCTCGCCGAAGTGACTGTCCCGTCGTAGCCGCTCATGACGCGGCGCTGCTCGAGTTCCGCGCCGATTAGAACATAGGTAAACTGGGTCGAAGTGCGCTTTCCGCCGATGTCAACGTCGCTCAAGGCGATACGCCCATGGATCACCGGCTGCGTTAGGTCATTCACATATTGATTCGTGGACACCAGGCCCGAATCACTGGAGCGGGTTCTTTCCAGCACGAAGTAACCGCCGCCCTGCACCTGCGAAACAGAGCCGTAAGTCACTTGCGTGATTCGAGGTTCGCCATCGTCCGCCGCGGGTCGAATCGTTTCTTTCCGGCAGTAGCGGACAAAGTAGCCGCTTGGTTCGGGAGGACAGTCAACGCCCGCGCCTTCGATAGGATAGTACTCGTACTCGAAACGGATACCGGAGGCCTCGGTTTGTGTTAGGGCATTCCCGTAATCATCCGATTCCACGGTCACGGTTTCAACGCGTGAGGCGCCGGTTGCCGTGTCCTTGTAAGTTGTGACGGCTTGCCGAGGTATCTGAAGGTTGGCCGGCTGGGCGGGGAACCCTAACGCTGGGTCCTCGTTGTAAATAGTGTCCTGGGTGGTGAGCGCCGTTCCCCGCTGCGTCTCGTTGCGGAACATCAGGTGGAACTTATTGAAGGTGGTCTTCACCGTTTCAATCACCGCGTTGCCCGCATCCTGATTGATGGTCGTCTCTTCTCCCCAATATTGATACGAACCGGTTACGCGGTACAGATTGTCGGTTCCTTGCTCAAATCCGTTAGTGAACGGGTAGCCCGTGAAGTTCTGGTCCGTGCTGTACCTGTACAGCTTCACGACGTTAGGCTGGCCGCCGCCGGGTGTGGTCTCGCAGCGAACGGCAACGGGTAGGAAGGTATTGTTGAAATACCGCAATCCTTGGTCCTGGTAGCTGATCAACTGAGCGCCACCCATGGGATTCTTGATTTCCGTGATGGTTTGGTAGCCTTGTGACGTGGCCCTGTACGAATAGAGGTACTTCGGCTGTGTATTGGGATCGGCAGCGCCGTTCGTGTTGTCGTAGGGGACCGTTATCGCGGTGATCAATTCATTGGACGAGGTGAAGGATATTTCAGCGATTCTTCCGCCTTGCGCAAGGACCCGCACTTTTTCGAGAGCGCCGAACTTGTAGCTGAGCGTCAGCGCGTCCCTGGCCATGGCGACGTGCATTATGCGAATCAGCGCGCCCCCGGTCGAGTAGCTGTAGGCGAAGGTCTCCCCGTTCTCGAATATCAATGACACCGTCCGGTACAAGCCGCCCGCGGTGGGCTGACGCAAGACTTCGACCGTGCCGTCAATATAGTAGATCGTCATCGTCGAGCCGTCCGTCCGCACGACCGCGACATTCTTCAACTTCATGTCTTTGAATGAGAGTTGATAACCGGTGGGCGGGAGGGGATTGGAAGTATAGGTTTCTCCGCTCGCGAGCGTGAGGACAAGCGTTGCGAGATCGAACTGGCTGTTGGCCACCCGCCAGCCGACGCCGTACCCTGCGTTGGTCGTGCTGAGCGCGGAGAAGACCAGCTTGATGTCCCTGGAGGCTTCGCACGCTCCCTGCGGACGGATCGTCGCCAGATTCACCACCGCGCTGAATTGCCCGGTCCTCAGGTCCGTTTTTCCATCCTGATAGGAAGTGAAGTTGAACGCGTTTGAATAGACTCCGCTGCTGGATGAGGCTGCTCTCGCCTCCGGAGGATCCGAGGATTGATCCGTTGGAACACGCGGCCCGGGGCCGGCCCGCCCTTTACGCCCTGGCGGAACGCGGCGCCCCCGTTTCTCGTCCGCCAACCGGATCGGCTGGCGAGGCGCATCCGGAGGAGTCCGGTCCGCGGAAATTCGTTGAGCGCGATTCGAAGACGCGCCGGCGCCACCGCTGTGGATCTTCACCATTCTAATACTCCGTCGCCATCTAGCCGCAACCTTCAAGCGTCGAGAAGCGTCAGCGTGTCACCCTTGTCGGCGGTGTTCGCGATGAGAACAAAGCGGCTCTCGCAGCCGAAGTTGTCTATGACGGTCCAGTACAGCCGGTAGTCGTAGTTTGCGCCGTTGTTAGTATTCTCATTTGAGTATCTCGCGCCTCGCATCACCGTATTGGCGTTGATGAGCGGGACCTGGTTAGGCGCGTAATTACTTGCCACCTGACCGTCGATTTCTCCCACGGTTAGGGACGTGACGCCGACCTTGATGGCCATTCCCAGACGGAGCACGTTGTCGACGCGCTTGCCATAGGCAAACTCAAGCTTATCGGTCGTCCAGCCCGCGCCACTAAAGCTCTCACCGTGAATCCACAGTCCGCTAGGCAAGGTCCAATAGTAAGTATCGACATCGATCCACTTATTTTTTTCGTATTCCACTTGATAAGCGTCTTGGCGGGACGACGCGAGGTCGGCGACGCGCAGAGCGTATGGGGCTTGCGGCTGGATGCCGATAACCGATTCATACCTCTCATCGCCGTTATCATAGTGCGTCGAGTATTTCGTTCCGTCATCCAAAGTAACGCAGGCCATGAAGTCCTGCCGCTGCGTAGTGGCGCTCCGCATGTACCGGTAAAATACCTCCGGGGCGTCGTTCGCTGTCGACCTCGACGCCACTTGCCTTACCGTCTCTGCCGTGCTGGACGGTCCCGACTGCTCGAAAGAGAGCGCGGACCGCCGTAGACCGCTGGTATAACTGTTAGCGGCGGTGTCGCAAGACCAGCCTGGCGCCTGGGGCGGAAAGAGAGCAGCCGAATAGGGCAGTACCGTAAGGCTATTGATCTCACTCTGCGTCAGATTCGTCTTTTGCCACGAACTGCCGTCCCACGTCACCTTGAGAATATTGATAACTACCTTGCACTGCTGCCTGTTGTTCGCGTAAAGCTCGTTGGTGGAGCTAGCGGTAGTGCCGGCAATGCCGATCTGGAAAACACTCAGCTTGGTCGCCATCTTGTTCGCCTCCTCAAAGACTCTTGGATGTCAATGAAAATCCCCCGTATGGCTCAGCCAGATTCGCGTAATACTCAAAGGCGTATTTCTCCTGCAAGGCCGGAGAGATATCCGTACACACTTGGTTCATCAAGTCCTTTGTGTTCGCGTCAAACATGTAGAAATACTGGTTGGCGTTGGGGTATGAACGGTAGTAAACGATGACCGCGTTACGCATGGCGTCCGCCAGGGCGGTCTGGACCGCGGGCAGCTCCGACGCGGGAAGCGCGCACAATTGCGTGAGCACACAATCATCGCTCAGGAACGATACGTTCAGGTAGCGATGCTCCAGTTTGGGCACGAAATACCCGCCCGTTTTGGTCTTCAAGAGGATTTCCTCATAGATCTGAACCTGTGTCAGGAAATATGGAATTTGAAATTCCAGAAGCAGCGTCCGGTCGCCCAGCCTAAAAGCAACACATTCCAGATTCCTATTCAGGCAATAAACGCCGCCGGTGGTTTGATCGATCGGGCTTTGCCGACTCGATGCAAGCTTCAGGTCGTTTAAGATCGCATCGACAGTTTCATCTCGTACCGTCCGCATATTTCCCTCCTTACCCGTATGGATTACAAGTACGCCCTGCTGCGGCAAACACCTTGGAAAAACACTGGGCAATACTTCAAACTAGTTCGACTCCTCGGTTAGCGAATGTAAATCGAGACCCCTTTTATACTCGCTACCTGATAGTTTGTCAATCACATATGTTATATTATTCACATTAAATATCACATTTTTTCTTTGTTTTTTACTTTACGACGTAATTTTTAATCTCAACAAATGGTCGCGCATAAGTAAGAACGACATATCGTTGCGACGAGAGTCGAAGCTTGGCGTAGTCACGGGAATAAGGGCCTGGTTGTGCTTGGCGGAAGTTCATGGCCACAAAAAGGCGCAGACGGCACACAGCGAGAAGACAGACTGCAGGCCCGAACTAGGAGACCCATATCTGTCGAAAACCTTTGCGTTGGCCGCAGTCAATTTCCAACACTCGCCTGGCTGCTCTTGCGGGTTAGTTCGATGTGGACTGTATAACCGGCGGTCTTGATTCGGGCTTTAACCGGCGTGTGGCTTGGATCATCTGTCACCCAGACGGACATCTGGCCGCTCCGCTTGACGTAGCGGCCGTCGAAAGCCTTCACGTCCAACTGCACCACTCGATATTTCGATTTGCCTGCCGTTACGTCTTCTCGTTTGCCGGCGATAACGTCGATGTTATACAGCTTGGCGGAGTCGATGACCGGAATCGTGATCTTGTCCCCTTCTTTCAGCGGCTGGGTGCGAATGTAATAGACAGCCGAGAGAATATCTTGCACCCATGCGGGCGACTCGGCTTCAACGAATTTGTCCCCGCGTGACTTCTGCGCGAGGTTCTTGACGGTGTAGGCCGCCTTGCCCGCGACTCGATCGACTGTAAGCTTTTGTTCGCGGCGAACTCGGCCTTCCTCAATGTTCTGCGTTGAGGATTCGAGCCCAAAGTCATCCGCATTCACCAAAGAGACGAACCTGTCATTGACCTTGACCTTGAAGAGCCAGGTGAAAAAGCCTTTTGACACGCCTTCAGCTTTGAATTCGACGCTGTCGTGTTTCACTCCGCCCGGGGTTGCGACGGTCAGCGTGAGCGAGCCAATCGTCCCCGAAAAAAACAGCTTGGAAAAATTGACCTCGTAGACCAATGTTTCGCCGGGGTTGAAGGGCAAGGGACGCGGAGAGTCCGGAGCGGCAAGCCCCGCGAGTCTTTGCGGACGAATTCCGGCGGGCGCAATGGCTACTGAATTCCAGATAAGAATGAAAAAACAAAGCAGCCTCGTCAGCATAAGCGCATTATACCGGCCGGGGCGCGCCTCGCGAACCGATTACGTTCTAGCTTAGCTAAATTAGCTAAGCTAAGCTAGTGGTATTCGGCGGAAATAGTTGGAAGTGGCGTTTCCAAAAGCGCGGCCGAATCCGGCGTCCGCATTAATCGCTGATCTACGCTGCCTTCGGCCCGCTGATCAACGCAGATCAGCGTTACGCGGTCAGCGCAAATCAGCGGTTAATCCGTTCCGAAACTTCCGCCAAGCGCCACTAGTCGTTCGGGGCGGAATCTCATAGCCACAAAAAGTCCCAGGAGTCACGGAGATGAGAAGGTAGACGCCAAATCCCACCTCTCTCTCCTCTAAATGGCCAAATTCCGGAGGCGAGCCAAACTCAGTCAAGAGGCCGCTCCAGCTTCGAGCGGCTCGCCGCCCTCGTGGTCTTCTTTCTTCGCCTCATCGATTAGCTCCTGCAGCACCTGAATGGCCCCGCTGATTCGGAGCATGGTCTCTCGGACCGCCGATTGCTCCGCTTCAAGCTCCCGGAGCCGCTTCTGGCCAATCTCGAATTCTCTCTTCAGATCATTGAGTCTCGTTTGGAGTTCTTCTTTCATTTTTTAAGCCTGCCTCATTATCCTGTGCCGCCGGGCGCACTGGAGAGATTGTGTTTGAGTAGTTGTCCAGTTTGAGCCTACTGAAACGCCTATGGAAGAAACCGCTGATCGCCGCTGACTGCGTGACGCTGATCTTCGCGGATCCGCGAGTCGAAGAGGCGCCGTTGATCCGTGGCTACTCTGGGAACCGGGCGCGCGGGCGCACTCAAGACCAAACTGAACTACCACCTGAATTTGAGCGCCGAACATCGTTTCATCAAGCCGGGTCATTAGCGCGGCTCATTTCAGCGCGAGTTGATCACCTCACTTCGGTCATTCCGCCGGCGCCGCACAAAGGCGGCGCGAGGGAATGAACTAGAACGGCTACTGCAGGGAGACGAGGATCGGGATCTTGCCCTTCCCCTTCTTCAAAGAGCCGAGCGCTTTGCCGATGATCGCGCCGGTCGCCTTACTCGGATCGAGGACCTTCTGAGCGTGCCCCCTTGTAGTGCTAGTCGTCAGCAGGTCGCCCACTTTGATCGAAGCGACGTCGGCGTCGACCTTGCAGTGAGCGAACGTTCCGAGCGTGACCATTAAGCCGATTTGGTTCGGCGCGACGCTTGTCAAAGTCATCGACCGCATCTCTTCGTCCGTGAATGCGCGTGCGGCGATCTTCGCGCCCTTAACGCGTTTCTTGCTCACGTTGGGTTGCGAGGTCTTCTTGCCTTTCGGACTCGGCTGTTCTTTTTCCGCTTCGAGAGTAGCGTGCACTTCGGCGACGATGCCACAGACTCGGGTATCGTAGGCAGTCTCCGTGAGGTCCGCCTCGGGAATGGGAATATTGTCGTTTGTTCCATAGTAAAGAGAAGTTTGATTGTTACCTATCACGACCAGGTCGCCTTGCTCGAGCGCCTCTCCGAGATTGTTCACGAACTGATCGGCAATATACCCGGTTTTTGGGCCGTCCACCGCCAACTTGCCGTGGATTGTCACATCATCCCACATGGTTATTCTTCTAGGGGAGCCGCCGGCGCCAACGATGCCAAGCGCGCCGGGATCCCAACCCCTGTAGGAGATCTTGCCCGCGTTTATTTCATCGCCGGGGTCTCTTACGAATGAGATGGATCGGGGACCGGACCCGCCTTCATTCAAGCCGAACCGCACGAGATTAGCCACGTCCAACCTGCCGTTTGGAGCCGTCGTTCCGACGCCGACGCTGCCGCTGGTCGTATCCATAACCAGTCCCCACCCGGCTCCAGTGCTGCCCCAAAGGCCCACTTGATTGTCGGCGGCCATCCCGATGAAAGCGCGGTCAGCCGCCGGTGTATTCTGGAAAAGCCAAATGCCCGCCGAAGCGGAGCCTCCTTGTCTGACTCGCATTCTGTCGCCGACGTCCAACTTGAAGCCGGGAGCCGTCGCGGTCCCGATGCCGACGTTGCCGCCCGAGATCGTCATTCGCTCCGCGCCGAATTGAGTGAAGCCGATCGTATCATCGGCGTCGTTGGCCACGCCGATCATCAGCTTCGTCGTCTCGGTTCCGGACTCGACGTAATAGCGAATAAAGGCCCGGTCGCCCGCGCCGACACCGGGGTCCGGCGGAAATTGAATGCCGGATTGTTCATTGTTGCCGATTGCCGGCATGATGGCTCCCCCAGTCACTTGCAGCTTTGCGGTTGGAGCCGCGGTTCCGATCCCCACATTACCGCCGGTATCCTGAATAACGACCTTCCCTGTTGGCGCCGCGGAACGAATGTACCAATCTCCCGTGGGATCAAAGTGAACGTGTGAGTGACTGGGACCCTTACTCGTGTCCGGAACCAAATGCAATGTGCCTCCTTGGTCCGCATTCCCATTAATCTGCAATCGACCACTCGGAATTGAATTTCCTATACCGATGTTGCCGTTGAAATTCCAGTGGAGAGCGATTCGCTGTCCGCCTTGCGTTGTTCCCAATGCGCCCGAGGCAAACCCGAAGACAGCGGGGCCGTCCAGCGCTGCGCCGGCAAAGAGCTTGCCGCCGCCAAACCACCCGATAGCGTGATTCTGGTCCCCGCCGCCCCTTAGGAAGAGGTTCTGATCATTTATTCTGATATTGCCCGCAACATCCAACTTGTCACTCGGAGCCGCGATACCGATGCCGACGTTGCCGATTGCCCTGACTACAGGGACCTGAAGAGTCAATCTTCCATCACCGTCGTTGATGATTCGCGCATTGAATGCTTCCGTCTTGCCGTTGAAGTGAAAGTCAATGTAGGGAGTCCCCGTGCCGGCCGTGGCGTTGTCGCCGCCAAGCTCGATGCTGCCGCCTTGATCTATCTGCAACCGGCTGTTGTTACCCCACTTCAGGCTCCGAACTTCGAGATCGGTTCCGGGCGCAATCACGCTGCTGGCCGCCGTACGCGCGGTGTTATCAACGGCGCCGACGTCGCCCGTGGCGGCGACCGACACGCGCGCAAGTATGATCACGGAGCCGTCGGTGGGAGGCGCCAATTGCGCCTTTAGTTCGGGCCGCTCAGTTGTTTTCTTGAATTTTCCCGTCACTCCCGCCGTGGTGTAGGCGTCGGCGGCGTCGAGAGCGTCGGCGTAGGCGATCGTGATGAAGACGTCGGTGTTTCTTGCCGTTACGCCGGGATTGATCGGCGGCGGCGCGGGATCGGCTGGAAGCACGATCTCTCGACCCTGGTTGTCGACCGCCATACCCGGCGTAATGGACACTTGTTGGGCCGCGGTCTTACTCACCTGGAGCCCCTCGACAACCCCCCAACGGTGCAGCGTGCGATTGTGCCTCCGGCGCATGCTCATGTGGTAAGACTGCTCGTCCTGAAAATCGCCTTCCTCCAGGAATTGAGACGTGAAATAGTTGGGTCGTTTTATTTCGGCCATAGTGGTCCTTTCCGTCCTTATTAGTCTCCAGCGGTTCCTAACAACGTATCGACGCCTATAGTGGAATGCTCGCCGATCTTGAGGCTCGGGTGTCTGACGTTTAGCGCGTAGTGCGTATGAGCCGGTTTTTCGAGTTCTATCAGCGACCGTGCTATCTCGATCTGGCGCTCTATCGTCTGAGGGTCCGCTCTCGGCAATGAAATCGTAACCGTGAAAAAGTGTGGCGGGCCGCCTCCTATCCAGGTGTTGACGCCAACCGTCGAATTCACCCCGATCTGAAGCTGGTCCGAGGTCGTTTCGGTAATCCTGTGCTTCCCTTTGACAAAGACCTCGAGAAGGTCTTGGAGGTTCGTGAGCGTGCCCCGCCTGCGATAGAGCCGGATTATCTTTGATATGAACTCTCGCCGCTGCGGCGTCTCCAGATCGGCTCTCAGGCTAAACGCCGTCCATCCCGCCAGCCACGGAAGGAATTCCTCCGGGGCCGCGAATGGGTCAAACAGCGTGGCGATGCCCGCGATCTTCGCCTCCAAGCCTTCGCTCGAGACCTTTGCTTCTTCGCCGAGGCCAAGCAGCAGCTTCTCGAAAGCTAAAAGAAACTGCCCCAGGAAGCCGTCCTCCTGGTAAACGGCCGGCAGATAGTCGAGCAAAACGCTTGGCGGTTGGTTTCCGTTTGCAGACATTCGAATGATCGCTCTCCAGTTTACGCCGTCCCGGACGGTGATTGGATCTTTATGTCATCATCCTTGATGAACGGATCCACTAACTCGTCCGGATGAATCTCCACCGCTATCAACTCGCCCGATCGTCTCGTTATTAGCCGGTGCGGATCGGTCACTATCAACTCCGGCTCTAACGCCGCCGTGTTTTTGGACTGCGTTACAAAATCAACGCCATCTACGCCATCGAGCAGTTCGTAGAGCTCGGACACGTACACGTTGCGCCCGAACGGCCAGCCGTTTCCATCAGCGCCTCCGGTCAACGGGCTCAAGAAGGTTCGTAACGCTCTGCCTGCTTCCGGGCGAACGTCCTTTTCAAGCCAGTCCGGTTTCAGAGTCAAGGTAAACCGCACGCCGACCTTCACGTATCGCGGACCAACGACGTGAAGGCGCGTGGTCAGCAGCCGGCGCGGCTCTAGGTAATCGCGCACGCTTTTGAGCAGACCGCTTCCAGGAACCGGTTGTGCTCCAGTTGGCGCGGTTTTTGGCACGATGATGACGCTGACGTGACCAGGCCGCGCCTTGCTTCGGGTCTGAGGATCGTCCGACTCGAGGCTGCGCTCGGGCACACACCGGGCTCGCGCAACCTGATTCCGAAAACCCTCGACTACCAGTTGTTCGAAATCCGCCGCGGTTACCGCCCGCTGAGGCCGCCTCAATTCCAAGACAACGCCGCGCGTCGCCGTTACCAACTGCTCGCGGCCCATCCCTTGCCGGTCGACCCCGTCTATTAGCTTGAGAAACGCCGCCAGGTTGGCGTCCGTCACCCGATTCAGCCTGTAGATCAGCATCTCGGCCAGGTACGCGAACATCTCCACTATAGTCACGCCCGGGTCCGAGGGATTGTGATTGGTCCATTCCGGAGCGTACGCCGGAATCAAACGGCGCGCGTCTTCGACAAGGTCCTGATATCGGCGGTCGTCCAAATTTGGCAGCGTTATCGGCATATCAGTTTCGTCTCACGCTTCCTCGAAGCTAAGTGTGATCGTGTGCGTTCCCGAGTAAACCAGAAACCGTCCCATTTCGCTTCCGGGTTCTCCCTCTTTTGTTTCAATCACCACGCCCGTGCGGTCGTTGGTTCGCGTCACCGTCAGAACGCGCACGTGATCGACTCCGGGAACACCCTCGATCAATACATACAGATCGGATTTGTGGGGCTGGCGGCCGAAGTCCCAACCCGTCCCATCCAAGCCGCCGGTCAACGGGTGAAGAAATCGGGCGAGCGCTTGACGGATAGCAAGCTCGACTTCGCTGGAGCCCTCCATAGACGTCAGCGCCGCATCGACGTCAACGTCAACGCGAAGGTATTCAGGGCCGGCGACAACCAATTGCGCGGATGGAATCTTCCGCGTGCCGATGAACCGCTCGACGCGGTTCATCAACTCGACGCCGGCGAGCGGCTTGGGCTCGATCGATCGTGGAACGATGATCAAACTAACCAGGCCGGGCTTGCTCCGCGCCGCTTCGGGATCGGAGATCAGGTCGAACAGCGGGACGCACCGAGCCCGCGCAACCTCGGGTGACGCCAGCATCGCCAGGTCTTCGTAGTCTTCGACCGTTACAGCCCGGCCTTGATGACGAATCGTCCGCGGCGCGCGGTCGAGCAGCGATGAATATGCTTCAGCCTCCGCGCCTCCGGCAGCGGCTTCGAAGTTAGTGACCTTCTCGACGTAGGGCACGGTCGTCTTAAGCAGAGTAATCGCGCCGGCGGCTTTGTTGCCCGCGACGCCTCCACCGGTTTTGTACTGGGTCATCCTGATGTTGCCGGCGCCCGGCGGAGGGCTGAGGCCGTTTATTCCGTCGCCGAACAGCACGTCGCCGGTAAGATGGTCTATGACGTAATGCCGGTCGCGAGACCCTGAACCGTAGAAGTCGGGAACCTCGGTCCATCTAACCCAGATTTCTCGAGTCTGATCGGCCGCCGCCGTGATCACGGAGACTCGTCCCTGTTCTTCGACGAGCTTCTTCTGCTCGGAGGCGGAGGGATTTTCACGCTCTCGCACCTCCAGTTGCTGCCCGTCCAAAACCGGAGCGCGCGTGGTACGGAACTTTTGACTCGCGCCGCCGTCGCTGGATCCCAGCACTTCATTTCGAATCAGAACTGAAGCCGACGCCATCATTGTATTGAGCGTCATCCGGTGAAGCCTCGGGTCGTACTCGTAATCGCCGCTCGTCCAGACTGCTCGGATCCAATGTCGCGACAACCCGAACTCCTCTCGAGCAGCCATATCCGAAGGCCCCAGGAATTCGAAGAGCCCGGGCCTGGCGAATCCTTCGGAGTCGTCTCTAACCGGCAGCGCCGGCCAGCCATTCGCCGCCGAGTACTCCCAGACCACGCGCGGCGTCTCGGCCACGGCCCCAGCGCCGGCGGTGGTTTCAAACGCCGCCGCATACGAGGCAGCATGATCGGCTTTGACAGTCAGCGAGAGGAACCCTCGGTCGCGTTCGCCCGCCGTCGAGTCAGCCGGTATCGAAACGCCGACCCGCACGTCTACAGATTCACTCGGATCAAGTTGGAATTGCGCCGGATTCATGCTTCCACCCGACGGACGCTTCAACACATTGATAGTCGCGGTCCATTGGGCGCCTGTCGATCTGAGCTCGCACGTAACAACCTTGGCGAGCGGGTTAGTCAGCAGGAACTCGTGAACTACTGTATCCCCTGGGTCACCCGGCTTTCTGCCGCGAGTAGGCGAAAGGGGAACCACCTTCTCTCCATACTTGAACCCATCAAGGCCCGCGTAGACGCTGATCTTTCGATTGGGAAAGCGCGCGCGCCCCGGCGGGAGAGTGAAGCCAAGATAGACCGAGGGCGTGGAGCCGCTCGCCGGCTTGAACGGCGCGAACCGCGGGTTCTTCTGCTCTTCGAGAGTGAAGTCGTTGTATGACAGCACCGACTCCGGCGAGCCGGTCTTTGTGAAAGCATAGTCGACGGTTAGAGAACTGATGGAAGGTGGAGCGTACGTCGCTGGAGCAAGCTGGTATCCAAACTCCAGCTTATCCGGATTGATCGGCAAGTATCCGAGTTCAGGCCTTGCCTCATCCTTGAGCTTGAATCCCGCCTCTCGTCCGTAGTTGCCGGACGTCAATCGCGCGCGCACCCAGAATTTCTCGACGCCGTTTACCGCGGTCACTGCCGGCTGCCCTGGGATCGTGAACTTGACGTCGCCATTCTTCGTGAACGCTCTGGTGGTGTCGCTAAACAGCGGACTCGTTGCATCCTCGTTGGCCTTGGCTGCTCCAAGCACACTCCAGGAACTCCCGTCCCAGAATTCCCATGTGACCGTTGTGCCCGGGTCAGCCTTTGCGGCGGGAATAGGGGACGCGGCCCCTCCGGCTGGATTCGTGAGATTGACGTGAAGGGTAACCGCGGAATCGCGCTCAGAGAACGCTTCATCGACCGCCAGGTATAACGTGTCGCCGAACTTCGGTTTCTCTCCGAAAGGAAAGTATTCCTTGCTGACGTCGACCGGGGTGGAATTACATAATGCCGTATCCACCGCGAGACGGGCCTTGCCGGCCGTCGCCTGCAGACTGATCGCGGCGATTTGCGGCAACCGGCTTGCCCGCACCATCCCGGTTCGACGTTCGTCCGCCGGAGTGATTGGAGTCAGCAATCGGCACCGCAGCCAACTCATCTCAGTTTCGGTATTCCTACGTTCCAGTCCTACGTCCAGGCTCCTGGTTCCGGGCAAAGGCGAAAGGTTGCTGAAGATCACGTCGGAGCCGGCGGCCACTCGCGACGGCCCGCTTCTGACGATCTGCTCCAGCGGTCCGCCATTCGCTGGAATCCTCGGTGGCGCCCATCGCTCGCCGTTCCACGCCTCCCATTGAGTGGCCAGGGAATCGGGATCGTCGATTGTTCCGGCCGTCGTTATCTTGACGCGAACCTCTTTCAAGCCCGGATAGCTGAAGAGACGGCCGTGACCAACGTAAAAGGCGTGCTCGATCCTGGTAGTTCCGAGAAAGACCGGCAGCCCATTCGGCAATCCAGCCGAGTTGATAGAACCGAGGTCGGCGTACGCGTCCTGCTCCGGGCTCTTGCAGAAAATCGAAGCCAACTGGGCCGATGTCACTACCAATTCACGTTCAGTTTCAAAAATGACCGGGGTCTTTTCACCTTCGGCAGGGGCCGCGGCTACTTGAGTGGCGGCGGGAACAATGGCGTCAGTCGTGGTCCCGGCTGCCAGCGCGAATGTCAGCGGCGCGCGCGCCGGCGCCGGCGGCAACAGCGACGCGCCCAGCAAGTCCAGATAGGCGAGGAAATTCTTGTTGGGGACCTTATTCAATCGCTCGATGATCAACTCGGAAAACCTGCTGAAAATGCCGATCAGCGCCGCGCTGACGTTATCAGGCTGGCCAGTGACGGGATCGAACTCTCGCCAGTCCGGCGCGTAGACGGCGAGTAATGTCTTCACCCGCGCGGCGATCTCAGCGGCCGTGCGCGAATCAACTTTTGGGGCGGACACCGGCACTATGCGAGGCTCCTTTCGAGATAGAATGGATAGACAAGATTGAATGCGTTGTCGGTAGCGCGCACCTGGTAGTCGATGCTGATCAACAACACCTCGCCGCTTCCCTCGGATTGCACTTGAATGTCGAGGACGTCTATGCGCGGCTCAAACAACAGCAGCGCGCGCCTGACCTCCTGGCCAACGCGCCCGGCCGTCGAAGCGGTGTTGGCTTCGAACACGAGATCGTAGATGCCACAGCCAAAATCCGGCCGCATCATGCGTTCGCCTTTCGCGGTGCCTAGAATGATCCAGATCGACTGGCGCACGCTCTCTTCATATTGCGCGATCTTCAACGCGCCGTTCGAATTCACCGCAACCGGGAAAGACCACCCGACGCCGAGAAAGGGCTTAGACATGGCGGCCTCCGGAAGTGCGGAGTGCGGAGTGCGGGGTTCCGGAAGTTCTGGGTTCGGAGTTCGGAGTTCGGGGTTCGGAGTTCCGGGTTCGCGGAGTTCGGAGTTCGGAGTTCGGGGTTCCCGGAGTTTGGAGTTCGGAGTTCGGGGTTCCGGGAGTTCGGAGTTTGGAGTTCGGGGTTCCGGG
>JAHFUG010000015.1:32745-37593 GCA_023265195.1 Blastocatellia bacterium | reverse complement strand
TCTGAAAGCGATTTCGTCAACTCGGCTACCGCCGCCACGGCCTGCGTTGTCGGAGCGGCGTCCGCGCCTTCGAGCAATTGCATCAACGAGAGTAATTGACCGTTCAACGAGGCCAAGCTCGGTTGACTCGCGCCTCCGCCGCGGCGTCCACCTCCTCCGAAACGGCCGCCACCTGCTCCTTCAAGAGCCGAGACCTTTTGTGCTAGCGACGAAATAGCATCCGCCAGCGAACCCTGACCCGTTCTATCGCGCAGAGCCTGAAGCTCGGATCTGAGTCTGCGAGCCTGATCCAAGGCTTCACGGGTCTGACTCGTCCCCTCGTAGCACTGGAAGGACAGAGCGAACATCCGGTCTATATCCGCGGAAGAGGTCTTCACTCGCGGGTCCATCTTCACGATCAGAGGCTCGCTATACGTCTTCCCTCCCACGGTCAATGTCAGCCTGTATTCGCCGGGCAGCGCCCACGGCCCCACCGGATGGCGAGCAGTGTCGCGATAAATCGCCGAGATCGGATAGTCATAACGCTCCACCGCCGGCGCTGGATAGTGAAGATCCCACACAAAACGCTGCATTCCCCCTTCCGTTGAAAGAGCCTGCTCTGAACGAACCCAATAGGTCGGCACGTTCAGTTGTTTTTCATCAACCGTGGCCGGTTTGTCCGAACTCGAGAAACGGCGCACTAGCTTGTTCGCGCTGTCGAAGACTTCCAGCGTTACCGGGCCGGACGCCGGGGATTTCAGATAGTAGTCGATGATCGCTCCGTCTGGAGGATTCTTTCCAGCGGGCTCTTCGGGCGGCAAAGGGGTGTCGGTGTTGGTATTCCACCGAACGCGATACGCGATCTGAGGCTTGAACAGGAACGCTTCCGATGACGCCGCCTGCGTGTTGATCTGCCGCAGCGGCGTAATGTCGTCGAGAATCCAAAACGAGCGGCCGTGTGTTCCCACGACGACGTCGTCATCGTGAATTACCAGATCGCGAATCGAGCTTGCCGGCATGTTTAGCCGCAGTGGCTGCCAGTCATCGCCGTCGTTGAACGAGACGTACACGGCGCGCTCGGTTCCGCAGAATAGCAGCCCGCGGCGAACAGGGTCTTCGCGAACCGTGTTGACCGGCTCGTTGACGGGAAGCCCCTTCACGATCTCTTGCCAGGTCTTCCCGGCGTCGTGAGTTCGATAAATGTGCGGACGTTGATCGTTCAGCCGGATTCTGTTGATCGCCGCGTAAGCCGTCTCAGAGTCGAACCGGCCCGCGTCAATGATCGACACCTTGCTCCATGAGGTTAGAGCGGCCGGCGTCACGTTCGTCCACGTCTTGCCGCCGTCGCGCGTGAGATGAATTAGCCCGTCATCAGTCCCCGCCCAAATCAGGTTTGCATCCTTGTAAGACGGCGCCACGGTGTAGATGACGCCCCGGCGCGGCATTCGCGCCATGTCAGCGGTTCGAAAGACGCCTATGCTCTCCGGAACGTCTGGTGTTTCGCGGGACAGATCCGGGCTGATCTCCCGCCAGCTATTCCCACCATCGGTTGTCTTGAACAATATGTTGCCCGCGAAGTAAAGAGCATGCGGATCAACCGGCGAGAAGATGACCGGCGCCGTGCGAAGAAATCTATACTTCCCGCTTCGCATTGCGTCAGGCGCTATGTTCTGAACCTGTCCGGTTGTCTTGTCATAGCGTGTAATCTTGCCGCCGTAAACAATGTTGGGGTTCAGTGGGTCAGGCGCGACGTAGCCGTACTCCTCAACGGCGACCGAATGCCACTCGCGAAACGTGATCTGTCCGTCGGCGCCTCGGCTGGCGACGCCTGCCGAGCCGCTCTCCTGTTGCCCGCCGTAGACCCAATACGGAAACTGATTGTCGGTGATGACGTGATAGAACTGCGCGGTCGGCTGGTTGTACCACGAGCTGTACGTTCTGCCGCCGTTGACCGTGATAATAGCGCCTTGGTCGCTCGCCAGCAAAATGATGTCTGTATTGTCCGGATTGATCCAGATTGTGTGGTAGTCGTCGCCGCCCGGCGCGCCCCTGACCGCGGTGAACGTATGGCCGCCGTCGGTTGAGCGATACGTTGAGGTATTGCATGAATAAACGATGTCTTTGTTTTTTGGGTCAGCTTTCACCTCCGCGAAGTCACTGGCTCGCCCCCACACCCGCGCTTCGGAGTTGACGCGCCGCCAACTCTCACCGGCGTCATCGGAGCGATAGATTCCGCCGAGATCGGTCGCGTCTACGGTCGCGTAAATCCGGGCCGGATCGCTCGGAGCCACTCCGATGCCGATTCGTCCCAAGCCCTGTTCAAACGTTGGAAGTCCCTTTGTGAGTTGCCCCCATGTGACGCCGCCATCGGTGGATTTGAAAAGGCCGCTTCCGGGTCCTTGCCAAGAGCCGTTTTCCCACGGACCTTGCCGCGCCGACCAGAGGCTAGCGTAAACCGTTCGCGAGTTAGAGGGATCGAACGCGAGAGCGACCGCGCCGGTGTTTTCGTCTTTGTAGAGCGCCTTCTGAAATGTTTCACCGCCATCGGTCGAGCGAAACACGCCGCGTTCGACGTTGGCGCCGTACGGATGCCCGAGCACAGCCACAAAGAGACGATTCGGGTCATGCGGATCGACTATGATGGCGCTGATCTGTTCGCCATCGCGAAGCCCGAGACGCCGCCAGGTCTTCCCCGCGTCCGTCGACTTGTACATGCCATCGCCGGTTGAAAGGTCGGGCCGCTGCAAACCTTCGCCGCTACCGACATAGATGACGTTCGGATTCGAAGGCGCGACCGCAAGCGCTCCGATCGAACCGGTCGGTTGATCGTCAAAGATAGGCGTCCAGGTTCTGCCATAGTCATCGGTCTTCCAAACGCCGCCGTTGTTGACGCCGATATAGAAGACATTGGGTTGACCCGGCACTCCGGTGGCGCCGACGGTTCTTCCTCCGCGATGCGGGCCTATGCACCGCCAGCGGAGGTGTTGGTAGAGGTTGGGATTGAACTGCTGGGGGAACGCGAAAGAAGGGTATCCAAAGACTAACAACGCGATCGTCAGGTATCTAATACAGATTGCAGCGATCACAAAATCCACCTCCAGAGAATAAGAATGCCGAAGATACTTAGCTTAGCAGCAAAGCTACCTGCCAGGTTAATGAGATCTCCCAGAGTTGGCGCTTCAGGGATAGGAAGTCCCGCAGCATTGAAGTCCTTCGTACATCGGCTACAGAAATGCGCTTCCCACGAGTGGTAATCACCGCAGTCAAACTAGCGCCTTGACTGTCCCACTTAATTGCAAGCCGTCTCAGGTGGTGCTAAGCAATGATACGTCATCAACTTTCTCTGCCGGATGCAGCCATAGATACTCGCGAACTTCAAGGTTCATCCGGTCCAGTTCCGCTAGAAATCCGCCGACTGACAGTCTGTAGTTCTTCGGATTGGTCTCCGCTTGGCGCAGTCGGCTCACTTGTTCCTGGAATTTCTGTATGCGCTCCAGAGTAGCTCTTAGTTCTTGATCGTTTGTAATCATGTTCCAACCACCTCCACGATGCCTCGTCTTGTTCCATCGCGCTTGAACTGCCAATCAGCGACGGCTGTCTGTTCGCCTCCCAGCGCCGCCATCCGCCTTATCCAGAAGATGCTAGCGCCTTCGTAGTTTTGAGCGGCAACGTGGTCAAATACAATCGCTGCCTCGCCGCTTACCTCCTCAACGTGAAATGTATCCTCCATCAGCAGGAAGATGTCAACGTCGTTTGGTTCGCTCTTCGCGGTCACGAAAGAGCCGAACACAATAAACCTGTAGAGATGTTCGATCCCAGCCACGAGTTTGTAGATGCGGGCCAGTCTACGGCTAACCATCTGCGTGGAACGCGCCCTTACCAAACCGCTCGATTACTTCCGTCAATGTTGCTCTATGCACGCCGAGCGGCAGACTTCCTTCTGTGTTGAGTTCCGGCTAATCAATCATAGTTTCTTACTAAGATACATCAGTGACTGTACAGCTATCTCCGGGCGGCCTCCTTTAACTGGTCGATTCGATTGCGCACCGCATCGGTGAAGCACTCGACTTCTTTCGGTGTTGCTCCACTTGCTACAAGCCCGGCTCGAAGTTGAGCATCGGTTATGCGGCCGATGAACCCAACCAGCCACTTCACGTCATTCACGCTGATGTTGTCCTTCAGGGAATCGGTGTGTTGACCCGAGTAGCCGAACTCGACCATTCCATCTTTCACTTTGCGAATGAAATGCTTGTTCTGTTCGGTGAATCCATGACAGTCCCATTTTTCGCGGCTGAAGTAGTTCCCCCATTTCCCCATCGAGCCGCCCCAGTCCGTCACCAGGTATCTGCTTTCGCCGGTGTCGTCGTAGTTGAAGATGGCCGTGTTCGAGCCGCGCTTTACATCGCGTTGGTCTTTGCTGTCCCAGTTCGACGTAAGCATCATGATGATTTTCAGGCCGTTAAGCTCCTTCGTTCCCACGAACGGATTCTCATTCCAACGCCAGCTCTTGTCGTCCTTTAATTTGGTGACATGCTTTTCCTTTAGCTCAAAGCGGGCGTCGATGAAGCTCCCGTCGTGGCTCACGTGATGTTTGGCGCGCTCGAGCTTCGTCACGCCATGGATCACGCCTGATCCGACAAAGTAAGCAGGTTCGACGTAGTAACCGGCTGCCCAAGCCAACCTCGTGGCGAAGACTTCCGAGTTCACCTCCGATCCCCACTTCACGCCCCAATGCCGGCCCGCCGCGTCTTTAACTTTGACCTTCGGGTTGGAGCCGTCCATATCCTCTTCAATGAATGTGAAGGGAGGCTTGGGTATGTTCTCCGCGCCGCCGGGCCCACTGGTGAAATCCAGGGCTTCAACGCGGCC
>JAHFUG010000015.1:0-32645 GCA_023265195.1 Blastocatellia bacterium | reverse complement strand
GCTTTTCTGGGACAACATCAGCCGAAGCCGCTGCCGTTCGACCCAGCCAAACTAAAAGGGCTGTCGGAGAAGCTCATCCGGTCGCACTGGGAGAATAACTACGCCGGAGCAGTGAAGGCGTTGAACGCCGTAGAACAAAGGCTGGACGCCGCGATGAAGGACAAGGACCTTCCGGCTTTTCTCTACGGCGATATGAAACGGGAGGAGCTGGTCAGGACCGGTTCGGTTGTTATGCACGAGCATTACTTCGCGAATCTCGGCGGCGACGGCAAGGCAAGCGGGAAAGCCGTCGATCTCATAAAGCAGTGGTTCGGCGGCTACGAGCAGTGGGAGGCCGAGTTCAAGAGGACCGCCAATGCGCTCGGCGGCGGCTCGGGTTGGGTGGTTCTCGCGTTCAACCTGCACACCGGCGAGGCTCACAACTACTGGGCTTGGGATCATATGCACAATGCGCCGATGAGTCATCCATTGCTGGTGCTGGATATGTACGAGCACGCGTATCACATGGATTACGGCGCCGCCGCGGCGAAGTATGTTGACGCTTTTACGCAGAACGTGAATTGGGACGAGGTGAATCGGCGCGTGGAAGCGCTTCCAAGGAGGTGACTTGTCTAATTCGAGCCCAGTCGGCGCCGACGTACAAAAAGGGCGTGAGCTTGGGACCTGCTCACGCCCGGAGTAGCAAGGAGTATGTCACGGCTGGGCAACCTATGGTGGGACATGGCGCCGTCAACTCCTCGAACTGGATTTTGGCTGTTCTCGGTCACATATTCTTCTCTCTCTTCTCCTCTAGCCGGATGCTAGAAGCGCATCGTGGACAATATCTCTGGCGGGTATTGCATCCGGATAGCCCCGCAACAAACGGGCGAGGTCATCCTCGCTCTGACGCAAACAGTACTCTTGAAACGTTTCAGCTTCGCGGTGGTTCTTGTTGTATCTCGAGAAAAGACGAACCAGCGACTCGGCGAGGTCCTCGGACGGTATGCGCGCTCCAATCCTTCGCCCGAAGGTTTCGTAAGCGCCGGCGCCGCCGCCCAGCAACACCTGAAAGGTTTCTCGCTTGACTCCGTTGATGGTTGTTGTCGATCCTTCAAGTCCAACGTCGCAGATGTGGTGCTGCCCGCATGAGTTCGGGCATCCGGTCACGCTGATTCGCACCGTGTCCGGCATATGCACCGACGTTTCTAGAATCGAATTCAGTTCCGCGGCCAGTCCTTTTGTCTCCGCGAGCGCCAGCTTGCAAAACTGAATTCCTGAACAAGCAATGACGCCTCTTCGCGACCAGCTTGGTTCGTAATCGAAGCCGGCCAGATCCAGTTCGCGTTTCAAATGCGTGAGATTCGCGTCCGGAACGTCGAGCAGGATGATGTTCTGAGTGTTAGTGGTTCGTATCCGGCCGCTCCCGTACTCTGAGGCGAGGTCGGCCAGGAGCCTTAGATCGTGGCCGGTGGTCCGGCCGCCGAGTATCGAAAGGCCGGCATAACTAAGTCCAAGTACGCCCTGGCGATTTACGCCCAGGTGCGTGCGGTCGTTGACGTCGACCGGTTCCGCCTCCGCTAGTGGCGCGCGCTTCAAGGGGCGGCCGAGCCGTGTCTCGACTTCATCGCGAAAAATGGGTATTTGCCACTTCTCAACCAGGAACTTGAGCCGCGATCTTTCCCGGCTTTCGCGGTTGGCTTCGTCACGAAACACCGCCGCGATCGCTGCGCACAATTCAACAACCTCGCCGGGTTCTACCAAAACACCCAGATCCTTGGAGAATCGCGGGGTCGTGGACAGTCCGCCCCCGACTCGCGCTCTAAACGCGGCCTGACCGGTCTCTGTCCTGACCGCGAAGATTCCTATGTCGTTTATCTCCGGATAAACGCAGCGAAGCGAACACCCAGTAATCGCTATCTTGAGTTTTCTCGGCAGATTCGAGAAATCATTATTGCCGCCAAAGAACTCGTTGACCTGACGTATCAAGCTCGCGGCATCGTATATTTCATGGGCGTCGACGCCGGACACGGGACAGTTGATTATGTTTCTAACGCGGCCGCCGCAGGCTTCCGTTGTTGAAAGACCGGCGTCTCGAAGCCGATTCAATATGTCGAGCAGGCTTTCGATCCTCACCCAATGAAGCTGAATATTCTGTCTAACCGTGATGTCCGCGAGATCGCGGCCGTGCTCGCGAGCCAGATCCGCTATCGTCCTCAGTTGCCTGGGCAGTAGATCGCCTCCCGGGATTCTGATTCGGACCATGAACATTCCGTCCTCGGCAGGCCGCTGAACGTAGACGCCATGTCTCCGAAACGAGGCTTCGTCCTCGGGCGTCATCACCCGAGCGCCGGGCGCGGCGCAACGGGAAATATCCGGAAGCAAGTCCGATTCGTCCCTGCCTCTCTTGATCTCTTCAATGCTGTTCACTGACTGCCTCGTTTCCAATTGCGAAAAGCCGATTCCCGGAGAATGATCATCGTCGCACGGCTGCCGGTAAGAACGAGATGGCGAGGCGAGCACAACCACATCCATAACGCGCCGGCAACCGTGCAACGAAACTCAAAACTTCTTTGTCTTGACTGACATATCTTCAATTGACCTCAACTCGTACTGACGATCGAAACTACCGAGGGCGCCGCGCCGCCATGCAGCCCGCACTCAGTCTTCTTATGGCCGCGCCAGCGGCCCGCCCGTTCGTCTTCGCTTCCAGTTACAGAGGACGTGCAATGGGTGCATCCGATGCTGGGGTAACCGCGGTCGTGCAGCGGGTTATAGGGCAGATTTTTGAGCTTTATGTAGTCCCAAATCCGCTCCCTGGTCCATCTAACCAAGGGATTGACTTTCACCAATCCCCACTGGTGGTCCCATTCAACCGGCTGCGCCGACGCCCGCGAGTAACTCTGATCCCGGCGAATTGCGGTCACCCAGGCGGCGAGCCCGCTCAGCGCCTCTTTCATTGGCTCGAGCTTTCGCAGTCTGCAGCAGAGATCCGGATTCGCTTCCCAGAGTTGCGGACCGAACAAGCGTTCCTGTGCTTCGGAAGAATGCTCTCCGGTTACGGCGCGTATCCGAATGCCATAGCGGTCCTCCAGCCGATCTCGCAACTCGTACGTTTCAGGGAAAAGGAACTCGGTGTCGAGAAAGAAGATGTCCGGTTTCTCGTTGATTCCAAGCGCAATATCAATCAACACTAAACCCTCCGCCCCGAAGCCCGTTGCGATGGCGATTCCCGCTCCGAATTCATCGAAGGCCCATTCCAAAATCTCCTCGGGCCGCGATGACTCCAATCTGGCCGCCACATTGGCCAATTCGGCCAGTTGCTCCATTCCCTGATCTCGAACGCGTAAAGTTGCTGGCTGTCCCATAAGAATCTGATCCCTCAAGCGCCGGTTAAGCAGAGCTCCGAATCGGCCAGAGCGAAAAAAGAGTGTTCTCGTGTTGGCGACCCGAACCATCGGAGTTTTGACCTCAATGAAACTACTTCTCCGATTATCGCGATGGCGGGCGGCTTTATCTGAAGCTTGGGTTCCGCTTCATTCAGCGAGGCAAGCTCTCCGAGCCTGCCGGAAAAGACTTCCTGATCTTCATACGCACCCCAACGAATGATCGCAGCGGGCGTTGACGCCGCGCGTCCTCTCTCAATGAGCGCACAGGCAATACTCACAATTGAAGCTGCGCACATGAAAACGACCAGGGTTCCGTCGCTCGGAATTCTAGGCAAGTCGAAACTCGCTCCATCCTTGGCATGACCTGAAATGAACGTGACTGAAGAGGAGAGGCCGCGATGCGTGACAGGTATGCCGGCGTACGCCGCCACTGCAATACCGGCCGAGACTCCGGGGATGACTTCCCAATCTATTCCCGCGGCGGCCAGCGCCTCCGCTTCTTCACCGCCCCTGCCGAAAACAAATGGATCGCCGCCTTTTAGCCGCGCGACTATTTGCCCGCTACGAGCTCGGGCGATGAGCATTTCATTGATTTCTTGTTGAGAAACGCCCGGTTCGCTTGCGCGCTTTCCCGCGTAGACCAACTCCGAGCGGGGCTTCGCGTGCGCTAGAATCTCGGGGTTCACCAGATAGTCGTATAAAACAACGTCGCTGACTCCCAATGCTTCGACCGCTCTTAGAGTTATGAGCTTGGGATCTCCCGGTCCCGCGCCAATCAGGTAGACCTTGCCGGTTTTTGACGAGCTATCGTGCATTGAGTACGCCTGCCCTTACTCACAAGAAAAACAAAAAACCCACCATCGCGGTCAGCCGATAGTGGGTTTGCTTTATGTATCCTGAGGCTTTAACTCAGGTATTAGACCTGCTGAAAGCGTCCACAAAGGGCCGACCGCGCGCTTGAAGCGCGCTACAACAGATGCAATACATGAGCTTTCTATTCTTGGTCATAGCCCTATTGATGACGATCAACGAACCGCGACTATAGCACTCGCTCCAAACTTGAGTCAAGAACTTTATTCAAAACCCAAGCGCTCAACTTGGATTTCAAAAACAGGCTGTCGCGGCCTCTTGCTGGGATAATTAAATCCAGCGGCGCGACAGCTTCTTACGCAACGAGCGATGTTTAGAATGCTTTTGCGAAATCTTCTGACGACAGATCCTTGAATCTGATTTCGCGCTTCACTCCGTCAAACGATTTGCCGTCGGCTTCGGCCAGCGGGTAGACAAAATAGTTCAAGGGTCCCGAATGTTGGCGAGGTCGAAGCGTGATGTCGCGTCCCCAGGAAACCTGAACACGGTTCTCGTCGTGAGCGCCAAAGAAGTAGTCCGCTTTTTCCGGATGCTTGGAAGCTTCGCTTGCGTCAACAGGTATCCAGCCGTAACCTCGCAGATAAAACTCGGCCCAGCAGTGATAACCGGCGATCTCACCCTCGCCTCGTTTATCCGGCAACGGAAACCCGATCGCAAAGCGCGCGGGTATGCCTAGCGCCCTGCAGAATCCGATAAAGACCGCATGAAAATCCGTACAATTACCCCGCTTCGCGTCGCAGGCGTAGTAAATGTCGCCTCTTCCCCATCCTTGTCCGCTCTTGTCATATTTCATGGTCGCCAGCGTGTAGTCGTAGATTGCCCGCGCCTTTTCCAAATCTGTCTTCTTGCCCTTGGTGACTTGCAACGCCCAGTCTTTTATCTTTCCTTCAATGGGCACTAATTTATCCGGCTTGAGGAACTCCGCAACCGCGGGATCGAGCGGGCTGGATGCGCTTCTGTTGAATCTCGCGAAGTCCTTTCTTAAGTATTCCGTTCGGCGAACCTTGATTTTCAGTTCAACGTCGATTTGCGAGCCTCCGGGGTTTTCCAGGGTTATGAAAAGGACGGCATTGCCATACTTAGGTTCGGCGTATACCGTGGCCTTCGCGGAACTCGAGATCTGCACGTCCGCGATTTCTTGATTAGCGTCTGAAACGGGGTAGGGCAGCCACAGGTTCAGCCGTTTCGCGCCCGCGGGCGCGTCTCTTACGGTGGCTTTGTATGTTAGCTCGAAGACCCGCGTGGCGGGCTCACCGCCAGAACTGTTCACTCTACCAGTGATTACGGAAACGGCCGCTATTAACGCTACGGGCGTCATAATAAGTCTGACGATGATTCGCTTCACGGCACTGTTCTTCATGAGATCCTCCTTAAGCGACTCGCCTGATGCGGTCGTGAGATTCGATCGCTCAGCCGATAGAGTGCTCCAGTAAGAGCCGCTATTCACAAAGTAAACGTAACGGCGAAAAACTCCGAATGCACTGGCCGGAATTCTAATAGCCGTCAGCAGGGCAATACCAATAACTATTTCCTATGAGTTCGCGATTCAGCATCGCGATTCCGAAATCAAACGCAGCTTGTGTGCGAGAGTCAGACGACGGCGGCTTCGCCATCCGTGGCGGGATTCAAGGCGAATTCCACGAACGCTTCGACGACCGGTGACGGCGCAAGTTTCTTATTGAGAACAGAGAAAAATTCGCGCCGGATCACCCCGACGCCCTCTATTTCAACGGCCTTCAGGCAGCCGGCCTGAATGTCCCGGTTGACGGAAAGAAGCGAGAGGACCGAAACACCGAGTCCGGCTCTCAGCGCTTCTTTCACGGCATTGGTTGAGCCAAAGCAGCCGACGACGTTGAACTGATCCAACGATCGTCCGATTCGTTTCTCGAACGCGAGTCTGGTTCCGGAGCCGGGCTCGCGTGCTATGAAAGGCTTTTGGGCGAGAGCGTCAATCGAAAGCGCCTTAACGTCACGCCACTCGTTATCGTTCGGCGCGACAAGCGCGAGATCGTCCGATGCGAAAGGCTTCACTTCAAGGCCAAGAGCATCGGGTTTGGCGCCGGTAAAGCCTATCTCCGCCTTTCCGCTCAGAACCTCCTCGCAGACCTTGACTGAGTCCGAAATGCGGATCTCAACTTTGACTGAAGGAAATCTCGCGTGAAACGAAGCGATGACAACCGGCAGCAAGAATTCACCAGGGATGGTGCTTGCGGCGATGGTCAACGAGCCTTCTATCTTGTTCAGCAGTTTGTGCAGGGCGCGCGTCGCAGCCTCCTTCTCGTCGAGAATAATCCGGCCGTGCCTATACAAGATTTCGCCGGCGCGCGTAGGAGTGATCAGGCGAGGCTGGCGGTCGAAGAGCCGCGCTCCTATGTAGGTCTCAAGGTTCTTTATGTGGCCGCTTACCGTGGGTTGAGAAAGCCGGAGTCTCTGCGCTGCTCTTGAAAAGCTTTGTTCTTCATAGACACAACAGAATACCTCTATCAAGTTGAGATCTAGCCGCATACGCCACCCGTTCGGCCATGAGGGCCGAAACGAAAATAGCATTCCGCGAATTGTATTGTAAAACCTTTTCAGTTTTGTAAGTTCTGTAGCCACATTCCTGGGCCGAAGGGGTGGCGCGAGTCGCGATTAGCCACGGCTGCGTCAGCCGCACGCTTCCTACAAACACTGTTGACAAACGCTAAAAGACGCCGATAATAGGCTAATCTCTATCAGTACCCTTTGTTCAGGCCCCAAAAACACAGTGAGCGGAGGTCGTCGTGTGGGGGATACTATGAGAACATCGGGTCCTGTTGACGCCAGCCGCGCCGCGTCCGAGGAACTCAGTGCTTACTACTTGGGATTAGAGACTCTGTTGAACCGCGTCGAGCGTTCCAACACTCACTACGAGGTGCTTGGGCTGCCGCGATCCGCGACTGGAGATCAGGTAAAAACGGCGTATAGAACCGCGATCGGTGAGCTTACCCCGCCAGCTAGTTGGGTGGCGACCGGCATTCCGGACCAAGTTCAGCAGAGAATCAGCAAAGCGATGGAACGGATTGCTCAGGCGCTCGCGACGCTGTCGAACTATGGGAAAAGGGTGGACTACGACAACTCGCTTACGAGAAAGGCGAACAAGCCTTTGCCTCTTCCGATCGAAATACCGGCTTTTCCGAAGGGACGCAAGACCGGGCAGCCCGAGCAATCTCGCGCGCAGGCGCCTGATGTGCAGAGCGTCGTGTCGCGTCCAGAAGTCGCAAAGGCGTACGGCGTTTCCGAGTCCGAGAAAGACGAGCGCCGCAGATGCGAGCGCTTCAAGCTAAGAATTCCCGCTCGAATAACTTCGTATGACCCCGACGGAGCAAAGTGGACCGAGGTCGCCGAAACGGTGGACGTCGCCAGATTGGGAGTTGGAGTGCGGATACGACGCGGCGTTCGTCATGGAACAATAGTCCACTTGATGGTTCCCATGCCGTTGAAGCTGCGAACGCATGGCTACTCGGATCCCGGCTACAGCGTTTTCGCTTTGGTTCGGCGCGTTGAGCCACAGTCGGACGGCACCAGGATAATCGGTCTGGAGTTCCTGGGGGAACATCCGCCCGCGGGTTATCTGGAAAAGCCGTGGGCAGTTTTCCGCACGCGGCAATGGACGGGAAGCGATAGAAGAAGAGACGACAGAGAACCACGAACCGAGACATTGATCATCCAATACCTCGATAACTCGTCAGAGACTATAAGAAAGGAAACCGCCCGGACTGAAAACCTGAGCAGGCAAGGCGCCAGGCTGCTGGTGAAGTCCGCCCCTCAGGACATTGAGAGGGTTAAGGTGACTAACCGCGAACGCCAGTTCGAGAGCATGGCCGTAGTCAGGAACAGGTATGTCGGAACCGACGGAATCGAACGCTTATGCGTGCGCTTCATGGATCGCGATTGGACTGATTAGCCAGGGTCTCCGGTCTTGGTGTCCCAAGTGCGGAATGCGGAGGCCGTAGTCTTTCCGGTCTTAGGCCGTTTCTCGAAACTGAAACGCAAATAGAATACTCATTGGAGCCTGCGCAGGCGCCTCGCACAGCGCTTTTTTGCCGCCCTGCCTTTTCGAGACACATAGCGATCAGATGCTGATCTTTCGCGGGACGCAGGCGTCCAGGCCATCACTCCAAGCGCGGCGTTACTATTGCGATTGCGAGCTTGACATTGCCGCGTGACGGTTTTCTACTCAAAGGCTCGAGAAAAATTCGACAAAACAGCCGGGTGACTATGATCGAAGAACTAAAGGACAAGAGAGTAATCGTGACAGGGGCTTCAAGCGGAATCGGTAAGGCCGCAGCGGAGCTCTTCCTCGATTCAGGCGCCAGCGTGACGGTAGTGGGGAGAAATCAGGGCGTCCTGACCGCACTGGCCGGGCAGGCCCGAGGCGGAAAAGCATGGGTGGTTACGGGCGATCTCGCCGAACCAAGCGCATGCGAATCCTGCATGGAACAAGCGGCGTCGGTTATGGGTGGAGTCGATGTTCTAATCAACGCCGCGGGAGTGATAAAAAGCGGGAGCATAGAATCGACTTCGATGGACGTCTGGGATCAGATGATGAACATAAACCTCCGCTCGGTCTTTCATCTGATGAAGCTTGCCGCGCCGCACCTCGAGCGAGTGCGAGGCAACATCGTCAACGTCTCCAGCGTGACCGGCAATCGCTCTTTTCCGGGAGTCCTTGCTTACTGCGTGAGCAAAGCGGGACTCGATCAGCTTACTCGTTGCGCCGCGCTGGAGCTTGCCCCAAAGGGAATTCGAGTCAATGCGGTCAGCCCAGGCGTCGTAGTCACTAATCTGCATCGGTCTGGCGGCATGAGCGACGAAGCGTATGCGGCGTTCCTCGAGCACAGCAAGACGACTCATCCACTGGGACGAGTTGGAAACGCCGCCGAGGTTGCCGATCTCATCGGATTTCTAGCCTCGGAACGAGCCGGCTGGATCACCGGCGCTACGGTGAGCATCGATGGGGGCCGCTCACTGACTTGCGCGCGATAACATAAGAGGGGAACTGAAAACACCGGCTCGAAGCCCGTGGACTTGAAGATGTAACGAGCCCCAAGCTTGTCGCTTCGCGTTTTCGTTAGACTCGTCCGCGCTATTGGAGGCCGGCTTAACATCCTTGCCCGGTCCGCGCCGTCTTTGTAGTATTCTCGCGAATTAGTCGTTGTTGAGATTGGAGAGAAAGTGAACAGGGTCAAAGTCGTAATCGCCGCGGCGTTCATTGCATCAACCTCATTCGCATTTGAAGCCGACGCGTTCGCTTATCCGCCTTTCCTGGCGAAAGCGAGGAAGTTCGGCGCGAAAGACTGCACGTTCTGCCACGTTCACCCGGAAGGGGGAGAGCCCTGGAACGAGCGAGGCTCCTGGCTCCTGAAAGAAAAAGAAAAGCGCAAGGCCGAGAACATTGACGTCGAATGGCTGTCGGAATTCAAGCCCGGCAAATCCGAAACAGTCAAAGCCAGCGCCGGCGGTTCCGTAGATCAGTCCGCGGAAGCGAGGGATCCAATCGCCGCCGAGTTCCTGAAGCTGGAGCGGGAGTGGATCGAGCTTGCCAAGGGCAAAGACAGGTCGGCGCTGGACAGGATACTGGCCAGCGAATTCATCGCGACCGACGAGACGGGACGCGTGTCGAACAAGGCCGAATACGTTGCGGAGTTCTCCAAGTTCACCCTCGACTCTTACAAGGTTGATGATTTCCAAGCTCGAGCTTACGGAGACGCCGCGGTCGTCAGCGCTCGCTGGTGGGTGAAGGGCGCGGCTGACGGCAATCAATTCACGACGGAGTTTCGCGAGACCGATTTCTGGGTGAAACGCAACGGACAATGGCAGGTAGCCGCTTCTCATTGGAGCAAGCTTGAAAAGAAATGACTCCACAGATCGGAACGGCAGCCGCTGAATATGCCTAAAAGAACCGCAGCGATAGTCGTGATCGGAAACGAGATTCTGAACGGAAGATCGGAAGATCAGAACGCCCGGTTTCTGATCGGCGAATTGTACGAACTGGGCGTTTCGTTACGGCGCATCGTGGTCATTCCCGACGTGCTGGACGAAATCGCCGCCTCGGTCCGAGAGTGTTCCGAGAAATTCGATTACGTCTTTACGTCCGGCGGCGTCGGGCCAACTCACGACGACGTGACCATCGAAGGCGTGGCGCTCGCGCTGGGCCGCAATGTGGTGCGAAGTTCGAAGCTTGAAGCGATGATCAAGGGTTACTTCGGCCCAGACGCCGATGAGGCCAGATTGCGAATGGCCGACGTGCCTGAAGACGCCGAGCTTGCCGGCGGGTCCAACCTCAAGTGGCCTGTACTCGCCGCCTCGAATGTTTTCATCTTGCCCGGAGTTCCCGAGCTTTTCCGAAGCAAGTTCGAAGCTATCAAGGAGAGGTTTCGAGCAGAGCCCTTCTTTTCCCGCGCCGTCTTTACTCGCGAAGACGAGTTCGATCTGGCGCCTGCGCTGCGCCGCGTCGCCGCCGAACACGCTGAGGTCGAGATAGGGTCTTATCCCAACTTCCAAAGTAGCGAATACAAAGTGAAGATAACTTTGGAGTCAAAGGAGCAGGCCGCCGTGGATCGCGCGCTCGCGGCGCTCCTCACATCGCTCGATTCATCGATGCTAGCACGCACGGAATAGCGTTTTCGAACGGTGTCGACCGTGATCGCGCTTCGCCGGCGTTGACGGCTCGAGCGCCGTTTCAATTCCTTCTGAATAAGCGTTTGAGAGATGCGTGGCCGCGTTCATTCCCGTCAAAAATAGTGTTGACATCACTCTAGGCGGGTGATAGAAATGAGGTCGCCAAGAAAAGTGTCATTCGCTTTTTGATTTTGTTGAAGACTGAGATCACGGCATTCCGCGGAGGCAGAGCCGCAACACCGCCTTCTCGAGGAATGATCGGTTTGACGCCGGAGCAGCTTGGAGGGCAGGCACTCACTGGGCTTTCGGGCGCCGCAATAGGCCGGTCAATCAAGGCGGAGGGATATCCTGATCGATACGAACTACGCCCAGTCTTCGCATCTGTCGTCGTACGGCCCCTGAAGAACTGCTCCTCTCGAAACTAAAAGCTTTCACATCGTTCGTGTCCCCGCCTGTTGCTGCCCCTTAGCGATTCAGCCGCACCCGGTGTGACGCGCGCCGCGGTCATTCGCTGGCGAGCCGTCTACTCGGCATAACAGCCTTCACCGGCGCGTAAAACGTGAGCGCGCATTTCGAATCGAGGCTGCTAGCCACGTCCGGCGTTCACATAGGTCAGGGGAGGACGCACGATGGGAAAGTGGAGTAAAGGGAAACGGAGCGTAGTCGGGCTCGACATAGGATCGAGCGCTCTCAAGGTTGTTGAGCTAAAAGAGGTGCGCGGCGGATTCGAACTCCTGCATATTGGACACCAGAATCTTCAGCCTGACATCATCGTCGACGGGCACATAATTGACCTGAACTACGTGAGCGACTGCATAGGCAGGATCTGGGTCGATTACGGCATCAAGACGACCCAGGTAGCGACTTCACTGTCGGGCCACGCGGTTATCGTCAAAAAGATAACGCTGCCAAGCATGTCCGAAGAAGAACTCGACGAACAGATACATTGGGAAGCCGAGCAGTACATACCTTTCGATATCAACGACGTCAATCTTTACCACGAGATTACCGGGCACGACCCATCGGGTCAGCACATGGACGTGCTTCTGGTCGCTTGCAAGCGCGACAAGATCGCTCAATTTACCCAGGTTATCTCGCAGGCGGGCAAGCAACCCGTCGTGGTCGACGTCGATGCGTTCGCGCTCCAGAATGCTTATGAGGTCAACTACAATCCGTCGCCGAACCAGACAGTGGCTTTGCTGGACATCGGCGCGTCGGTCATGACCATCAACGTCGTCCGGGGCACGACCTCGATTTTCGCAAGAGACATTTCGGCGGGCGGTAATCAGTACACCGACCTGCTTCAGAAGGAGCTCAACCTGACGTTCGATCAGGCGGAAAGCCTGAAGCGCGGCTCCACCGCCGAGGCCAACGCTTCGATGGAGCAGGCTGGCCCGGCGATACAGTCGGTCTCCGAGATGCTGGGGCTGGAGATTCAACGAACGCTGGACTTCTTCCGTTCCACCGCGGTCGACTCGCCGGGGATAGACCGGATGCTGATTGCCGGAGGATCGTCCAAGGTTGGACACCTGACCGAATACCTGTCGGAAAAATTCCAGATGCCGGTCGAAAGATTCGACTCCTTCCGCTCCATTCGTTTCGACCACAAGCGATTCGACGAGGAATATCTGCGGGAACTGTCGCCGAATATGGCGGTCGCGGTAGGGCTGGGCGTCAGGGTCGCGGAGGTGACCAAATGATCAAAGTCAATCTGCTTGAAGGCACCGCCGAACAACGGGTCACGATTCAGAAGATCAAGGTGTCCGCCAAACGCGGGCAGTTGATATTCATGTTGGGCGCGGCCCTGCTCATCTTCGGCATCGCGGTTGGCATCGACCATCTCTGGACGAATAACCAGTTCGCCAAAGCCGACGCTGATCTCAAAAGGGAAAAAGAAGACGAGACCAAGCTGAAGGCTGACAACGACCGAAAGACCGAGTTGGAGGCCGAGTTAAAGCAGGTCGAAGACCGCATCAAAATCATCAAGCAACTGCGCGCCGAGCAGAAGGGACCCGTGGGAATGCTCTCCGCCATCAACGAGCGCGTGCCAGGCGGCACGACGGACTTCCAGCTCAAGGCCATTACTCAGAAAGGCAACCGGTTGACGATCGTTGGAAACGCGCCCGACCAGCAAACGGTCGCGAGCTTCGTGCAAAAGCTCGAGTTCTCGAATGGAATGTTCACCAATCTCACTTTCTTCCTCGAGGGAAAAGAAGAACTCGCCGCCGCCGCGGCCAGGGAAGGCAAGAAGGCCGCTGACAATCCCGACGACATGGCCCGCATGTTCCACTTCAAGATCGATTGCGACTACAACAAACCTCGGGACGCCTCGGCGGACGATTCCAAACCCGCGGACAAGCAAAGCGCCTCTCAGGGCAAATGAAGGAGAGCAGCGATGGCAGCTTCAGCTACGACAATTTCAAAACCGAGCGATGAAACAGGCAACTTCTTTAGCCGCATGCCGTGGTTTTACCAGATGGGCATAATGCTCATCCTGGTGTTGTTGCTGATCTACGCGGCGCACGTTCTGCTCTACAGCGAGAAGTGGGCCCAGACGGAAAAGCTGAAGGCTCAAACGGAAACGCTGAAGGTGAAGAACCTTCAAGGAAGCATCATAAGGCAGAACATCGTCGAGGTGGAGAAGGCCCTGCAGTCAAGACGCGAGGAGATTGATAGACTGCGCGACTTCCTTCCGGAGCAGGTAGAGATATCGCGAGTCTACGACAGCATCAAGGATTTCCTGCGGAGTCAGAGGCTTGACTTGAAACGGTTCGCCGAAGAGAAGGCGGAGCCCGCCGAGATCTATACTCGACAACCGATTTCGGTCGATATCACGGGGTCCTACGACAGCCTGGGCCAGTTCTTTTCCCAGCTCGGCTTCTACAAGAGAATCGTCAGCGTTGGGGACGTTGACATAAAGCAAGCGCAGGATTCGGCTCAAGAGGCTGGGCGTTCCATAGACGCGTCGTTCAAGGTAACCATCTTTTTCATGTCTCAGGAAAACCTGGAGCGAATGGCCTCGAAGAAACCAATAGCGCCCTCGGCCGCCCAACCGGGCAAACAGGCCGCCGCGGCCAACAAATAGCGAGCTTCAACATGATGTCAAGAAAACCAACGCCCGCGCTCATTTCAATCGCCTTGGCGGCGGGTATGACCATCTTGCCGGGATCGGTTCTTGCGGTTCAAGACCAGCAGAAGGGCGATCAGGGCAAAGCGCCCGCTTCTCAGACAGGCAGCGGGTCTAATACGGTCACTACGTTGAAGAAAGAGAACGTCGGTCCTGCCGCCGACACCATCCAGCAATACCGTCCGGTCGGCCGCGATCCGTTCAAGAGACTGGTTGTCAAAAACACGAAGCCAAAGAAGCCGGTCACGCTCGGGTTCCCGCCGCTGGATGTTCGCCGCGCTCAGTTTCAACAGCGCGCGCAGCGGGCCGCGGATGAGGGCAAACCAGACCCGGATCCCATGAGCCAATACCTGGTCAGCGAGCTTGACGTATTGGGAGTCTTCAGCGATGAGCATGGATTGGGCGCGTTTGTTCGCGCAGGTCCGACGGGCACTACCTTCTATGCGAGGCGCGGTCTTCGCTGTTTTAACGGCGAGATCGTGCGAATTGAGGTCGAAGGGATGGAATCGTCGGGCTCCAGGGTCATCTTTCGCGAGAAGACTTTTATTGAAACCGGAGGCAAGCAGGTCGAGCAAGAGAGGGTCGTTGCGAAGGCCGCAACCGCAAAACCGGCGGCGCGGTAGTGAGCGGCGGATTCCGAACGAGATTGGTCCACTCTCCGCGGAATCCAGTCCAGAGGAAATTGTAATCAGGTGTGAGGTGTGAGGGGCTATGAAGATCAAAGTCAGGTATTACACATCGCTGGCGCTATCGGCGTTCTTGAGCCTATCGGCCATTTCCGGGCCATGCGCTGCATCCACATTCTCTTCCGCATCAGAAGAAGCGCGGCCAGCCAGCCAGAGCTTCACGCTGGTGTCGCTCAGGCACGAGACGGTCGGCCCGCTAACGCGAATACTGATTGATTCGAATGCCCCCCCTCTGTACACCGTGTTCCGCCCGACCGAGCAGTTGATAGTCGTGGACATGCCAGGCGGAGACGGATCCAGCCTTGCCTCGGAGTATCAGGTAAAGAGCGCTCTCGTTGATTCGATCAAAGTAAAAAAGACCTCGTCACCTGGCGCAAAGCCGGAATCGGGCCGCGCGGTTACCAGACTCGAGATATCCGTGCGAGGTCCCATGCGTGACAGGTCGTCGCTGAGAGGAAATACGTTGGTGATCGAGCTGTCGCCGGAGCAAACCGTCGAACCATTGGCCGATAAATCCGCCGAGGCCGAAAGGCCCGGCGTTTTCGTGCAGCCAAAGGCCGTTGGAACGGCGGTGAATCCCAAGCCGGCCGCGGCCGATACAACCGCTAAGCCGCTGAAGGCTGATTATTCCACGGCGCGAGCCGCCGCCGATAAACCCGCTACGATGGTTCGCGACGTCAGAACCGATCAAACGGCCGGCGGCGTTCGCGTCTTCATCGACACCGACGGCAGCGCTCAGTTCAAGGACTTCACTCTGACCAATCCCGAGCGAATCGTCGTCGACGTCGTAGGCGTGCGCAGCGCGATCGGCAACAGAAATATCGAATTGGGCAACGCGGCGGTCGAGCGGGTCCGCATCGGCCAGCCGAGTCCTTCCGTCGTTCGAGTAGTTCTTGATTCCGGCGCGAAGGCTCCCTACCGCGTTACGAGAGACGGAGCTTCGCTCGTGGTTAATGTGGGAGCCTCAACCGCCGAGGGTGTCGGGTCCAAAGTAACGGCCCCGGCTCCAGCCGCAACCGGCGTGATTGGGACCTCGGATGCGGCGGCCAACGCCAAGAAAACTTCCGCTGACAAGCCGAGCTCGATCAAGCCCGACCCGAGTGTCAAGAGCCTAGTCAAAGATGATCCCGCCGCGGCGAAGACGTTGGCTAACAACACGCCGCCGACTACCCCAACTTCATCTTCGGTTGCCGCCAAGACATCGCCGGCTGGATCTACCCTGGCGTCCGGGAAGCCGCCCCAACTTTCAAGCGGAACCAAGGAAAGAATCACTCAGGAGGTTAACGCGCTTCCCGTGATCTCCACGCCGCCCGGCTATCGCAATGCAACCGATCCTCAGCGCGCCGGCGAACGAGTAATCGCTGGAGGGCCTCCGGCCGGAACAAGCGCCGGGAGCCGGCAACAGGGTGCGCGCGGACGGCAGGAAGGCGCGTTCTGTGAACCCGGATTCGTCGGCGGGCCTACCAGCTTCGATCTGAGAGCCGGCGTTGATATTCGAGACATGCTGCGCTTCATTTCCGCGCAGTACGGCGTCAACTTCATAGTGGATAAATCGGTGGCGGCGGTTCCCGTTGACATTAGAGTCACCGAGATGCCCTGGAACCTGGTTATGGAAGAGGTGATGCGGGCGAATCGCCTCGGCGCGGTGTGCGGCGGCGGCGGCCGAATCATCAGGATAGCGACCCTGGCCGCGATCAGAGAAGAACAGGAGGCGCAGCGAAATCTCAAAGAGGAGCAGGCTAAGTCTATTCCGCTGGAGACTCGAATCTTTCACCTGAAATATGCCCGTGCGTTTGGTTCCTTGAGCGCCACCGGCTCCGGCAGATCGGGAGGCGGCAGCGGAGGAGGAGGCGGCAGCGGAGGAGGAGGCGCCAGCATAGGCGGAGGCGGCGGGGGGGGAACCGGCGGTGGCAACCGGGGCATCCTCCAGATAGTCAACAGCAGGCTCAGCACTCGTGGAAAGACTGAAGTAGATCCAAGGACGAACAGCTTGATAATAACCGACCTCCCGGAGAACATTCGATCCATCGAGGATATTCTGGCGAAGCTCGATTTGCCGGAACCACAGGTCGAGATCGAGGCCCGAATCGTCATAGCCAATCGCAGCTTCTTGCGCGACATCGGCGTGGAGTTGGCGGCGGCCGCGGTTAACAGCAAGAGTGGCGCTACCATACTCGGTGAAACGTCCTCCGTTGGATTGTCTAACGGCGGCATCAACAACGTCGGCGGCACGGGCGGGGGCACGGGCGGCGCCGGAAGCGGCAATCCGCTAGGTCCAAACCTGATCGGTCCCACCGCAACGAACGCTTTGCGGGCGACCGCGGGTTCGGTGCTCAGTTTGACCACGGGCTTGCTCGGCACGAGCATAATTTCTTCCGCTCTGTCGGCTCACGAACGGAAAGGCCAGATTCGGACGATAGCGGCGCCCCGAATCACGGCTCAAGACAATCAAACCGCCGAGATCGTAAACGGCGTGCAGATACCCGTACAGACGGTCTCAAACAATACGATCACCACAACCTTCGTGACGGCGGCGCTGCGGCTCGAAATCACTCCTCAGATTATCGAGGAGACGGGCGAGGTCCAGATGCACGTTGTGGCCGAAAACAACTCTGTCAATACGGCGATCGCGCAGCAATTGAACAGCGGCATACCGGGTATTGACACTCAGTCGGCCGAATCCACCGTTCGGGTAACCGACGGGGGAACGACGGTCATGGGCGGAATAACGGTCGACCGCGAGTCGCAGTTCCAGACTCGCACGCCGGGCTTATCCAAATTGCCGATCCTCGGCAATCTGTTCAAGCGCCGCGAGACTGAACGAAACGCGGACGAGATACTGTTCTTCATCACTCCTCGCCTCGTGCGAGGCGACGGGCCGTCGGGTTTGGCTCCGCAACGCAGCGCGATTGAAACGCTCACGGTGAATCCAGTCGCCGTCAAACGGACTGCCTCGCAGCCGGATCAAAAGGCCGCGGATCAAAAGAGCGCCGATCCCGCGGCGGTAAAGCCACCGGTCGCGGCGGCCGGCAAGGGCGGCCAGCAGTAAGCGAACGCCAATCGGTGGAGGAGGCGCGCCGCGGCGACACTCCTCCAAGCGTGGTGGAAATCTAGATAAGAACCGGGCGTTCTAAGACCGTTCGCGTTGCGGGAATTGCGTTGGAGGAATCTGATTGAGTTTTGAAGAAACCTTGACCGGGATATTGAGTCGCGTGGAAGGTGGCGTCGCCGCGATCATACTCGGCATTGATGGGATTCCCATCGAACGACGGATCGCCCAGCCGGACCGAGACCTGGATATCGACCTGGTCGCAACCGAGTTCACTACCTTGCTGCGAAGAAGTATGCGAGTGGCCGCGGATACGTGCCTGGGTGAGCTTAAAGAGATGGTCTTGGTCACGGATCTGATGACGTATCTGCTTCGGCCCATAACCCCGGAATACTTTCTATTGCTTGCGATCAGCCCCCGCGGAAACGTTGGCCGCGCGCGATTCGAGTTGCGCAAGGCGCAGTTGTCGCTGGAGGAAGAATTCGCAATCTAGTTGTCATCGGTCAGTGGTTAGGGCCGGCAATTCAAAAAACCACTACCTCACCTAAAAACAAACTGTTCAGCGAGCCCACCTCGATAATCTATCCGACTGACGTGTAAAACCATCGTCACACGGACCGGCCAACCACTGACCAATGACAACTTGGTTCTGTCCCGAACCTAGCCACAAAGAATACGGAGCGGGGATAAATCCCTCTTCCGGACCTGTGATGTTTTGAAGTTTGTGGAACCAAACCAATTTCTTCCCGCCAAAAGCGCAACCCAAAACTCAGAGCTATTAACATGGCTATTAACAGTAACAAACCCCTACCGTCTCTGGTCTAGCCGTGGCTATTGGCCTGCGTGCTCGTTTGTTTCTTCGCGCGCTTCGTGTACTTCGTGGTTCTCCTTGGCGCTCGAAGCGAGCGGCAGGATCATCACGAACCGCGACCCGCTTCCAATCTCGCTTGTAGCCGTTATCTCGCCGCCGTGAGCGTGGACGAGGTGCTTAACGATCGCCAGTCCGAGACCGGCGCCTTCGGGTTTACGAGAACGAGACTTGTCGACTCTATAGAACCGCTCGAAGATGCGGGGCAGGTCGCTGGCCGATATCCCGACGCCCGTGTCCTCCACTTCGATCCGGGCCTGGCCGCCAGCCACTCGCGCCGTCACCGTCACCGAGCCGCCGTCACGATTGAACTTCATGGCGTTGTCGATCAGGTTGAAGAGTATCTGCTCCAGCCGGGAGCGGTCCGCGTTAACGGCGAGACCGCCAGGCGCGTCGCGTCTTATGATGATGCTTCTCTCCGCCGCCCGAGGCTCCAAAAGCGAGGCGACGTCCGCAATAGCTTTCGACAACAGAACCGGCTCGATTGAAAGCGCGATCTCGCCGGACTCAATGGCCGACAGATCCGATATATCTCGAACCAACTCGCTCATTCTGAGAGCCTGCCGGTGCAGCCGCTCGACGAATCGCATTCGGTTCTCTTCGTCGTTGATGGCGCCCTCGAGCAGCGTTTCCGCCGAAGCGATGATTACGGTGAGTGGCGTTCGAAGCTCGTGAGACAAGTTGGCGAAAAACTCTCGCCGAACCTTCTCGAGTCTCTCGAGTTCGGTTATCTCGAAAAAAACTCCTACCGCGAGGGTCTGCCCAAGCGGAGCAACGCTGAGCTTATAGACCCGGCCGCCTCCACCAATAGTCTCGAACCTGGCGCCCACCGTCATTCGTTGATTGAGGGTCTGGTGGAAGGCGTTGTTGACGTCGGGGTCGCGCGTCGCGTTCGTCAAGTGAAGCGGAGTTGAGGGCGCCGCCCCCGCAACGCCCTCGCGTGGCGGCAGCTTCACGATGAGTCCGCATGCATCGTTGTAGAGCACGATATCGAGATCCGAATTCACGATCAGAACGCCCTCTCGCATGCCGGCCAGGATTCCCGACAACAGCCGATTGCTCTCCTCCGTTATCCTGGCCTGGCGATCGGCCTCGGCCAGCGCAATCTGGTAGCGGCTCAGCGCATATCTAGAGACGAAGAACGTGAGCACGCCGGCGGCGATGACGGTTATTACATGGGAGCTGATGATCGAGATGTCAGGACGCAGAATCGTCTTGACCAGCTCGAAGACCGCGAAAAGGCCGACCGCCGCAAACGTCGCCAGCCAGACTCTTGGAACGAGGCCTTTGGTGTGTGACGTTCTGGGAAGCAATTCATCGGTCTTGGAAAAGGAGTTCATCAAATCAGCAGGCGCTGCCGCTCGTTAATGCAAAAGTCGCGACTACGGCTAGTCTGGCTTGCGGGCGCCGCGGAGCCGATAGCCTATGCCGGTCAACGTCTCTATGATGGCCGGATTGCCGAGCTTCTGCCGCAGCCGTCTTACGTGAACGTCAAGCGTGCGAGTCTCGCCGTGATAAGCCAGCCCCCACACACGGTCGAGCAGGGATTCGCGGGTCATCACGCGTTCCCCACTGCGAGCCAACTCGTATAGCAGCGCAAACTCCTTCCGAGTGAGGCGCACTTCTCTTCCCTCGCAGCGAACGCTGAAGGTGGCCGGATCGATGAATAGGACTCCATCGTCGTACGCAGGCTGCTCGGCCTCGAATCCCTCGGAGCGGCGCAACGCCGCCTTGACCCTGGCGACAAGCTCTCTCAAGCTGAACGGCTTGGTTATGTAGTCGTCAGCCCCAAGTTCAAGTCCAAGCACCTTGTCGGATTCATTAGCCCGCGCGGTCAGCATGAGAATAGGCGCTCGCGATGCGCCCGGTTCGGACCGAAGCCTGCGGCATAGCTCGAACCCGCTCATCTGAGGCAGATTCAGATCCAGCAGTATCAAGCTCGGCGGGAAGGCCAGCACGGAGTTGAACGCTTGCTCGCCGGTCGACGCAACACGAACCCGGTAGCCCTCGCGCTCGAGGTTGTATCGTAGCGAGTCGGCTATATCCTCATCGTCCTCGACTACGAGTATCGGCCGAGTTCGATTCTTTTCCGCTGTCGCCATATTCGAGTGCTCGATAAAGCGCCGGCCGGACCTCGAGGCTTTCAACCGTCCACATTCATCTGCCGAGAGACCAACGCCATTGCCTCGCTATTCCGACGATGAATTGTAGCCGTGAGCGCGTTACCGAATTGTAACATTCAAGTTAAAACTCGCTAAAAAGCGTTGGATTCATTTCGCTGACGACAGCTTCTTGACTTCTTCGATTATGGTTTCGTCGCTCGGCCGGTCGGTCGCATTCTTACCTACGTACAGATACTTCATCAGGCCATCCTTGCCAACGATGAAAATGGAAGGATGAGCGATGCCATCGTGCTCGGCGGCGTTGAGCACTCCGTATGAATCTATGACTTTGTGGCCGGTGTCGGACAGCATGTTGAACTTCGCGCCGGTGGTCTGTCCCATCGACCACGCGTGGGCTTGATCGTCAACGCTGATCGCTATCAACTCCGCGCCCGTCTGCTTAATCTTCTCGTAATCCTCAGCCAAACTGGTGAGCTGCGTGGTGCAGGCCGCTCACCAAAAGCCTCGGTAGAAAATCACTATGACCGGAGTGCGCGTCAGTAGTTCCGACAGCGAGACCAGCTTCCCGTCGCCATTCGGCAGCGCGAAGTCCGGAGCCTTGTCGCCCAATTTGAGGTATTGCCTTGCGCCCTGAGGGAAAGCCACCGCGCTCGCCGCCAGCAACAGAGCCAATGAAGCCAATGTCTTGTTCATTGCACACTGAATCTAATTTGCGGCGTTCGCGATTGTCAATGTTTCGTCTCGGGGAAAGCATGCCGCGTTTCGTCTCGGGAAAAGCATGCCGCCCTCGACTTGAAATTTCAATTCCCTTGGTACGGCCGTGCGTAGTACACTAGCGGCCGCCGAGAGGTAACAAGCTTTCTGAGAACGCAAAAGGGTTGGGTTGCGATATTGTAGGAGTGTCGGGCAATAGAATAGGACTTTTGGAGTTTGGCCACTTCTTCCGCCCCTCCGTAGGAGGGTCATGTTTATAGTACGTGTGGTGGGACGCTCCGCCCGCCGTAGGAGGGCGGGCCATGTGTTCTCTGAAATGGAGTCAGCCTTTTTGTTCGCTTGAAGCACAGATGGACATGGCCCTCCTAGCGGAGGGCGGATGTTGCGGCCGATCCTTGCTATAAACATTGCCCTCCTAACGGAGGGCGCGGGAATGGAATGGCCCAAACTCGAGACCTCGATGAATCGAGGTGTCAATGAGAACGCGGCGCTCACGCCCGATACGATTCCGGCGGATAACCATAATCCCCCCAATTCGGTTAAGCACCCCCTTTTACCCAAGCAAGCTCGACTAAGGAGACGAAAAAAATAACTTCCCGTTTTGAGTTATGCGGCAGCACGAGATGAGGACCGCAGGTGAAGTGAGAACTTCACCGCAGAGTCGCGGAGATCGCTGAGAGAGCCGCAGAGAGCAAGCCCCCTCTGCATCCCTCTCTGCGGCCTCTGCGACTCTGCGGTGAGCCTCCTCGAAAAAGGGAACTTATTTTTTTTACGCCCCCTAAACTAGAGGTGAACCTATGGATCGCGCATGGAGTGTCTTGTTCTGCACCCTTATGCTTGCGCTTCTCCTGCCAATGCGCACGTCATATGGTCTGGCTTTCCAGCAGCCGAAGCCAGAGGGGATCCACCAGCAAGAGGGAGCTGGCGGGAACCCAAATCGTGAAAAGTTAGAGCGCGAAAAACTGGAGCGCGAGGAGAAAGAAAAGGCGGAAATCGAACGTGGGGAAGCTCAAAAGGAGAAAATGCTCCGTGAGCGGGTGCTGTTCATCGCCGACGCCCTACTCGAGTCAAACGACCTGCCCGACAAGCTGGAATCCGCATGCTTAAAAGCGGCCCTAGCCTCGTTGGTCTGCGCTAGCGGCCAGCGCGAGCGAGCGGTGGAAGTCGTGAGAAAGAGCCTACGCGAGGCCTTCGCCTACGCAGTCCAACGGCAAACCAGCAAGGATTCTGACAGAGAACGGATCATGCCGGAGACGCTGATAGTGCGGGTGGCCGAGTCCGCAACCAAATGCGATCCGTCTGCTAGAAAGCTAATCGAAGATGACTTGGCGCGAATGCGGGCGAGCAACGATCAAGACGAGGCCAAAGCAGTTGCGGCTGAGCCGCCCGTCGTCGAAGACAAGCTATGGGGGACCAGACCGTCCACAAGGAGGGTAGCCGCGGCTGAGTTGCTTGCCCGCGGCGCCCTCGACGAACTGAAAGCCGGTCGAGCACAAGATGCCGCGAAGCTTCTATCGCAATCCCTGAAGTATTGCGTTGTGAACCCGTTCATTATTGCCCTAACGCGCATGAAGAGTGACCAGAATCCAACTGTCCGGTTGCTTTACCTACAAGCCGAGCGGCAGGTCCAGTCGATGCCATCCGGAGAAGAGATAAGTGTCTTGAACTTTGGTTTGGCACGGGTCACCGATACATCTCCATTCTCCGGTGGTTCGTTACAAGTGATGCAGAAGGCATCGCAGGATGCCCAAACAAAGGAAGTTATAGAAGGCTTCCTCGACGCGATTACCGCGCTAGTGTTTGGCAAGGACGCAACAAGCGTGGCGAAGTCCGTTGACTCGATCAGGATGGTTAAAGACAAGCTGCCGCTTTTCGAGGCATTCCGCCCGGATACTTCTCCGCGGGTACAATCCTGGGTCGTGAAGGCGATTCAGGCGCTGGCGCCTCCCCAGCAACACATAGCCGAGAACATCCCATCCGCCCCACACAGCCAAACGAACGAGATCTCCAGGATTGAGGAAATTGCCGAAAAGTCCGGTGACGCGGCGGAGCGCGACCGGGCATACGCTTCCCTTGCTTCCAACTATATCGATTGGGGCAAATTTGATAAGGCATCGGACGCAATCTCTAAAATATCCGGAATCGACCTAAAAGTGGAGATGCAGGATTCGTTGCGCTTTAACCAGATTCGGCTCACTGTGGATAAGGCGGAGAGCTATCTGGAGGTTGGGCGTTTGATTGAAAAGATCTCATCGGCGCCACTAAGGGCGAGGTCATACATTCGATTGGGAGCATCGGCATCGAAGAAAGACCGTCAGTACGCTAATGAGAGCCTGCAGGAAGCCATAACTCTATCTGTCAGACTTGATCCTTCCCCAATGCAGTCTCATTTGCTGTTGGACGTGGCGGCAATTTATGCAAACTTCGACTGGACCAGGGCTGTGGAAACGCTCAATTATGCAGTCAAGTCGCTTAATAAACATGACAATCATCCTCCGAGCCCATGGGTTTCGGAGTACCATAGCACAACGATGGTGAAGTTCGACGACAAATTCTCGCTCGGCCGCACCGTAGTGGATGATCCGGAAGAGTACAACCGCAAGCCCTATGATCTTTCCGTTTTCAGAAAGCTGGCCAGGGTCGACTTTGACGGGGGGCAATTGGCGGCGGCGACGCTCGCTAGCAAGTCACTCATGGCTAGCGCCAAGTATGAACTGTGTGCGGGTGTCTTGCTTGTGCAGCCTACAAAGGAGCCGGCGACCATCCAGTCCGCGGAGCCGCCGCCCAGTTCAAAGCGGCCGGGAAGCGCAGGCGAACGATGAGACGAGTGAACAAAAAAGATGTCGCGCTATGGGTGATGGTCTCCGCGTCGTTGTGCTTGATGGTCTATGCGGTCGTGCGGAACAAAGCGGCTCACCGCGAGGCGGACCTCAGGCCGCAAATTCCGAACGGGGCCAGACTAATGGATCGGTAACGTAAACAGACACGGTTCTACTCGGCGAGTTGGCGGGCAGTGCACTCGACGGACTTGCGGAAGAGCCGAGCGATCTCAGCGTCGGCGCTTTCGAGATCGCCTAGTGGTGTCATTGAGCCGGCAAGGTTCCAGTCTTTGAGAAAGCCCTCGCGTTCGGCCACTCGGGAAAGACGTTCCAAGTAGTTTTGCATCCGGGGCGGCATTGCCCGTTTCCCAAACCCAAATAGTGTTCTTGGCTGCGCCGAGCAAAGTTGTTTGATCGGGCGCGGCGTCCACCGAACGTCTTCTTTTACCGTTGCGGTCACTCCGTCCAAACCATGTGGGCGAAATCTGCGAGGTAGACAAAAGGGCGCTGCCGGAACAATCTCTCCCAGAGGCATTCGTTCAAACCCCAGACTGGCAAACTCCAGACCGGCCGCAAAACTCCTATTGAGTCGAATAACGATTCTGAATATACTGGGCGCATCGAAATGAGCCAGATCGCGAAAGAGACGTCTAACGAATAAAGGATTCGCTCCAGACTCGCCCTTGGGTCTGCGCAAGGAGCTACTGGTATATGTCGGGCATCTGCGACCGATGTGGTGAAAGAGCAAGCCAGCTTCTCGATATAGCTCACATGCCCGAGATGGCTTCGGTGGCTGGTCTTGGGTATCGCCTGGTCTGTCCCGGGTGCTACGACGACCTGCTTGCCGAAGCCAACGAGATGGATGAGCGGGACGAGGACCGGCGGAAAGAACCGCGGGCGGCCGTCTCCATAAAGGCGCGCGTAGAGGGGGCCACGTCCCACCTCGTTCCATTCTCCGAGGAGATGACGATCGACGAGGTAAGCAGGTCGGGGCTGCGGCTGCGAACCGCGCACGAAATGGACCAAGGCGCCGTACTTAAAGTCTTCGTTCCCGACTACGGGATAGAATTGACCGCCATTGTCGAGGTTGTCTGGAGCGACGGCGGGCAACACAAGGCCGGACTAAAACTGGTCGAGCAAAGCGAAGCCTGGGAAGCGCTGGTAGCCGGCCACACCGTTGAATGAACAGACGTTCCATTCTTCTTGTTTACCACCTCGGATCCGATTTAACCTGAAATTCATGAACACCTCTCGGCCGTTGGCAATCCTCGGATGCTCCAGTGAATCCTGCTCTGCTCGATATCCGATCGAGGAGCGCATCTATCTATGCCGCCAGTGCGGGGAGCTCTTGGACGTGGACTACGACTGGCGTTCCGAGCCCGCCGCCGATGTGAAACAGAGATTCTTGAACCGTAGGACGTCGGGTCGAGCCGAAGACAGAAGCGGCGTCTGGCGTTACCGCGAGTTGCTGCCATTCATCGAAGACTCCGCCAAGATCGTCACGCTGGGCGAGGGCAATACTCCGATCTACGAAGCCTCGCGCTCCGCGGAATATTCGGGGCTCGATTCGATTCGATTGAAGCATCAGGGAATGAACCCGACCGGCTCTTTCAAAGATAACGGCATGACCGCCGGCGTGAGTCAGGCCAACGTGCTGGGCGCAACCGCGGTCGCGTGCGCTTCGACGGGGAATACATCGGCGTCGATGGCTGCTTATGCGGCTCGCGCCAATATGCGCGCTTACGTGTTCATTCCGGCCGGTCACGTTGCTTCCGGCAAGCTGTCGCAGGCGCTCGACTACGGGGCAACGGTGATTGAAATCGAAGGAAGCTTCGACGACGCCATGCGAATAGTCCGCGAGCTTGCGCTGGAGACCGATCTGTACCTGCTGAACTCGATGAACCCGTTCAGGCTGGAGGGTCAGAAGGCCATTATCATCGAGATGATGGAACAGCTCGGATGGCTTGCGCCCGACTGGATCATCGTTCCCGGCGGCAATCTCGGCAACACCTCGGCGTTCGGAAAGGCGCTTAAGGAATTGCACGATCTCGGATTCATCGGCCGCATCCCGCGGCTCGCCGTGATTCAAGCCGAAGGAGCGTCGCCATTCTTTTCGCTATTCAACTCATCGGATCGGTCGCGCTTGATTTCCAACCCGCATCCATCGACGCTCGCTACGGCGATTCGAATCGGAAACCCGGTTTCCTGGAAGAAGGCGCTTAGAACATTGGCGCTGACTGACGGCGTTGTCGAGCGGGTCACCGAAGATGAGATCGCCGACGCAAAGGCGGTGATAGGCCGAGACGGAATCGGTTGCGAACCGGCCTCCGCCGCCACGGTCGCGGGCGTCAAGAAGCTGACTTCTTCGGGAAAGATCGGACGTGATGATTCGGTCGTATGTGTTCTAACGGGGAATCTGTTGAAGGATCCTGACTACACAGTCGATTACCATAAAGGAGCGCTGAAATTCGACGACGGTGCTGGGGAGAGGCTCGTCCCCGGGAGCTTCCGCAATCTCCCGGTACACGCGGCCGCCGATAAGCAGGCCATAAGGAATAAGCTCGGGATATGAATGCCGGCTACTTCTTCTTGATCTCGATTACCACCATTCCTTTTTCTGAGTCCTTAAGCGTGAACTCGACCTTATCGCCGGCCTGCACCGAATCGAGCAGCGCCTTGTTCTTCACGTGAAAAGGCATGTTCATCGCGGGCATGTAACCCGGGATGTCTTCGTGATTGATCTGAACCATCGAGTTCTCTTTATCTATTGACTCGATGACCCCGACTCCGTGATGAACCGCCGCGTTCGCTGGCGGTTTGTTATGGCGGCAGGAAGAGCCCACAATACAAAAGATCAGACCAGCCATTAGAGCCAGCGCGGCCCGATTTTTCCAATTCGAATTGCTCATATTCACCGATCTCCTTCATCGAACGCGATCCACTCAACCAACGCTGCCGCGCGAATACATGCTTTTGCTTATTTCGGCCAGGACATCCTCCACCTTCCAATCGTTACCTCGGAACAGCTTGATCACCTTGCCGTCCGGCCCAATCAAAACGGTGCTGAGCGCATGGATTATCTGGCCGTTCTCCGGCCAGTAACTCAGCCCGCACCAGTTTGCAGCGGCCTTCACTTCATCGGCCGAGCCCGTTGCGAATTCCCAGTGTTCGAACCCGCCGGCGTACTTCGAGCCGTATGCGCGAAGCACTCCGGGTGAATCGTACTCGGGATCGATCGTTATGCTGATCAAATGAGTCGCGTCAGCGAGCCGAGGATTGCCCGTCAAGGCCCGATCGATCGCGGCGAAATTTGCGGTCATCAGCGGACAATAATCCGGCAGCGGACACCGAGTGTAAATGAACGTGATCAGCAGCGCTCGTCCGTGATAGTCCGCGATGTGTATCGGCTTGCCGTCTTGATTGATGAGCGAAAAACTAGGGATCGAATCTCCGGGCTCCGGCAGCCGCAAACCTGTCTTGCCGGATTCCGCGCCGCCCGCGCTCTCCAATCGCGACACGACGACCTCTTCCAGCCAGGACTTACCTCCTGAAACCACCAACGCCGCTTGAATGCGGTCTCCATCGGCTAGTTCGCCGTACACCCAGTCATCCTTAACCGTGAACGGCATCGTCATCGCATCCATATAACCGGGTATCTCATCGTGAGCGATCGTGATTTGGCGAGCGGCTTTGTCGAAGGACACGACCTTGCCCTTCAAGTCATAACGGGTTGCGCCTGCCGCGCCAGGCGATTTACATGCAGCAAGAACGCAACCAAGGGATAGCGATAGCAGAAAAGCAATGTACGGGCGGCCCTCCGTGGCCGCTCCTCTTGGAGCCTCGCGATCTTTCGAGTATATCGAGTCTGGTATGACGGCCACGGAGAGCCGACCGTACATCTTCCACCAGTGCAGGGGCGGCGCCGATCTTAGCGCGGCGCGGCTCATGGCTTGGCTTCCATCCAATTCTTTCCAACGTGCACGTCGACTAGAAGAGGCACGGCAAGCTTGTGAACGTTTTCCATCTCTTCGCGAACAACTTCGGCTGTGCGGGCTGCTTCGGCTTCAGGCGTTTCGAGAAGCAATTCATCGTGAACCTGCAGCGTCATCCGAGCGGCGAGTTTTTCCGTTCGCAGCCGGTTGCGGACCCGAATCATCGCGATCTTCACCAAATCCGCCGCCGTCCCTTGAATAGGCGCGTTGATGGCCTCGCGTTCGGCGCGCGCGCGGAGGTTGTGATTGCGGTTATTGATATCGGGTATAGGCCGAGTGCGGCCGAAGATGGTTCGAACCACGCCGGTCTTTCGCACCTGCTCCGGCGTCTCTTCCATGTACCGCCGCACGCCGGTATACGTCTTGTAGTAATTTTCGATGGCGGCCTTCGCCTCCGCGCGCGAAAGCCCCGTCCTCTGCGCCAATCCAAACGGGCCGATGTCATACGCAATAGCAAAGTTCACGATCTTAGCCACGCGCCGGAACTCGGCTTCCTGTTCCTTCGTCTTAGCGCCGAAAACCGCGCGAGCCGTTCGAGCGTGAATGTCGTCGCCCTTATTGAAAGCCTCCGTCATCACCGGATCGCCGGTTATGTGGGCGAAGATTCTCAACTCGATCTGCGAATAGTCCGCCGACATCAAGAGATGGCCGGGCGAGGCGACGAACGCCGCGCGAATTCGGCGGCCCATCTCGGATCGTATCGGAATGTTCTGAAGATTTGGATTGGTGGACGAGAGACGGCCCGTCGCCGCGACCGCTTGATTGAGCGTCGTGTGCAGCCGGCCCGTTCGCGGATTGATCAGCTTAGGCAGCGCGTCCACGTAAGTGTTTTTCAGCTTGGCGGTCTCGCGATACTCGATGATCAACCGAGGCAGTTCGTACTTGGTGGCGAGTTCTTCAAGCACGTCGGCCGAAGTCGAGATGCGCCCCGTCTTTGTCTTGCGCCCGGCTCCGAAGTTGAGCTTTTCGAATATCTCGCCCAACTGAACCGTCGAGTTTATGTTGAAGCTCTCTCCCGCGAGCTCATATATCTTGGCCGTGAGTCCCGCCAGCTCTTCCTCCATCTCAAGCCCGGCTTCTCTTAGCTTCATAACGTCGATCAACACGCCGGTCTGTTCCATTTCGAAGAGAATCTCCACCAGAGGCAGCTCGATCTCGCGGTATACCTTTTCCAGCCCGGCCTCTTTCAAACGCGAATCGAGAACCGGCGCCAGCCGTGCGGTCAGATCCGCGGCTTGAACGGTGCGAGAGCCAAGTGCGTCGAAGCCCTCTAATGCGTCGCTCATCTCGACGCGAAGATGCTCTCGCGCCATATCGGCCAGTTGATAGCTGGAGCGGTTCGGGTCGAGAAGGTACGAAGCGAGCATCGTGTCGTCTCGCACGGCTTCAATTCGAATCGAAGCTTTAAAGTCGACTAGCCGGCCGTCGCTTCTTCCGGCACGGGCGCGGTCTCGCGCGCAATAGCGGTCGAGCACGGCGAGCATCCCCTTCCAATCGTGAATCGACTTCCCGACGAGACCGTTCTCAAGGAACTCCCTGATCAGCGCGACCGGGTCCGCCGACTGATCGAATCCAGTGATATCTATCAGCGCCGCGGATCCTGGGCGCTGAGAGACCGCGATGCCTTCCAATCTTTCGGCGCTCTCGGCAACCGCTAGGCCGGCGCTGTCGCTCTCCCACAGCGATTCGATGAGCTGCTCCAACTCCACTCGGGTGGTTACGCGGCAGTAATCGTTCGTAGAGACCGGCTGGGCTTGCGATGACGCCGGCGCGTCTGTGTCATAATTCGCGGCGTCTTCGAATTCCTTTTTGAGTTGAGTGAACTCGAGTTCGGAGAATAGCCGATAGGCGGCGGCGCGATCGGGCTCCTCGAGAACCAAAGTGCTGAGGTCAAGCTCGACCGGCACATCGATGCGAATTCGCGCAAGCTCGCGCGATTGACGAATCAGATCGGCGTTGTTCTGAAGGCTCTCGCGATAGGACTTTCGGCTGATTTCGCCGGCTCGGGAGATCGCCTCTTCTATTGAACCGAACTCTTGAATTATCTGCTTTGCTCCCTTCTCGCCGACTCCGGGCGCGCCGGGTATGTTGTCGGAAGTGTCACCCCACAGACCGAGCAGATCGACTATTTGATCGGGCCTGACGCCGAACTTCTCTTCGACTGCGGCGGCGTCCATGATCGTTGTAGCGTTGCTGCGGTCCGTGCGCAGTATCTTGATGTGATCGTCGACGAGCTGGCTCATGTCCTTGTCGTTGGTCACGATAACGACGTCCAACCCGGCTTCCACGGCCTGCTTCGCCAGAGCGCCGATTATGTCGTCGGCTTCGAAACCGGCTGCTTCAATTACCGGGCATCTGAGAACTTTGCAAACTTGATCGATGTAAGGAAGCTGAGGGATCAGATCGTCGGGCATCTTCGCCCGCGTCGCCTTGTAGCGCTCGAACGCTTCGTGCCGAAAAGTCGGCTCGGGCGCGTCATCGATTACGCCAAGATAATCAGGCTTCTCCAAGGTGATCAGCCTGCGGAGAATGTTGGTGAAGCCGAAGATCGCGTTGACTGGAATGCCGGTCGAGGTCGAGAGGTGGCGGACGGCGTAATAAGCGCGGTAGATCTGTGACTTTGCGTCAACCAGATAGAGCTTCTTCCTCGCTTGGGGCATGCGGGGGATACTATCGGCCACGATTTCCGAGTGTCAAGGAAGGGAGCATCACAGCACCAAAACCAGTCCTGCTTCCTTCCTCTTACTGTAATTGAACTAGCTGGTAGCGAGCGACCTCATACCGCCGAGTTCCGGCCCGAAAACACTTGACTCATCTGTGAACTTCTTTGCGGCCTAGCTTCCCTAGTCTGCCCTCCTCCAGGTTTATCCCATACGATTCTCTCCATAACAGCGCCGCATACGGCTCTTGCAGCGCCGGTATCTCAATGCGCCACTTCGGCTGGTTAACGGATGTGCCTGAGACCAGATCGAGGCGAGGGTTGGGCAAGCTGTGCTGACCTCGGACGCATGACAGATCGCTAATGTGTCCTCATAGAGGCGGGCAGCTTGCCCATCATTTCAATTTCTTGGCGATGCTCGGTGGCCATCCCGCTCAACAGTCACGGTTGCCAGGTGATATAGAACTCGCGGACGCCTCCGCCGGCGGATGCGCACCTGCTTGTGAGAGGAGCAGGGATAAATCCCTCTTCCCGACCTGTGATTTTTTTATGTTTGCTGATCTAGTTCATCTGGGCGCCGCACAAGAGTGGAGCCAAAACGGCCAAACTCCAGGCCTGATCATAGATCAGGCAATCGCGCTTCTGGCCATCATCGTCGAGAAGTACAGGTCGATGTGGCCGAATATCTCGGAGATCGTCTGTGAATGAAAAACCGATTCGCGGAGGCGCGCGCCTCCTGGAAGGCCATGCGTGAAGTAGCCACACATTTGTTTCAGTTTGCCCGCAAGAGCGCGCTCGGGCAGCTCGCCGCGTAGCAGATCGTGGTAACGATGCAAGACGCGTTGTTTCTCCAGGAGAGAGGGGGCGTAGGGCTCGATGGACCGCATTAGCTCCGAGGTCTGCCTGAAAATCCACGGATTCGATATGGCGCCGCGGCCTATCATCACTCCATCAACGCCCGTCTCGCGCAAACGATCCAACGCGCTGGACGGTGTCGTGACGTCTCCGCAGCCGACCACTGGAATTGATACGGCCCGTTTCACGGCTGCGATCACATCCCAATTTGCGCGTCCGCTATAACCTTGAACTCGCGTTCGGCCGTGGATGGCGACCATTTTCCCGCCGCATCCTTCGATGACTCGAGCGACTTCCACGGCGTTCACGGTCGCGTCGTCCCACCCGATCCGTATCTTCATCGTCACCGGGATCGACACCGCCTGAACCACCGCCTTCAGAATCCTCTCCATCTGAGGCAAATCCCGCAGCAGCGACGAGCCTCCGCCTCCTTTCACCACTTTCTTTGCGGGACAACCGCAGTTTATGTCAACGATGTCCGCGCCTGACTCCTGGATGATTTCGGCGGCCTCGGCCATCCGGACGGGATCGTAGCCGAATATTTGTATCGAGAGAGGACGTTCTTCGGCGAGGAACTTCATCATTCGATGCGTGCGGAGGTTTCCTCGCGTGAGGCCCTCCACGGATATGAATTCGGTTACGATCAGGCCAACGCCTCCCAGTTCTTTGATAAGCCGGCGAAACGACGAGTCGGTCACGCCCGCCATCGGCGCGAGGACGAGGTTGGGTTCTATCGTCACGCCGGCGATATTGATGCGCTGGAGTTCAGACATACCGGCAAAGTTTAACACGCGGCTTGCAGTGTGGTGAATGTTGTGTTTTCTGTCAGCCACCGATGAACACCGATGAACACCGATAAGTAAGGAACTTCAGACC
>JAHFUG010000138.1:14128-16137 GCA_023265195.1 Blastocatellia bacterium | reverse complement strand
AGCGACCTCATACCGCCGAGTTCCGGCCCGAAAAAACTTGACTCGTTTGTGAACTGTGGGGCGGCCTAGGGCGAGCCCCCAACGCAGAGGCCGTGGGAAAACATTTTCACACAGCCTCCACTGTAACGGGATGGGCTCAAGCCAAGACAAACAACGGGGCTGTTCAAAAACTTATCCCCGCTCTTTCGCTTTACGATTCACTCAGGCTGGCCGCTGCAAGCGTTGTTTCAGCCTGCGGCGACTCCTTGATCGCCGCGCCGGCGTCCTCGCGTTCAAACGAGACCTTGACGCCGAATACCTCGCGGAACCAGCCGGCCTTTCGCTCGCCCGACCAGATTTCGACATCGCACTCGCCCTGGGCCGCGACAACGAATCTGACCGACGATGCGGCGACTTCACACCGCACGTTCTTGACGATCTGCCGGTGAGTGCGGTCGAGCCCGTCGGCGATTTGCAGAATTGCGGCGAGTCTCAAAACCGCCGCGCGATGGACCCTATCCAGCGCCCTGAATTCCTCGTGTTCGCGGCGGGAGCGGTTGTCTCGCGCTTTGCCGGGCATCGAGCCTCGATGATATCTCACCACGGCGGCGATCACCGCGATTTCATTGCCGGTGAACCCTGGCATCTCGGAGTTCTTGATCAGGTAGACCGAGTGACGGTGATGATTGTTGGGAGCGATGTGATACCCGATGTCGTGAAGGAGAGCGGCATACTCGAGCAGCTTGCGGTCCTGGCCGCTCATCCCATGAAGGTCGCGCGTATCGTCGAAGATTCGCCCCGCGAGATACGCCACGCGGCCGGCATGCCGTTCGTCATACTCGTACCGGCGCGCTAGCGACAGTACCGACTTCGTACGTACGTCGGGCGCGGTTTCGGGGATTGGTTGCGGCGCGGCTGATGCGGGCGCGTTGTCACGCAGGTGATCGAGCACGACGCCTTCTCTGAGGGACCAGTCACAAGTTGTAATCGACTCGGCCTCGATTTCCGTCAGGATGGTTTCGAGCAGAACGCCGCCGGCGACTATTATGTCGGCCCGCTGCCTTTCGAGCCCTGGGATTCGGCCCCTTTCGCGCAGGTTCATCCTGGTAAGCCGGCGGTTCAACCGCGTCAATTGCTCGATAGTAATGGAGTGACTGAATGATTCGAATCCGGAAGCGTTTTCATCGTCGAGCGGTTCGGCCTGAATGGCGGCGCGAACCAGATTCAAGATAGTGCCGGATGTGCCTATGACGAAATCAAAACCGATCTGTTTGACCTGGGAGACTACCCGGGTGAGGTCCGCCCGGATGCTGGCCTTCAATCGCAGCATCTCCTCGGTAGAGATGGGGTCGGTCGTGACGAATTTCTCGGAGAGCCGCACTGCTCCGAGTCTCATCGACTCGAGCAGCGACGGTTCGCCGCCGTGGGTAATGATGAACTCTGTAGAGCCGCCGCCGATATCGATTATCAACGCCCGTCGGCCGCCGAAGTCGGTTACTTCCGAGACAGCCAGCGCGATCAGGCGGGCTTCTTCGACGCCGGGCAATATCCACACGTCGAGACCGACTTCCTTGCGGACGCGATCCGTGAACGCATCCGCGTTGTGCGCCTCGCGGACGGCGGCGGTGGCGGTCGTGATAATGCGGTCGACGCGGGCGGCCTCCGCCAATTTCCTGAAACGCGATAGGGCGGCTATGGCGCGATCTACGGTTTCCTTGGCGAGACTGTGGACCTGGAGAGTGCCGGCTCCGAGTCTGACCATTTCCTTCTCGCGGTCGATTATCTCGAGGTGCTGGCCTTCGGCGGCGCGGACTATCACAAGGTGAATCGAGTTGGAGCCTATGTCTATAGCGGCGAGTTTCATACGCGCGGGTTGTGTATCAAAGTCTTTGAATCAAGCTGAGAGTATATCCATTGATTTGGTATGGGCAAGGAGAAAACTCAGAGCGTTCGAGTTCCTCTCTAATATCCCCAACGGAGTTGGGGGATGGGTTCATTCACTGGCTACAGACGGCGCCGGAACCGTTTCT
>JAHFUG010000138.1:0-14028 GCA_023265195.1 Blastocatellia bacterium | reverse complement strand
AGTCTCTTCAACTTCGAGGCTTGGCTAAACGCACTCAGGAAAACTATATCGGAGCGGCGCGCCATAGTCTCTGAGGGATTTTCTTGCTTACTCAGAGACCAGGAAATTCACTTTACTTCCGATTGATTCTGCTTGCTGATGACTCTCTCGATCGTGTAGATCGGCTTGCCTTGAGACTCGAAATAAGTGCGGCTCACCAACTCGCCCAACAATCCCGCGCAAATCAACTGCACTCCCGCCAGGAAGAGCACCATGCCGAATACGATCAGCGGTCCGTGTTGAGAGAAGAGATCCGTTCCGAGAATGACCTTCTTACCAACCAGCCAAAGGCCGATTAGCGAACCCGCGGCGATGCTCGCCAATCCCATCGGCCCGAAGAAGTGAAGCGGGCGCGTCACATACTTGATCAAGAAGCGAATGGTGAGTAGATCGAATAGAACGCGAATGGTTCTCGACAGCCCATAGTGCGAGCGTCCGCCCGGACGCACGATGTTGCGAATCGGGACTTCCACGACCGTAGCTCCGTTCCATGACGCCAGCGCCGGGATGAAACGATGCATCTCGCCATATAACCGAATCTGTTTGATGGTGTCCCGGCGGTAAGCCTTGAACGTTGTGCCGAAGTCGTGAATCTTCACCCCTGACAGCTTCGACATGAGAATATTGGCGATGCGGGATGGGAGTCTTCTCAACAGGAAATTATCGACGCGTCTCTTGCGCCAGCCGCTGACGATGTCGCAACCGGTCTCTTCCATCGTAGATAGCAGGAGCGGAATGTCGGCCGGATCATGTTGAAGATCACCGTCCATCGAGATGATTACATCGCCGCCGGCGTAGTCGAATCCGGCCGCCAGCGCTACCGTCTGGCCGTAGTTTCGTTTCAACCTGATGGCGACTACACGCGGATCTTCTTCGACGAGATCGGCGAGAATCTTCTGCGTGGCGTCGTTGCTGTGATCGTCTATGAAGATGAACTCCGCCGGCTCGTAGCGAGTTGACATCACGCCGGCGATCTGGCCGTATAGCTCGCGAACGCTATTCTCTTCGTTGTGGAACGGAACTACTACCGAGTACCGCGGCCGCTCGCTGTCGTCATTGAACATCAATCAAGCTCCCTGAAACTGACTAACTCAACTCCGTTTTCCCTGACCGCCGCTAGAACTTCCGGGTCGGTGAGCGCCTCGAGTTCTCGCTGGCGCTGGCGCTTCAATCGCGTCGGAGCGGCTTCGAGATTGTCGTCATAAACGCCGGGATGACACATAAGCTCCGATACGCCGCGCCCCAGCATTCTAACCACATTCAGTATCGCGGCGCTATCGAGCAATCCCGTCAACGCCACGCCAAAGAATCGCTCCGGCGCCGAAAGTCCTGCCCCGGCGGCGAGCCTCTTGAACGATCCTGCTCGCGGCGATGTAAGCGCCGACTGCATGAATTGCTTTAGGTATGTCTTGCGGTTGGCTTTCGCAGCCGCGCCCGCAAGACTGAAGTTGCGTGGGGATTCGAAAGAATTTCGAACCTTTGTAATTCCGAAGCGATTAGCCGCGCGTACGACGGCTCGCGCAACCGGGCTTACAATTTGCGAGTGCTTGTGCGTATCCAGGTGGCTCGGATGGATTCCTGCGTTTATGACTCGCTCGATCTGCGCGTTGAATTCGATTTCGATCTCGGCGGTATTAATGGATCCCTTTGCGATTCCAAGAATCAACTGGGACAGCGTACGCGGCAATCGTCCGGAGGCGCCGGCGAGTGACGGGACTTCGGAAAGAGGAGAGACTGGACGGCCGCCGACTATCGCCAGGTGAACGCCGACCGCGAGATCGGGATTGGCTAATGCGATGGCGGCGGCGTTTTCAAAAGCGTCGCCGTTAGCCATTATCGTCGTGCTGGTCAATATCCCCGTCTTGAAGGCGCTCAGGATTCCTTCGTTGACTCCACGTGTGAATCCGAAATCGTCCCCATTGACGATCAGCCTTTTCGAACAGGGTGAATCTGAACCGCCTATATCAACGCTCATTCAAGGCCAGGCCCCCGGGAGGAATATACCGCTGAAGTCACGACGCCCTCGAACGAGCTTGATTGAACGGCTGGGCAGGTTTTCTTTATTCGCTCGATCGTCTCTCGGTTCTCGAAATAGATTCGGCCGGTCTGAATGATGGCGAAGTCAAACCGAGCGTTGCCGCCATCCAATGGCAGACTCGACATAGCTAGCGGCACGATATCTTTGCGATTGTACTTGTCCAGGTAATACTGCACCACGCCGGGAATGTCGCTCGCTATTCGGGCGCCCGGCTGCGCATTGTCAGCCAGGTACTTGATGCTCTCTCTTGCTCCGATGTCGTAGAACTCATCGTGGGGAAAGAACCAGCCCGCGCGGCCGCCGCCGATCCAATTCGTAAACAAGCCTGGGTTCTCTTGATGATAAAGCGATGCGCCGGCCGGCGCGGCTACGAAGATCAACGCGGCCCCCGACGCCGCAATAGCCCCGGCGGCGCGATTCCAGGCCCATGTGCGTTTCCTATCGCCCGAGTCGGCGTTCCGGATCGATCTCCGCAGGTATGAATACGTCAAGATCGTCCCGACAGCGGCCGCCATGTAGACAAAGGGAATGAGGCCCAGTGTATAGCGCAGGAACTTCGATCCCACTATGCACATCGGCGCCAGCCAAGAGAAGAGCATCACTCTTAGAAAGAGATATCCCCGGGTGTCGGCGCCGGCGTCGCGGCGGCGAAAAACATCGACTGCCCCGATAACGAAAGCCGCAATAAGCGGCGCCGGCAATTTCACCGCAAGGTAGAGCCAGTAGAAGAGCCAGGGACTGCCGCCGGGCGTATCCGAAATCTCGTTGGGGTATAGACGGCCCATTACCAGATAGCCGTGATGAGTTTGAAAGTCCTCGTTTACATAACCCCACAGATACCGCCACGTCTGGGGTGAGAAGATCGCGAAATTGAATATGAACAGGGTCAATAGCAGCGCTCCATAGTGCCTCGCCCACATTCGTTTGGTCAGCGGCCGATTGTTCCGGCCATCATAAGCAGCGAGATAATAGTAGAGGTGAAACAGCGCGAGATAGTGAGGAAAGTACTTCGACGAAAGCATCAATCCGAAAGCCGCTCCGGCCAGGGCGTATGATCGCTCCTGGGTTCTTTTGTCGTGTTCGGGCCGGCTCTTCGCGTGGTTGTAGAGATAAAATCCGAGGATCATGAAGAACACCAGCAAGGTGTCTTCCTTTGCTACTCGATTGAACCACATGGCGTTCAATCCGATCGCCCACATTAATGACGTTATCAAACCTGTCCTGAAGCCGAAAAGCGACCGCGCCAGCAGAAACAACGGGATCACCGTCAGTGCCCCAAAAAAGGCGTTGGGAAGCCGGATTGCCGCTTCTTCGGAAACGCCAAATCCCGCGGCGGCGATCCTGTTCCACAATGCGCGGCCTTGAAGCGACGCAAGGCAGAGCATCTTCATCAGCATCGGGTGCTCGGCGTTGTTGGTGAAGTCACCACGCAAGTAGGCGCGGACCGCGAAGATCTTATGTGTTTCATCTTCCGCCAATCCCGCGGCTCCGAGGCGATAGGCTCGAACCGAAAAGGCGGCGGCCACGATCACGATGAGAATCAAAACCGTTCGCCGCTCGATCCGATCCAGGAACCGAACCCTAGTGTCGGGCATCGGTTCGGGAAGCTTCGCGAAGCTCACAGGCAGTTCTTCAACCGTCTGCATTCGTCAATTTCTCCGGCGCGGTTCGCATTTCAAGTCCTTACGCCCCGGCTCTTGAATGTTGGATTGGAACGATGCGGCAATTTCCTGCTACCGAGTGTTCTTCGTTTGATTAATTGCCTCCGGGCCGTGGCTCACAACAAAACATTCTTGTTCTCTCCGGGGTTCTTGGCGAGAAGTGCATTCTAAGCGAGCGCTTTGGTAAAACTCAATGTCAAGCCGCTGCGCGAGTCTTTCGCGTGCTTTTTGCTTGCGCTTGACTCGACACCGTTGTACTCTGTGACCGAGTAGTATGGTGATAAGTCACAGAGTAAACAGCAAATGAAGGGAGCCAGGTATTGAGCAAATCACCGGAGAGGCTCTACAGCTTTTTCGAGACGCCTGCATTCATGAGGCTGATCGAACAGCGGGAGTCAATGAAAGAGCTCTTTCCTATCGAAGACGACTTGTTAAAGAACCCTGAGCGTGGAGACATCATTCAAGGCGCGCGCGGTGCAGTCGCCATACAGGGAAAGCCGCTGATTTGCGCTGGCTAAGTAACGCTGATCTGCCCAGATCAGCGTTACTTAGTCAGCGCAAATCAGCGGCTTTCCCTGTATGGCGAATTGCGCCGAGCGCCGCTAGGCCATCTGACGAGCCAGATAAAAGGAGCAATCAAATGAGCAAGCAAGCAAAGGTGAGGCGAGTTTCACTGAAGCGATCGCGCGTGGCCAAGGGCGAACGCCCGACGACCGATGCGGAATCCTCGGACTTGGTTAAATCAGCGAGTCAGGCTCTCGCGATGGTCCGAGGCGCGAAACTGATTGGCGGACGCATAAGCGTGCGACAGGCGCCGGCCGCGCCACGGCCGCGAGACAAGAAGGACATCATTGGGATTCGAGAGCGGCTTAACTTCTCCCAGGCAATGCTCGCCCGCGCGCTGAACGTCAACCCTTCGACCCTTCGAGCGTGGGAGGCGGGACGCCGAACTCCCAGCGGCACCGCCTTGAAGCTGCTTGCTGTCGCCGAGAAACACCCCGAAGACCTGTTTGATTCGGTATGATGGATTCGCGTAACGGCGACTCATGGCAAGTGGCCGCATTGAGGTATCGGAAGACAGGCCCTTTCCGCACATCAGGCGGCGCAGCCGTGGCGGAAAACGACCAAACTTGCAGCCTTTTATGCGATAACGATTGAAGAAGCCCAAGAGCACTTGGCGGAGTTGATTTCAAGACTGGCTCGCGGTGACGAACTGGTCGTCACCAAGGCGGAGCAACCCGTGGCTAAGCTGATAGCCCAGGGCGGCTCCGCGCGTTAGCCACGGAAGCCGGGCAGCGCAAAGGGCAGGCTTGTAATCAATGCCGATGATGAGGAACACTCGAGAGATTTTACGGAGTACATGCAACGGAGTACATGCAATTGAGGCTGCTTCTCGATACTCACGGTTCCTGCTTGATGATTCGCAATTGAGCGAGACAACTAAAGTCTCTTGCAAAAAAAATTCTCCGCGTCCTTCGCGTCCTCCGCGGTTGAGCTTTTCCTTGAATAAGTGATCACCACAGAGGACGCGGAGGTTCGCGGAGGGTGTTTCGACATGATCTTAGTCTCAAGAACGCTGAGTTTTGCAAGAGGCTCAGATGGAGACCTCATTACTGACCCGAGTAATGGGATTGAGAATTAGTCCCGCCGCTTGCCCGGGACGTTCCGATCAAATCAGCAGCGGCATTAGCGAGGAGGCGCGAGCGGATGAAAAAGACGCCCGACGATTTGGTTGCAACCCAGATCATCAATGAGATCGAGAAGGAGAAGGTCCTTTCGGCAGTCAAGCTTGCCGCCTTGGCGAAGAAGCTTTCCGCCGGCGGCCTCGACGAGGAGGACTGGAATCTCATAACCGAAGCAGACGGCGTTTAGGAGAATTGCGGATGCCTGCTCGCATCGACAGGGTCGCGATGACGGCTTTCAGAGGCGCGACGAGCGGGACGGCGATCGACCTCGACGCAACGAAACCCATTACGTTGATCTTTGGCGAGAACGGCAGTGGCAAATCCACTATAGTGGACGCAATCGATTTCGTTCTCAACGAGGAGTACGGCTCGCTCAACGAGCGAAGCTCGACAAACCCGAAGAGCCGTTATCTTCCATCGATCGGCAGTTCGCGGAGCAAGCTTGAAGTGTCGGTCGGCGCCGGCCGCCAAACCTGGACCGGCCGGCTCTCGTCTACCGGCCCGAAAACCGGCGGCCCCGCCTCGCGTCCCAACGCCGCCATCCTCCGCCGAAGCCAACTGCTCCAGTTCATCAGCGAGACGCCAAAGAAGCGTTACGAAGCTCTTCAGGAGTTCATCTCGCTCCCCGCCATCGAGAAGTCCGAAACCAGCCTGCGCGCCGCGCACAAGAACGCGTCGTCAAAGTATGAGTCGGCTGTGAAGGCTAAGGAGCAAGCCAGCGAGGCTCTCAGCGCGCTTTGGAATGACGAAGGCCGGCAGGGCAAGACCGCCTGGGCGTGGGCGGCGTCGCAGGCCGGCCAGGACGCGACGGATCTAGGCAATTCCGTTGCGACTTTGAGCTCCATTCTTACCGATCTCGACGCCGCTTCGGACATTCGTGAAAGAATGAGCGCCGCAAGAGAACATCACGGCCTGCATTCCGCGGCCCTGCGGACATGTGACGATGAACTTCGGGGCGCGGAAGCCAGTGCGGTGACCGGTGGAACGTCCTTGGTGTCTCTGCTCGAGGAGGTGAAGCGATACTTCGAGAACCACCAGCGGCTCGAGGCTTGTCCGGTCTGTGAGTCGCCGGAACGAACGGCCGGGCTGCATGAAAGTGTTTCGCGAAGGCTCGGCGAGATGAAGCACCTCGTGGCGCTGAAGAAAAAAGCCGGCGATGCGAAGGCGGCCGCTCAAAAGTCGCTCGCCGTTCTGGCCCACGCGGAAGCGGCGTTCTTAACCGCTGTTCGGCGGCTATGGCTTTCGAACGGAGCTACTCTTGCAAAAGCGATCAAGATTGACGCCAAGGCTTTCCAACTGCTCAGCGGGACTGAACCTATCCTGGCTGGCGGCGAAAGTATGGCGGAAGCGCATTCGTTGTGGCAGGCGGTGGCGGACGTCCGCGAGAGAATCACCTCTCGAAGAGATCGCGACCAAAAGACTCTCAACCAGCTCACGGCAGTGAAGAACTACGTATCAATCGTCGAGGCCAAGACGGGCGCGGCGTCCGAGCTTCAAGCGCAAGTTAAGCGGCTCAACGCTCTGCTTGCAATAGTCGAGACTCAACGAAAGCGATACATCGACGAGGTATTGGCCTCGGTTGAAGGCTTCGTCGAACGTATGTACTCGCGAGTCCATCCCAACGAGGGCGTCGGCTCGGTGAGGTTATATCTCAAGCCCAACGTTATCGGCTCTCTGGAATTCGACGCTAAATTTCAGACGGCTTCGGCGGCGCCGCCTCAAGCCTATTACAGCGATTCGCATCTCGATACCCTGGGCGTGTGTATTTTTCTAGCGCTTGCGCGCCACTTCAATGACGAGGGCGGCGTTATTATACTCGACGACGTATTGACCTCGGCTGACAGCGATCATTTGGAACGGCTGATGACGATGATCGAAGAAGAAGCGGAGCGCTTCAATCAACTCATCGTTACAACGCACTATCGGCCCTGGCTCGAACGATACCGGCGCTTGGAATCAGAGAGCGTTGGGTTGATCGAGCTCGCGCCGTGGTCGATGGAGCGCGGCATTCGATCAGTCGACGCATAGGCAGAGCGTTCAGTGGCCGATTCGTGGCGCGGTGAGTCAACAAAAGCAATTGGGGTCCGAAGCACTCACTGTAAGCAGCAGCCGGTTCGTTCGACCAAGCCACTACGTTCAGAGTCCATTGACTGCACTTATTATCTAAGGCCAAGACATCCAGTGTTACGGGTCGTGCCTGGCGCTTTTGTGCGTCTGCGTGAGACGTGTGGAAAGATAATCAGTTCGGAGGAGATAACCGCGCGCGCCATCTTTCTTCGCGACAAAGCCCATCGTTTCCAATTTATTGAAGGCGCGCCGCACCTTCCTGTAAAACGCATCGAACTGTTCGATGCTTCCGGAAGGAGAGTCCCTCTCATACCACAGTACAAAGCTCGCCTGTTTAGCGCTGACTACTTTTCTTTTGCTATAGTGGTTGAAGCGGTACACCACACCCAGTATGTCCTTCAACAGACGGTCAAGCGGGTCAAACCAGATGTCAAACAATTCCCTGAGTTCGGTTAGGTATTCACGATGCAATAGGACGCGGTCCGCGACATACACAGGATAAGTTGATGGACTCTTCGGGTGTTTCTCGATCAGTCCGGCTCGCTCCAGGTCCAGCAACGCCTTGAAGTGGTTATTGTCAGGGGTCAGCAGAATCGTATAGGCAAGCCTCTCATTGGCCCATTCCGACTTAATTAGGTAAGAGAGCACCAGCCTTTCCTCTTCCGTCAACGCGTTCCCCTGAAGCTTGGTCTCGATGTATCCGTCGAACGAGTGAAATAGCCTCTCCATGCGCTCGTCTAACAACCGTCCGGCGCACAAGTAAAGACGCACCTCCTCCGAAAGGAGGCGGTAGTACGGCAAATCCATCTGGTTTCGCAAACAGAGGTTCACCAAAGTCGCCATGCCGATGCCTCGGCCTTCCCACTTCCGGTAAACACGCAGCACATCCGCCAGCTTGGGATTTCGCGGTTTTGCTTCGGGTAGAATTCGGCGCAATGGAATTGGGTCATCGGGCGCATCGATTAGCAAGGTCTTTCGAAACGCGCCAGGATTCTGGATTGCGATGTATTTGCCCGGCGTGATCGCTAGAATGACCTGGCGGTCAATTCTGTAGTCACGGTGCGCCAGCGCGTTGTTCACTGTTTCTCGCAGCAGAGAGCTTGGATACCGCGGGTTGCGCAAGCCCCCCTCACGCGTGCTGACCCCCACCTGAATATTGCGCAGCAAGTAGCCCAGGCTCGACTCCATAAGTTGCAGGACATTGTCCACAAAGTCCTGCTTGTCTTGGACTACTTCCGACGCCATCTCCGGGTCATCCGTTTCCTGAGTGACGTCGACATAACCATGCACATGGCTGCGGAATCCCAGGCAATCGCCAGGGTATTGCGCACAAACAAGAGCGCCTAAAACCGTGACCGCACCGTCCTTCAAAAAGTAGCGTCGCTCCAGGAAGGTCCGCGCTTGCGCCAGGTCCGGCTTCATGGTCTCCACCTGCACGGGCTGATTCAGTTGAAAGATGAAATCGTTCAGCTTCCGCAGATCAAGATTCGCTTCCGTTAGACCGGGCACGGGCTGAAGCTCCTGCGCATGAGCCGCCTCCTCTTTGAATTCTTCTTGCTTGTCTAATTCGGCCTCGTCGATTACGTGGTCGCCCGTCAGAATGCGTTTGTACGCACGGCCCTTGTGGAATACGAACTTTCGGTCGGACGCGAGTTCATCCACATATAGCACCGCAACGCGGCCATGTTGAAAATCACGTAGCTCCATCGGCGGGAAGCAATCGCTCAAGTCCTGCGTAACTCCGGCGCGGTCGGTGAATTGCCTCCGAATCTCCTTCAAATTCGATTCGGCGTGCTCCTTCCAACCGGTAAACGCATAGCGGCGTGCGGCGCCCGTCCCTTCTTCCTTTATCCCTAAGATGACAATACCGCCTCGAGTGTTTAGGAAGGCATTAATGCTCTTGTGCACTTCTTTCCAGTCAGCGCCAGAAGCCGGTACTGGCTTGACCTCAAGCCACTCGGTTTCCAACTCGACAAAGCGCTCTTGATCGATAAGCGCGGCCAGTCTATTAAGGGTTTCGTCAACTAATTTCATTCGACCAGCGCCAGTCTACTGATTCCTCTCGCTATGTGCATTCCGGCGCTCATTCAAACGCGAGATGTAAATGCCGGTGACGTTGTGGATAACGGATCGCCGTTGAGGCTGCTTCATTTTATTGAATGGTCCTCTCGCGCATAACGCGCACCGATTGTTTCTGAGTCTCGCCTTAGCGTCAAGGGCTCGGGTTGACCGTTGGGCGGGGAACAAGAAGGCCGCGCCATCGCTCTTTATCCCTGAGTGTTGGATTGAGGCTCCAGAATCGGTTAAACGGTGACTCTTCTTATGGTGTGCCCTATCACGCCCCCAGCCAAAACAAAAAAGCCATTGCGGTGTCCCGCAACGGCTCGTGGTCAAAGAGGATCGTCCCGTAGGAAGATATTCTCGAGTTCGATCAACGAAATCAGTCGGCCTTTTTTCGCATGAAAGCCGGCACATCAAGATCGGTCCGGCGGTCTGATTGAGCACCGCCTCGTGAATCCGTTGATGCGGACCGTTCGGGAGGCGCCGCGGGAAAAGTGCGCACCGGCTCGATGGCTGCGTAGCTCTTGTCGAACCCCGTTGCTATCACCGTTATCTTCATCTCGTCATTCAAGCGTTCATCCAACACCGCGCCGAATATGATATTCGCATCCTCATCGGCGGAGTCGTGGATGATGGACATCGCCTCGTTTACTTCGAACAGCGTGAGGTTGGCGCCGCCCGACACATTCACCAGCAGCCCCTTGGCCCCTTCGATCGACGCCTCTTCGAGCAGCGGGCTCGAGATCGCGCGTTGCGTCGATTCCAGCGCGCGGTTGTCGCCGGAAGCGGAGCCCGTGCCCATAAGAGCCATCCCCATGCCCGCCATAATCGTCTTCACGTCGGCGAAGTCAACATTGATTAAGCCCGGAACGGTAATGATATCGGATATGCCTTGAACCGCCTGACGCAAGACGTCGTCGGCCAGTTTGAACGATTCCAGAAAGGGGGTTCCCTTCGAGACCGCGTTCATCAATCGCTCGTTCGGAATAGTGATCACGGTGTCAACGCATTCCCGCAATTCGTTGAGGCCTTGCTCGCTTTGCCGCATCCGGCGATTGCCTTCGAATCTGAAGGGTTTTGTCACCACCGCTACCGTGAGCGCCCCCAGTTCGGTCGCCAAGCTCGCGATTATGGGAGCGGCTCCCGTGCCGGTGCCTCCACCGAGTCCGGTCGTGATGAAGACCATGTCGGCTCCCTCGATTGCCTCTATGATCTTCTCGGTGTCTTCCAGCGCCGACTGTCGGCCTACTTCGGGATCGCCGCCCGCGCCTAGACCTTTGGTGAGCTTTTCGCCTATTTGAAGTTTTATCGACGCCTTGGAATTCTTTAGCGCTTGAAGATCAGTGTTAGCTACGAGGAATTGCACTCCTTCGATGCCGGCTTCGATCATTCGGTTGATCGCATTCCCTCCGCCGCCACCGATGCCTATAACCTTTATGCATGCTCCATTGGCCGAAGGATCGGGCTCAAAAGTGATGATGCCGCGTGTTTCCCTGCGTTCTTCCGCTGCCATCTTTGGGGCCTCCTAACCTTGATACTGAATGCTCTACCTACACAAGCGCTCCGATCCATCTCGGCGCGCTTACAATAAAGTAATTTCTCTCTGAATTCAAACACTGCCGGTGCGCCGGGGCCGCCGCACGAACCCCCTATGCGCGCTAGATGCGCGCCAATCGGTCAACGGGGGTTCTCCATTACAGTGCCTGTGAGGATGGCAGCTACTTACTACAATATGTGGTAGACCTGATTTCTGAAGACCCGACAGATAGTAGCACATAAACACCACCTCGACAACAAGTATTTGCGAACCGAACCGCTAGGCCGCCGCATTGGAGCCCACAAAAGGCCGCTTCCGGTCTTGCCTATCCTCAAGAAGCATCTTCAGCCGGCCAGCATCTCCACTCTGGAATGCTTTGGCAAAAAACCTGAGCAAATTTCGTTTCGGGCGCCAGTGAATGCCCAAAGCAATTGCTCATCAGCTTAATCCGCTTAGTCTCGCCGGGACTGAAGAAGCCGTTTGAAGAACCCCGGAGGCTTCGGAGCGCCGTCCTTCAACGAGTGAATCTTCTTCAGGTTGATCTGCTTATGGAACCCATACAGCATGATCCCGACCACCGTTGCGAGCGCCGGACTGCCCACTTCGCCGCTTAACCCGCCTACGAAGTCCGGGAGCCCGCAGCGCGCCGGAAGGTCAAGCGTCTGCTCCGCCATATCGACGATGCCTTCCATTAGAGAGCCGCCTCCAACCAGTACAACGCTCGACAGGATTTGGCGGTCGAACCCCGCGCGCTGGATCTCGTCAAATGCATGGGTAAAGAGTTCCTCGGCTCGCGGCTGGAGGATTTCGCACAGAAGCTGGCGGCTCAGCATTCGTGGCTGCTTGGCGCCCACCGAAGGCACCTCGACCACCTGCGCTCTTTCGTGGTCTCCCATTAACGCGCCCAAGGCGCAGCCTTCGGAGCGCTTGATCCTCTCGGCTTCAGGCACGGGAGTTCGCACTCCCACAGCAATGTCGTTCGTGAAGTGAACGCCGCCGATCGGAAACACCGCCGTGTGGCGTATCGCGTCGCGATAAACGACCGTCAAGCCCGTTATTTCGGCGCCGATGTCGATCACGGCCGCGCCAAACTCTTTTTCGTCCGTGGTCAGGGTCGATTCCGCGGCCGCAACGTGATTGACGACTGTGTCGGTGACAATCATACCGGCTCGATTGACCGACGTGATGACGTTCTGCCGCGCCGTGATCGGCGAAGAAACGACGTGCACCGCTGCTTCCAGTCTCATGCCCAGGAAGCCGATGGGGTTGCCGATGCCGTCCTGTCCATCGACCGTGAATTCCTGGGGTAGCACGTCTATTATCTCGCGATCCGTCGGGATGCTGACCGATCGCGCTTGATCCATCACCCTGAAGACGTCTTCCTCGTTGATTTCACGGTTGCGGCGGCTGATTGCGATCACGCCTCGGGAGTTCATACCGCGAACCTGGACGCCCCCGATTCCAACGTAGACCGAGTCAATCGGCAAGCCCGACATCAACTCGGCCTCTTCGACGGATTGCTTGATCGCATCAACCGTGGCCTCGATATTGACGACGACCCCTTTTCGAACGCCGCGAGAAGGTTGCCGTCCAACGCCTATGACTTCAAGTCTGTCGGAGTCGGTCATCTCACCCACGACCGTTCGGACTTCCGTAGTGCCGATGTCTATTGCCGCAATGTGCCTGTGTCCCTTAGCCATCTTCTTAACCTCCGGGCTTGATTGTCCCGCTTACGTCCGCAACCTTGCCGCCCTCACTTCTTCCTGGTTTCCTGCTTGTCTTTATCCTTCTTATCGGCGCCCGCGGATGAGAAGCTCAACACCACTCGATCCGAGCGCGCCGCTTCGATGTAATTGATACGCTCGCCGTTTTTTGTGACTGTCGCCGCGTCCGGAACCTTATACCTGCGCAGCATTTCCTCGTCCCCACGCCTGGCGGCCTCCAGAACGGCGATCCCTGTCTCGAATCGATTCCGGAAATCGCGGCTCCCGACGTGCACCATTACAGCGGTTCGGGCAATGCGCAGATTTACGTCCTTTGTGTACGTTAGGTCTATCTCGTCGACCATGTTCAACACCGAGCCCGGCTCCTGACTGAATTCCTTTTGAATCTGTCGATAAATCGCGATCCGTTCGCGGTTGTCGGCCACTGCGCCAGGGGTCGGAGCTGCTTCCGAGAACCCTCGGGCAACCGGAGGCAGAGGCCCGGAGGCGCTGGGCTTCACGCTGTATGTGTCGCCGAGTTCGACCCCCTCGGCGTCGAGCCACATAAGATTTCCGTTCTCACGTCTGACAAGCACGGCCGGCTGGCGTTCAGCCACTTCGATTCTCAGTTCGTCCGGGAGCACACGCCTAACCCAGACGGTTTGCACCCGTGATATGGTTTTTTCCACCTTCTCTTTGAGCGCGGAGAGATTGAGTTCGGCGACGCTGGTTTGACCGGCGAAGCCGCGAACCGTCTGTTCGATTTCCGCGCTCAGCGCCGTGGAAGCCCCGCTCACTCTTACTCGATGCAGCACGAACAACTCCGATCCCGTCAGCCAGCGATAGCAGAGGAAAGAAAAGAGCACGAGCGCCAATGCTCCACCGATCTTCACGAGAGTGGGACCCGGAACGATTTGGACGCGTATGTTCCCGCCGCTTCGCCGTGACGACGAGGATCTGTTTCGCCGCTTGCGCGGCGTGACGACTTGGCTGCGTTTTCGCTGTTCGCCCATGCCTACCGAACGCCTACAGAAGCTTCAGCACTTCCTCTCCCGCGTGCGCCACAGAGCCCGCGCCGAGCGTAAGAACGAGGTCGCCTTGTTGCGCGAGTTCGGCTATCCGGCGCGCGGCGCTGGAAACATCGCCTATATACTCGACGTGCCTGTGGCCGAACCGCTCCACTTTCTCGGCGAGCGCGGCGCTTGTGATTCCTTCGATCGGGCTTTCGCTCGCCGGA
>JAHFUG010000521.1 GCA_023265195.1 Blastocatellia bacterium | reverse complement strand
AAGGATACAACCGAAGACGGCATAGCGAATGACTTCGTGCGCGAAGGCGTTCCGCGTGAAGACATCGTGCCGGCGTTTCACCCGCCAGAGATGAGGCAATACACGGAGTTCGCGGCTTGAAGAGGGAATTCCTCTGTTTGGCGGCCAGAGCATTCAAAAGGAATAGTATGTTCTGTGTTCGTGCGCGTCGAGGTCTTCAGGATATGACCGCAATAACAATAGTCCCGGAAAAAGTCAGAGCGGAGGGAACGATCTACCGCGCCGTCGTTGCCGAAGAGAGTCTGTAGGAACTCGGTCGGCGCATCACTTGATGCGTTGACGTTACAAATGACGGACTGGGCTAACAATGTAGCGAGCGTGCCCTGTGCCTTCCCCGATTACTACGGCCGCCCAACCAAAAAGGGGCCATCGCGAATCTTCTCCGTGAACTCTTTATGCAATATTCGCTAATCGAGTTAGAGGCGAGATGAGGAAGGAGAGCGCGCGGAGCCGCAAGCGCTCAGCGATGCGGTGTTGATGTCTGAGTGACCTTCAGGATGCGGTTGATGCATGTTCGCTTCATCAAGCCTTTCGAATTGAAACCGGCCCATACCCCCCTGAACTACGCTGGAACCGACTGACACTATTAGATTCGCTTTTACATCCTGCAACCGGGTCAACGAAGCCTCCAGGAAGCTCCGAAGAAATTCGAGATGAGAATTCTTGATCTTGACGTGAGGGGAATCAGTCGGATTTCGCGCTCTATCATACGGAGGGTAAATGAGCCCTCGAATTCAACATTCAAAGGAGAAAGCAACAATGGCGCAAGGAAAGAAAGTATTCCACAACAAGACCAACCAGCCTCTGGAGGTAACGTTGGACGTTCGGCAAGGTGACAATCCAGGCAACGAAGCAGGATCCGTTATTTTTCAGATGGCGGCCGGGCAAACCGTAACCCAAACGTACGGCACTGACACCAACAGCGTGTTTCTCAATGGACTCGCCGTGGAGGTTGTCAAGCGAGGTAGCTCCTTGGACGATCTGCTGAATACGCACAACACGATCACGTTTGGGGGCTCGGGCAGCTCGATCAGCATTTCAGGAAGCAATTCATAGGCGAACCGAACCGTTCCCGAATGAAAGGCTGACAGGCCTGGTCTTGTTGGTCTCAGGAAAGGGAGGCAAGCGAGCCCCCGCTTCCTTTCCCCCCTTTCTTCCTGAGGAGCATCGGGAAACGAATTTTCCCTCCACCAGGGGAGTTCACCGCCGAGGCGCAGAGACCGCGGAGAGGGACGCAGAGGGGGCTGGCTCTCCTCGGTACTCGCAGCAGTCTCCGCGGCCTCCGCGTCCTGTCTGCTATCGCGCCACTACGATCTTCTGCCCACTGCCCACTGCCCACTGTCTTCTGGCTACTGGCTTGCCTCGAATGCTATGATTCCCGGTTGTATTTTTGGCTTTTTCGCTGCATGTAGAAGTCCACGATACGAAAAAGCGGAGTGCGATGCCTGACGAAGTAATTAGCATCCGCGGCGCGCGGGTCCATAACCTAAAGAACATCAGCGTAGACATTCCACTCGGAAAGCTCACCGTCGTCACCGGCGTAAGCGGGTCCGGCAAGTCCAGCCTTGCTTTTGATACGATCTACGCCGAAGGCCAACGCCGCTACGTTGAAAGCCTCTCATCCTACGCCAGACAATTCCTCGAGCGAATGGACAAGCCCGACGTCGACGAGGTCTCCGGAATATGTCCGCCGATCGCCATTCGCCAAAAGAACGCTACCCGCAATCCCCGGTCGACCGTCGCAACCCAGACTGAGTTGTACGACTACTTGCGGCTGCTTTACGCGCGCATTGGCGTGACTATTTGCGGCGGCTGCGGCAGTCAGGTCAAGCGCGACACGCCGGAATCAATCGCCGACGAGGTGCTCGCCTTACCCGAAGGGACCCGGTTCTACGTCTTGTTTCCGGCTGGCGCGGGAATGGAGACCGGCGAAGCTTCATCTAACGGATCTGAGCAAAAGAAGAACAAGCGGCCGTCGAAATCAGCGAAAGACACAGCCGCCCGAACTAAGCGCACGGCCCACCTGATGAGCCTGATGCAGCGAGGCTTCTCACGCCTGCTCGTGGACGGCGCGATAGTGGAGCTAAAGACACCCGACAGCTTCACCGGCGATTCATTCGATAATGCATTTGTATTGGTCGACCGGCTTGTGGTTCGAACGGAAAGCCGGGCCAGACTGGTTGATTCAATCGAGATTTGCTATCAGGAGGGCCACGGCCAGGCCGTTATTGAAACCGCCGGCGATGGGCCAAGGCGCATGAGATTCGCCGAAGGGTTCGAGTGTAAAAAGTGCTCGGTCACCTATCCAACGCCGGAGCCCAGACTCTTCAGCTTTAATAATCCTTATGGAGCTTGTCCCGAGTGTCAGGGATTCGGCAACACGATTGGGCTGGACATGAATCTCGTCATCCCAAACCGCCAGTTGAGCATCGCCGGGGGAGCGATCGAGCCTTGGACCAAGCCTCAGTACGACTCCGCGCGGAAAGAGGTGTTGCAGTTCTGCAAGCAAGCGGAGATACCCGCTACTGTTCCGTTCGCGGAGCTCGAGCGCGGGCAGCAAAACGCCATCATAAAGGGACGGGACGGCTTCGACGGGGTGATGGGATTCTTCAACTGGCTCGACCAGAAGAAGTATAAGCTTCACGTCCGCGTGTTTCTGTCGAAGTATCGCGGTTACACGGTGTGCGGCGAATGCGGCGGCTCCCGTTTGCGGGAAGCGGCTCGTCAGGTTCACGTCGGCGGAAAGACACTGCCCGAAGTATGCTCGATGACGGCGGCGAGTTGCGGTGAGTTCTTCGATCGACTCGATCTCAGCGAGTCCGAGAGCAAAGTCGCCGAGAGATTGCTCGCCGAGATTCGCAATCGGTTGAAGTTTCTGATCGACATAGGGCTGGAGTACTTATCTCTGGACAGGCTGGCGTCAACGTTGTCAGGCGGCGAAGCGCAGCGAATACAATTGGCGACCAATCTCGGATCGTCGCTGGTCGGCGCGCTCTACGTTCTGGACGAGCCTTCCATCGGATTGCACTCGCGAGACAATCAGCGGCTGATTCGGATTCTTCAGAATCTTCGCGACATAGGCAATACAGTGCTCGTTGTCGAGCACGAGCCCGAGATGATTCTCAACGCCGACCACCTGATAGACATCGGACCCGGGGCCGGCGAATTGGGTGGCGTCGTCGTGTTCTCAGGCGCTCCGGATGAACTGCTCTCGAAGAGCCACTCGCTCACCGGCAAGTACCTTCGCGGGGAACTCGAGGTGCGGTGTCCGAGAACCAAAACGAATAGCCATTTCGAAGCGGCCGAAGAGCCGGCCCTGCTGTCCGCCAACGGCCGTTCCAGAGTCTTGCCGGCGTTGAAAATCAAAGGCGCGCGCGAGCACAACCTCAAAGGGATCGATCTCGAAATCCCGTTTGGAAAAATCGTCTGCATAACCGGCGTTTCAGGCTCCGGAAAGTCGACGCTGGTTCATGACATTATTTACGCCGGTCTCAAGAAGCAGCGAGGCGAATGGATGGGGCCGGTTGGCTCCTTTTCAAAGCTCGAAGCCTGGGAGTCTCTCGACGACATAGTCCTCGTGGATCAGTCGCCGATCGGAAGAACGCCGCGCTCGAACCCGGTTACCTACATCAAGACCTACGACGCGATCAGAGATCTCTTCGCGAATACTCGCGAGGCGCAGGCGCACGGCTACGATTCGTCTCACTTCAGCTTCAACGTGCCCGGAGGCCGCTGCGAGCGGTGCGAGGGGAATGGCGTCGAGATAAAAGAGATGCAATTCCTCGCCGACGTGGAGCTGGTGTGTGAGGAATGCAAAGGCGCGCGATTCAAACCGGGATTGCTGGAGGTCAAGCACAAAGGCCGGTCGATCCACGATGTGTTGAATATGACGGTGCGCGAGGCGATGCTCTTCTTCTCCAACGCGGGCCGCATCGCGTCCAGGCTGCGAGTGCTTGATGACGTTGGGTTAGGCTATCTGAAGCTCGGGCAATCGGCGACAACGCTGTCGGGCGGAGAAGCGCAACGGGTAAAGCTCGCGTCGCACCTATCGAGAAGAGCCGGCGCGCGGACTCTATTTATCTTCGACGAGCCTACAACCGGGCTCCATTTTGACGACATCAACAAACTACTGGCGTCGTTTCGCCAACTGATCAACGCCGGCGGTTCGATAATAATCATCGAGCACAACATGGATGTGATTAAATCGGCCGATCTGATAATCGACCTTGGTCCTGAAGGAGGCGAAGGTGGCGGTGAGGTTGTCTTCGTGGGCCCGCCGGAGGGTATAGTCGAGTGCGCGGCGTCCCACACCGGCCGGTATCTTCGAGAGTATTTGAGCCGTCAGGTGAAGGCCGTTTAGGCGCGCGTAACGCCGAAGCGCGCTCGAGTTTGGCCACAGGGAATTGCCTTTTGCAAGGAAGAAATCCAATCAGTTCGCCAAACGTCGGAAAATCACCGCTTGGGAAGAGGGATTTTCCCCGGTCCTCTTCTTGCGGCATTCTGATGAACAATCGCTCGGCGTCCAATTAGTATCGAGCGAGGACTCAGTGGAGACTCAAACTGAATCCACGGGTCGAGGCCGTTCTTTGAAGGCTGCGACTGGCTGCCGGATGGCCGCGAGAATACGGTTCCGCGATAACGCGCCGAGCACCGTCACGGACATTGATTGATTGGACTCGTACTTGGAGGATACTGGTGGACTTAGATTGGTAATAGTCAGTCAAGTAACCCGTCTCTTGACGGCCTCCGTTAAGCCGCTAATCTGATGCTATGAGCAGCAAGAATTCCACGATAAGCAAAGCCGGCCACCGGCGACAGGTTGTAATTCCCAAACAACTCTGCGAGGACCTGGGATTTCGTGAAGGCGATTTCGT
>JAHFUG010000520.1:2837-4914 GCA_023265195.1 Blastocatellia bacterium | reverse complement strand
TCCAGTGTGACCGGCACCTCAAATCGGAATGAATCGGCGCCGGACGGGCTGAGAGTCTCTCGAGTTGACCATTCTTGATTGCTTTCTCGGGAAATTGGGAAGCGCCGAGATAAAAGAAGTGCGCCAAACATCAAAAAAATCACAGGTTGGGAAGAGGATTTATCCCCGCTCGTCCGACTACGATTCATTCAAACTGGCGGGGAGAGCGGGGATAAATCCCTCTTCCCAACCTGAACGGAAGGAGAGGGGTCAGGCTTGACTTCGTTGACATTCATCAAGACCCATCAAGACCGAGCTTTCAATCCAAGCGCCTTCCGAAGCTTAACTACTTCGGAACTTTCCGCCCCGCGTGCACGTGCCGCTTCAACTCGCCCCGTCACCGCTGAAGCGTCGATCCCTAACCCCTTAGCCAAGGCTCGATTCGTTATACCTCGCTCCCTTCCTACCATGATCTTTATCGGGGAGAGATAGCACATGTCAACGAAGTCAAGCCTGACCCCTCCCGACGCTGCCGGATCATTGCGTTCGACGTTCATGGCATTGACGCTTCCTCGACTGACGAATGCGATCTCATCGCCGGAAGGCGACCATTCGGGATCATAGCTTTCTCCGTCTTCCGTCAATCGTCGTAGTCCGGCGCCATCTTTGTTCACGAGCCAGAGGTCTGTCTTCGGCCTCGGAGCCTGAGTCGGAACAAGTTGCCACGTTTCCGTGAACTCCCCGACAAACACGTACCTGTTGCCCGAAGCTCGAATGCCCGCGATTCTAACGACGCCTTCTTGTTTTACTCGTTCGAGCATCCTGTCGGCGACGTGGAGACCATCGTTCGGGTCCCAGAGGTCGACCTTTTGAGTTTGCGGCGCGCTCTCGCTTGTTACCCAGTCCGATTGACGAGCATCCACCGAACCGAAAGCGCTCCGGGAATCGCGCGATTCATCCTTGGCCGACAGAACGTTTGGTGGTGCGCTTCCATCCCGGTAGCAGGCAATGAGAAGGGCTGAGAGCAACAAGAGTATCGACTTCATCGCCATCTCTTCGTGCCTCACCGTGTCGTTTTCAAACTGCCTTTCGGTACGCGCCCGTGGAACCCCTCGTAATAAATCTCATAGCTGCCGTCTTCGCACTTCGACGTGATCAGCACCCTCGTGCCTGCAGCGGGAATGATCGTTGAGTCGGCCGAAGGGTGGGGCTCTTGCTGAGAGCAATCAAGTTGGGTCCTTAAAACCCTCGTATTCTTTCTCAACGTCAATCCCTGCACTGGATCCACTGGGCGAGGCAGCAATCTTAGCGGGCGCTCCCTGTTCAATAGATTCTTCATGGTCACCGTTCCAACAGGGACCGGGGTTTCGCTCTCTTGACCACAATAGGCGTAGGAGAATACGCCTGGTTTTATCTCTTTTATTCCCCCTTCCGCGTGAATCACGAACTGATTGGCTTTCAGATCGTACAGCCAGAAAGAACCAAGCTGACAATCCGACTCACCGCGGCCCTCCCCGATCAGCAGGTAATGCTTGCCTCCAGCCTGGAGTACCCTTCCTGCGTCTTCCGGCCCCCCGTAACAACTCGCGAGTATCGGGAAGCTCTCTCCCCTTTCGAGATCGGAAACGTAGACTGCCCTGCCGCTGTGCTCGAATCCGCAGTCAAGTCTCATCGTATGGACCAAATACTTTCGAGAGGGATCGTACAGTATCCCGGCAACAGACCAGCTTTGCGTCGGGGCTGGCGCGGCGGCGTCTTCTTTGGTAGTTAGCCCGCGGCCCGACCAGAATTGAGTAGCATTGCGTGCTTCGAATGGATAAACGTTGTTCGTTTCGAGATTGTATTCCCACTCAGCTTCCTCGTACTGCTTTTGATAGTCCTGATAGTGAAAGACTATTCTCCAGCGGCCATTCTTCTTCTGGGACGCTTCCCATCCAATCGGCTTGATGTTGAAGGACCCCTTGTTCTCCGAAAAGTCCTTCACGATTTCGCCAAGGCTCAAGCTGGACTTCTGACCGTTGATCTCCGGCTTCAAGCCCTTAACCTTCTCGACTATTTCCTTCCCTGGCGGCGCAGTGTTTGAAATCCTATCGAGGAT
>JAHFUG010000520.1:0-2737 GCA_023265195.1 Blastocatellia bacterium | reverse complement strand
GACCATCGCGGCCGCGCATATCCGGAACTCTCCGTCTTGTCCGCTTGAAGGCCGGGCAATCTTCTCACGTTACGCGTCTTCACGTTCATGACGCTGACTGAATCCCCATCGACGAACGCTATATCGTTTTCCAAGGGCGACAATTCCGGCTGCGCACTTCTGTGGTTCTCAGTCAATCGTAACAAGCCGCTGCCATCCCGATTCACGAGCCAAAGGTCTGATTCGTGACGTTCCGAGGCGTCGAGGTATCTTTCGAACTCTCCGGCAAGAACAATGCAGTGTCCAGAGGGAACAACTGAATAGTGGCCGATCTTTGTCACTCCGTAGGCACGCAGTCGTCTTAGCAATCGCCTGAGCAATTGTGCGAAGACTTGTGGTTGCTCATGCCTATACTTCCCAAAACTGTCTTCAAATGCGCCGGGCGTCCGGCCGGAGTTCGCCTTATCAGAGTTCGTTGAAGAACCATCGTCGTCGGAGGAGAGGCGCTCCCAGTAGAGGACAAATCTTCCGTAGTCGACGATCAACTCGCTTCGACTATTCCATTCGTGGCGCTCGAACCCTTTTGCGAAGGTGCATATCTCGGCCCATCGATCGGAGAGTCTAACCGCCGCTTTCACCCAGGACGTGGTTCCATCTTTTGCGAGCGCCGCGATGCATTTGCCATTGGGGGAGAATAAGGGTTGAGAGTATTCGAAATAGTGGCCGCCGCCATCTACCGAAGGCAAAGAACCCGGAAGGGCGAGCTCGGCAGCATCGGATTCCACTCCAATTACGCAGATGCTCGCGAAATTAATGAACGCAATCTCTTCGCCGGTGGGGGACCACGCGGGCGCAAAACTGTGCCTATCGTTGGTCAGTCGTCGTAGTCTGGTCCCGTTCCTGTTCACGAGCCACAGGTCAGTTTCCCGCCTCCGCGCCCCAGTTGGCGCGAATTGCCAGCTTTCTTCGAACTCTCCGACGAAGACATATCTGTCCCCCTTAGCTCGAACGCTCGCGATCTTGACTACACCTTCTTGTTTCACTCTTTCGCGCATCCGGTCAGCGACGTGTAGAGCATCGTTCGGATCCCACACGTCAACCTTCCGCGCCTGAGGTTGGGTTGGCTCGTTCGGAGAGGCGTCCGGATGTCGGACGGTTGAAGCCACGGCGGCGTTCGCGGCTTCCACCGAATCAGTCTTGTTGGCTGTCGGCGGCTGTGCGCCTCGATGCGGGCCGCAGCCAAAAACAATGGCAATTGCGATCAGTGAGACCATCGTCTTCATAATAGTGCTCCTGAGTTCATCAAGGCTCCTCAGATCAACGAGGCCGCACGAGCTTCAGGGTCATTACCTTGCATACCGATCCGCCGTTGTTGAACGCATAGATCAGATCGCCGTTGGCAATCACGCACTCGAGCGTAGTCCACTTATAGTTGACTCGAAAGTAAGTCGGTGGGTGCGCATCGTTAGTCCACGCTTCGGTCAATCCGGTCCCGTGAACTATGATTCGCTCACCGTCAATAACTATTCCCTTCGGATTGGGGACCCTCGGGATGCTTCGCGACCAGAGTTGAGCAGGACTGTCAGGATTTGATACGTCGTAGGCTTGAAGCGTTCCGTTCGTCAGATACGCGTAAAGGGTCTGACCCGAAAGAGTAACCGCTCCAAGCCCATTCAGCTTCATGTCGTGTCTCGGCTTCAGAGAGTTATCGAGGTCGAGCAATCGAACTCGGCCGCCGGCTAACCGGGCGGCAAGAATCCGCGCGTTAGCGGCGAGTGACATGATCATCTCCGGCCGTATGGCGCCATATACGAACCAGCGAGTCTTCTTGAAGCGATGTGTGGCTAATACTTGATCCGCGCGGCTTGAAAGAAGACGAACCGTATCGGTTTCGGAATTGCCCGGCTTCAGGGTTTCGGCTACTGCGACGCCGTCCGCGAGCGGCGTGAGGCATCGCATGTATCGGGTGTACTGGAGAGGCGGTTTCTTGTTCACATCGATGCGCATCGGGCCAGTCTTGTCTGGGAGTTCAAAGACCTCGATGTGTGTCGTTAGCCCACCACCGTCGAAGGCTATCGCGTAAACGGTTCTCCCTTTTGCCGACAAACTAGCAGCCCGCACGGCGAGCTTCTGAACGAAGCCAAGAGTTCCTTTTGGGTGTATCCGATAAAGTGCGGCTCTATGGTAAGCGTTCCCCTCCATGCCTCCGCTGACGCCGCCGACTGAGATGATGTAGTCCCCGACCCGCACAAGAGACTGTTCAGGATAGGCCCACCCGCCCTCGAGGCCCATCGACTGCACTCTGACCAGCGACCCCTCACGCTGGCGCTTGCCTTGCGCCTCGACTTTTGAAGGCGCGTTCGAGATCAGCAGGAACAGCGAGAGTAGCAAGTAGGATTTGTGTTTGATGATCTTTGTCATGTTTTCAATCACCCTCGGAGGCGCTGAGGTCCAGATGATTACTTCCTCAACCTGCTCCGTATCTGATTCTGTTTAGAATTAGTGCTCTGTTTCCCATTCGAGCCTATAGATTCCCAATCAAAGACAAACTTTCCGTAGCCCGATATCATTAACTCGTTTTCGTGGTTCCAGGCGAACGCGGAAACACTTCCGCCATCAAAGCGGAATATCTCCTTGCCAGACATGGCGTCCACAACAACCACGTCGCCCATCCCGTCTTCGAATCCCTTGCCCTCTTCCGCCGCAATCGCTTTGCCATTTGGAGAGTATTGAGGGTTGCGATAAGTGAGCGAACGGC
>JAHFUG010000519.1 GCA_023265195.1 Blastocatellia bacterium | reverse complement strand
CCTGAGTGAGAGTAGTTAGTCGCTTATGCCGATCATTACGAGAATTGTGTTCGCGTTTCCCCGGAGGACCAACGCCTGAGCCGGCATTCCGCACTCCGAACTCCGCACTCGGGATATCAAGGGCGGAGCCCTTGGTCGCTCCTAACGGAGCTACGACCCCTAACGGAAGCGGCGGTCATCGTTCGCATCTACAGACAGGTCTCTCCTACGGAGATGCGGGACAAGCGAAACCGAAGCTGATCGCCGTTCCATTTGGACGCAAGCAACACAGATTAGGACACTACCCGAGATCGGTAGAACCTCGCTGGGCATGCGTTCCCCAATTCAACGAATTCGACCTCTTGTTCGGCGGCGGATTCTCGCGTGGTAGAACCTCGCTGGGCGTTCGTTCCACCAATTCAACCGCGCTGTGGCGCACTCTATTCATGACGACTCCTATTGGGGAGTTAGCAAGCCTAATTTCCCTTGTGAGCAATACAGAGGTTTGGCCACTGAGATTCACCCGAACCACAATGCTCGACGGTGCTAACACGGAGAAACCTCTGGCGCGGCGCGTCAGAAGATATCCCTTAAAGAGACTGGTTTCGCCGGCAAGTCGACGGATTTCAAAAACGCGACTAGATCGAGCATCTGTTTGATTGTGTAGCGCGATGAATAGTCGGCCGGCATAGGCGAGCGAACCATCAGTTCAGTTCTGCTGATGTTCTCTTTTTGGAGCGTCCGCAACACCGCGGGCAGCGTTGTGACGTCGTACACTCTGATCGAATCCTCATCTTCTTCTTTCTTGACGGCTGGAATGGTTTCGCCGTCTTTCATCGTAAGCCTGATGAAGCGGCTGTCCTTCACTTCGTGTGGCGTGACTATCGAGATGAGAATATCTCTGGCGCTCGCGGCCATCTTTGACAGATCCGGTCCAATAGCAGCTCCTGAGCCTTGAAACACGTGACACAGATGACAGCTCTGCTGATTAGCTGAGTCAAAGAAGAGCGCTTTACCGGCGGCGGAATCTCCCCTGATCTCGGCTCGGCCGGATTCTCTTAACACCAGCGGTGTTTGACCCGCTGGAAACTTCCGCGCGGGGGGCGTACTTTGAGTGGCGACCGAATTAACGTCCGGGCCTTTGCCGGCGGGAGACAAAACGAATGCGACGAGTCTCCACATATCTTCAGGCTTGAACTGCTCTTTGAAACCCATCATAGCAGTGCCGGGTGATCCATCTGAGACTCGCTTGAAGGCAAACATTGGGTCCAATCCAACGCCTCGGATTCGCGGCGCGCCGCCGCCCATACCACCGGCGCCGTGGCAGTAGCCTGAGCCGCACGTCGGAGCGAATAGCTTCGCGCCGGCGGATATGAACTCAGAGTCTTTTAGTTTTGCCTGATCCTGCATCTGGAGCGATGCGCCGGCTCCCGGAGAGCAAAGAAACAGAGCCCCTGCCCCAGAGCAGAACAGCAGCGATGTTAAAACGCCCGCCATTCCGCGACTCGAGTCGAGCAGTTTTACGAGGGCTGGCTCGATTCGATGCTTACTGCTCTGGAATACCGCTGCGAGTTTATTGGTCTTCTTGATCCTCATGACTTGCTGCGACCTGATGGCTTGAAAATCATGACAACTATGACACCTGAAGTTTGAACGTGACGCCTGAACCTACTTAAGGAGCGTCTTAAGGGGAGCGTCAAGAAATAAGTTCCCCTTTTGCGATGGGAATTCACCGCGGAGGCGCGGAGACCGCAGAGAGGGGCTTACTCTCTGCGGGTTTCTCTGCGGTCTCTGCGCCTCTTCGGTGAAGCCCTCAGGGCTTCGCCGGAGATCAGTACAAAGTGACGGAGTCCATCGGCGGTCCTCATCTCGTGCTAACACATAATTCAAAAACGGAAGGTGATTCCTTCACATACTCTTCCTCTCCTGGGCTTGACCAAGGATTCAGCCAAATCGGATTCGTTTTGATAAGCTCCAGAAACATTCTGGCTCACTAATCGCCACCCCAAGAGTCGGCCGATATGCCGGATCAATCTCGCGTGCAAGTTCATTCACTTCTTGCCGGCGTCCGGCAACGCGAACACAAATACAGCGGACCCCGCTGGAAAGCCTGCTACCTCAGGCCAGACGGCCGGCATGCCGCTAACAAAGATCGACCCCAGCCCTGAAGGCGCGGCGATGTACTGACGGCCGTTGACTGAATAAGAAATCGGCCCGCCCCTGTGTCCTGAGCCGGTATTGAACGACCAGAGCTTCTTGCCGGTCTTCGCGTCGAGGGCAAAAAACTGGCCCTCGATGTCTCCGCCGAAAACCAAGTCACCGCCGGTCGCCAATAACGACGAGAGGATCGGATACTTCGTGGGCAAGCTCCACTTTTTCTCACCGGTCACGGGATCGAAGGCGTCCAGATGAGCCGTGATAGGCTTACCGGGAGGGGCCTTCATCGTGACGTTGCCGGCCACAAAGCCTTTGCCTTCGCGCGCCTCTTGCGGAATTGAAATTGTGTCGCCGCACCATTCGATTCCGTTGTTATAGATCCATCCTGTCCGAGGGCTGTAGGCGGAATGATTCCAGCTTCTCCCGCCACCCCAGTTGGGACAAATCAGCTTTGACTTTCCAACCTCGGGCTCATTTCGCTCGATAAGCTTGCCGTCCTTATCGATGCCTTTTACCCAATTGATCGTCTCGACATAAGGCCACGCGTTGATGAATTTGCCCGTCACACGGTCAAGCACCCACGTGAATCCGCTCTTCTGTGGATGAACCAGCAGCTTTTGCGTCTTGCCGCCGCGGGTCACGTCTATCAGCACGCATTCATAAGCGGAATCGTAATCCCACGAGTCGTTAGGAATCTCCTGGTAGAACCACTTCAACTTTCCCGTGTCTGCGTCGAGTGCGACCACGCAGCCCGTGTACAGATTAGCGCCGGGCCGGTCGTCGTTATGAAAATCCGAGGAGGGATTGCCGATTCCCCAAAAAATCAGGTTTTGATCGGGGTCATAAGAACCGGTTAGCCATGTTGAGCCGCCGCCGTACTTATAGGCGTCGTTTGCGGGCCAGGTCTCGTGGCCGGGTTCTCCAGGCCCCGGTATGGTGTAGAACCGCCATGCGAGTCTCCCGGTCTTCGCGTAAAACGCGTTGATGTAACCTCGATGCGCCGAGTCTCCACCCGTGCCGCCTATGATGACTTTGTCGTTTACGATGAAAGGAGCGCCGTTGATATTACAGCCGCAAACTTTCGGATCCTCGACCTCGACGTTCCAGGTTTCTTTGCCGGTCTTCGCATCTAGGGCCACGACGTGGTTATCGACGCTCCCAAAGAAGACCAACCCGTGCCCGACCGCGAGACCTCTATTGAACTTGCCGTACGGAATGTTGAAATCGCGCGGGAATCGGTAGTTGTAGGTCCACAGCCGTTCGCCCGTTTCCGCGTTCAACGCGAAAACCCTGTCCTCGGAAGCGATCAAATACATTACGCCGTCGATGACTATTGGAGTCGCGTTGAGCCCGCCGTCGACTTTGCCTGTTTGAAAAGCCCAGACGGTGACGAGGTTCTTGACGTTGTCTGTTTTGACTTGGTCGAGAGGGCTGTACCGCCACGCGTTGGTCGCACCGAAGTATGTCGCCCAATTCTGAGGATCTTTGCGCGCCGGCCCGTGTTCCTGCGTAACCGCCGCCGCGAGCGAGGCAAGAGCAAGCATGACGATGAGAACAGTGGAGGCCGTAGCTGTTATTGCGTACCGCCGCTTTTTATCAGGCATCACCGTGACTCCTTTCGCGAACGGATGAATTGTAACAAAAGATGAGTTCCCGGCTGCCGCATAGTATCGCCAATCTCGGCGTCTCATCAAGCAGCGGTAGTGTCCTAGAGTCTGTTGCTTGCGTCCAGATGGAACGGCGATCAGCTTAGGTTTCGCTTGCGCCGCATCTCCGTAGGAGAGACCTGTCTGTAGATACGAGCGATGACCACCGCTGCCGCTTCCGTTAGGGGTCGTAGCTCCGTTAGGAGCGGCCGATCCTCTGCCGCTCCTAACGGAGCTGGCAGCGGTGGGGGTGCCGCTCATATCTACAGACAGGTGTCTCCTACGGAGACAGACAGCCCACAAGCGAAACCAAGCCGATCCCCGATCCACTTGGACGCAGCAACACGGATTAGGACACTACCCGAGCAGCCGATTGGTTTTTTTTATTCGCCCTTTGCCTGGTTCGTACAACGCCACGAGCTGAGATATCGGCCTTGACCGTGGGGCCGAATTAGCGGATCCGGCGCTGTCTTGACATTCGCAACCTGCGCGGTTCATCTTGGACGGCGTGTCCTCTGAATCCGAACTAATCAAACTGCGCGGGCGCGGCGCCGCTTACAATCCTCCGAATCGGTTTGAAGCGCTCGCTTATCTGCCCGATCCTGACGAACGCGACGAAGACGCTCCCGGCCCTAAGACGGTCTTTCTCAAAGACGCTTCGCGCACTCTGATTACTTACAACGACAGTCTGGACGTGGGATTCGACGCGAGCATCAACCCTTATCGCGGCTGCGAGCACGGTTGCATCTATTGTTACGCGCGGCCGACCCATGAATACCTCGGCTTTTCGGCGGGGCTGGATTTCGAAACCAGGATTTTGGTGAAGGAAGACGCTCCGTTGTTGCTTAGAAAAGACCTGTCCGCAAAGTCGTGGAAGCCTCAAGTGGTCGCGATCAGCGGCGTGACCGATCCCTACCAGCCCATCGAGAAGAAACTGCAACTGACGCGGAAGTGCATTGAGGTCTTCGCTGACTTTCGCAATCCGGTGATGATAGTGACCAAGAGCCATCTTATCGCGCGCGACGCGGATCTTCTCGCCGAGATGGCTCGCTACAGCGCGGCCGCGGTATTTCTGTCGGTCACGACCCTGGATGAAGACCTTGCTCGGGTAATGGAGCCCCGCGCTTCGATTC
>JAHFUG010000518.1 GCA_023265195.1 Blastocatellia bacterium | reverse complement strand
GTCGGCGGCCGTCAGTTGCGCGCCAATACCCATCGACGGGCCGGTGAAGGTCACCTGGACGCTTCCTTCCTGGAATCGCACCGGATCGCTCGACTGACTCGTAAGCGCTTTCAACGAGACGGCCTTGTTTTGGAATGGCTGTAGCAAAACATCGGGCAGGGCAAGTGGGCTGCCATCGAGCGCGAAGAGCGTGCAAGACGCGGTTAGCGCTCTATTGGTAGCGTTGTTGAAGGTCAGGGTGGAGTTCCAATCGCCCTTGGTTGAGTAATATGGAATCGCTGAGACGTGCGTGGCGTCTGGCGGAGTCGTGCTCTGAGCGTGTCCCTTTCTATTAAAGAAACCGTAGGCGGACGCGAGGACATCCATCAACAGAACAACGCCGAGAATCGTGGTAAGAAGGGAATGTTTTAGGTTCATCAAACGGGAGCTTCCCAGAGCGCTCTCGTGACGATCGGTACGAGAGTAAATACTCGATTGCGGGATTGTGAATCCTCCTGATTGGGACAAGAAGAAACGGAGTTCGCGCAAACCGAAAAGCGGCTTGCGCACGAGCAATCCTAATTTGCTTTCCGTCAACGGAACACTTTGGTGATCTTTTGGGACAACATCCGAGGGCCGATTATTATGCAATCCGTTTCGCCAGTCAACCGATCGCGATCATCTCAGGGTTTGGCAACTGCTCGGCGGCCGCGGCCTGTTTCTTCGCGGCGATCCAAAACCTCACGTCCACCTTCCAGCCGCCGCCCGTGTACACAACCGGTATCGTCAGCGCGTTGCCGCGAAGCTGAGTCACAAAAATCGTCCTGGCTCCCAACGGATATGCCGGCTTCGAGCCCAGCGTCACCTCGCGGCCATCGACCGTGAAGGGAGAGACCTGACTCAGTTGCATGGCGCCGACTTCTTGCCGAAGCTCTTTCAGGTGTTGAGCCGTGAGATGCGCCAGTCCGAGCAAATCATCGCTGTCGCTTTCAGGCACGATCCACTTCCGCAACGTCTCGGCGTCATTCGAATAAATCGCGTACAACACCGATCTCACCGACTTCTCCAGCCCGCGCGGTATGGCTGAGTTGTTCGTGGATTGACAACGATTGGAACATCGAGCGAATCCCGCCGGCTCGAGCCCGCATATCGGCAGCACAAAGAGCATCAGCAAGCAGGTCGTAGCAGCGCGTCTCAAATTAGAAAGATCATACAACAAACCCTCGGTCGCACAGCCATTGCTTCCGGAGGACACGCCTTCCAGCCGCACACGACCGGGTTGCGAGTTCATAGCCGTGGGCCACCTTTTTTCGCTGCAACCCATCTGGATACACTGTTCCGATCCAATTCGTTTCATGCCCGTTGCTCCGTTGCCCATCCATTCCTATTGCTTCGTGGTCTCCGTGAACTTCGTGGTTGAATTCTCCGAACTTGCGCTCGGTTCGGTGGCTCGGTAGATTTCGAACTGCTATTCTCAACCGATGTTGAAGAACCAACGGCCAATAATTCCGGTTTTTCTGGCCGCGCTATGCGCGGCAGGCTCCGCCCTGCCACAGCAGCAGCGTCAACCTGCAGTCAACGGCGCTCGCATCGTAGCCCGCTTGAACGCGCTCTCCGAGTTTGGCAAGAACCCGCAAGGGGGCGTCAGCCGCCTGGCGTACAGCGAAGCTGACCTGCGCGGACGGGAATATGTGATGGGCTTGATGCGAGAGGCCAAACTCGACGTCTCGATCGACTCCGCGGGCAACATCATAGGGAGGCGCGCCGGCGGCGAGCCGGGCCTCGCGCCCTTGCTGATCGGGTCTCACATAGATTCGGTCCCGGAAGGCGGAAACTACGACGGCGACGTCGGCTCGATGGGCGCGATCGAGGTTGCGCAGACCTTAGTCGAGAGCGGCGTGACGCTGCGGCATCCGCTCGAGGTCGTTGTTTTTCAGAATGAAGAGGGCGGCACGATCGGAAGTCACGCGATAGGCGGGGAGCTTACCGAGAAGCAGCTCAATCTCGTGACCAATAGCGGCAAACGAATTCGCGATGGAATACGATTCATCGGCGGAGATCCCGAAAAGCTCGGCGGCGCAAGACGCAGACGCGGCGGCGTGACCGCCTACCTGGAGCTTCACATCGAGCAAGGCGGCATTCTCGATTCCGAGAAGATCAATATCGGCGTGGTCGAAGGCATCGTCGGCATCAAACAGTGGGACGTGACGATTGAAGGCTTCGCGAATCACGCCGGCACTACGCCCATGAACCAGCGGCGTGACGCGATGCTCGCCGCGGCCAGGTTCATAGACGCGGTCAATCGAATAGTTACAAGCATGCCGGGCCGGCAAGTAGGAACCGTCGGTAAGATCCAGGCGCAGCCGGGAGCTTACAACGTAATTCCGGGCAGAGTGATTCTCGGCCTCGAATTGCGCGACCTGGACGAGAAGAAGATCGATCAGCTCTTCGATAAGATATCGGCGGAGGCCGAGCAGATTGCGCGAGCGGCCGGGGTGAAGTTCAGCTTCACCCAGACTAATTCGATCACCCCCGCTCCAACCGACGAGCGGCTTCGGCGGATCATCGACGGCGCCGCGAAAGAGTTGGGCTTCACGGTCAGGGCGATGCCAAGCGGCGCCGGACATGACGCGCAGGAGATTGCTCGCATCGCGCCGGTTGGGATGATCTTCATCCCAAGCGTGGACGGAATCAGCCACTCGCCTCGCGAGTACTCGCGGCCCGGCGATATCGGCAACGGCGCGGCCGTGCTCCTTCACTCCTTGTTGAAACTGGACAAGATGAAACTCGACTAAAAAGAGCGGTGTCCCGCCAATGACGGAGCAGCGTGTTGTCATAATCGGCGCGGATTCGCGGAGCCGCTGGACTTAAAAGGTGACGCGTTGCAAGGGTTTGCCGGCCCGGGAAACGACTGTATCATTACTCCCGCGGTTCTTTTCAGGAGCCCTGAAATGGCAAGTACTCTATCGTGGACTTCAGCCGATCTCGCGTCGTTTCCGGACGACGGGAAGCGTTATGAGATTATTGACGGAGAACTGTACGTGTCCAAGCAGCCCCATGCGTATCACCAATTGGTATGCGTTACCGTGCCGGCGTTGTTGGCGGCCTGGTCCAAACGGAGCGGAGCCGGACGCACGTTGATTGCGCCCGGTCTGATCTTTGGCGAAGACGATGACGTGGCCCCCGACATTGTATGGATCAGCAACGCACGGCTTGCCGCCGTGCTCGAGCCGGACGGTAAGTTTCACGCCGCGCCCGAACTTGTGATTGAGGTCTTGTCTCCGGGGCGAGCGAATGAGCGCCGCGACCGGGAGGTGAAACTCGAACTCTATTCAAGGACCGGGGTTCAAGAATACTGGATTCCTGATTGGCCCAACCGTAACGTCGAGGCGTACCGCCGCGTCGACGGTCAACTCAGGCTCGTGGCCACACTCCACGAAGGAGACCTGTTGGAAACGTCATTGCTGCCCGCCTTCGCCTGTAAAGTGGCTGATCTGTTTGAAGGCATTCCATCCGAGGGAGTTCCATCTGATTGATGGGGCCGGCGTCCGAGTGGAGTATCGAGTGTTCAGCCAAATCCCGATCTAAAGCTCGTACACTGGGTATGAAGAAGAAAAGCATTGCGTCGATCGTGTTGGCGATAGCCGTTGTGTGGACCGTCTATGATTTGTACGGCCCTCGCTCGACCAGTCTCCGGACCTTCGATCCGGACGAGGTCGCGCGCATTGAGACGGCTATGTGGCGGTCGTATTACGGAAGGCAGCGCGCCCGGCTGTTCAACCAGATGTCCGAGTTGATGCGGACGCAATACAATTTTCCGTTTCTGAGATCGAACTCGGCGGCGTATGAGGCCGCCAAGGCCGCTTTCGTGTTCAAGGACGGCCGCGGCCGCGCCGATTACGAACGCGCCCTTCCGAATCTGATCAGCTTCTATTCGGCGATCAGGAAGGTCGCCGACGTGAAGTTCGATCCCGAGCGAGCCGCGCGGCTGGAGCTGGAATGGTGGATCATTCACCGCGAACGGGCAAAGCATCAGCCGGGCGATCTCGCGGCGGCGTTGGCGGAGTTGCCTGCCTTGTTGTACGACGCGCCCGCCGGGAAGTTGATGGAACACGCGCGGTTGAGAGCCGAGGCAATGACGATTCGCGATGACGAGGCCAGGCGCGGTGGGGTGAGCGAAGAAGATTGGAAAAGGATCGACGAATTGCTGCATCAATCGTGGCGGTCTCTACACGAGGCGGTCAACAAACCCGGCCGCCCTTTTTAGAAGGGGCATATTGGAGCACGTTTGATGGGACGTACTTCCCTCCATTAGGAGGGCCCGCCCCGCCCTCCGTTAGGAAGGGCAATGTTTATAGCAGGAATCGGCGGTAGCATTCGCCCTCCGTTAGGAGGGCCCGCCCCGCCCTCCGTAGGAGGGCAATGTTTATAGCAGGAATCGGCGGTAGCATTCGCCCTCCGTTAGGAGGGCCATGTCCATCTGTATTTCAAAGCGAACAATAATGGCTGCCTCCATTTCAAAGAACACATGACCCTCCTACGGAGGGCGGAAGAAATGGCCAAACTCGAGCGCCCTTGGTTAGGAAGGCCCGCCCCGCCCTCCGTTAGGAGGGCAATGTTTATAGCAGGAATCGGCGGTAGCATTCGCCCTCCGTTAGGAGGGCCATGTCCATCTGTATTTCAAAGCGAACAATAATGGCTGCCTCCATTTCAAAGAACACATGACCCTCCTACGGAGGGCGGAACATCCCACCACACGTGCTATAAACATGGCCCTCCTACGGAGGGCGGCATCCCAGCACACGTGCTATAAACATGTGACCCTCCTACGGAGGGCGGAAGAAATGGCCAAACGCCAGCCCTCCAACGGAGGGGGACCTCTCACGACACGCGAGAAGAAAGACGCGTGAACATCCGCTCTCTTTGCGCTTATCCTCG
>JAHFUG010000137.1:9262-16167 GCA_023265195.1 Blastocatellia bacterium | reverse complement strand
ACATGGCCCTCCTACGGAGGGCGGAGCATCTCACCACACGTACTATAAACATGACCCTCCTACGGAGGGCGGAAGAAATGGCCAAACTCCAGTACCCTCCTACGGAGGGGCGGAAGAAATGGCGAAACTCCAGATACTGCTAAGGCCGGGTGAGAATGAGAGGAGCCCAAAGATCCGTCCCGATATCCATCCCTCGTCGTGCCGACCTTGCTTTTTACTTGTCCAAGCATTTTTCCGCTCCGCCTCCCAAAAACCGTTAAGCACCCGAGGGCGGCCCCTGCTTGACTCCCATAAGTCAAGGTGATACCTTCGCCCGCGATACCTCAGACAGACAGTTCTTCCATACAGTGGAATCTTGAAAGAGAGGACAATGGCCATGAAACGTATCCTTCTTACCGCCCGGTTGCGCCGCCCGGCAGTTCGCTGCTTGTTTGTGCTGCTTGCGTTCCTGCCGCTCGTGAACGTGACCCTCGTAGCTTTCGCGCAGGATTCAAATGGCGGCGCCGGAGATCTGGCGCTCAAGAACGTCAAGCTCCGATCTATCGGCCCCGCGATCATGGGCGGCCGCATCGATGACTTCGCGGTCGTGGAAAGCAACCCGAACATCATTTATGCGGGCGCCGCGACCGGAGGCGTATGGAAGAGTGAGAACGGCGGCGTTACCTGGAACCCAGTCTTCGATGACGCCGGCTCAACGTCGGTGGGCGACGTCGCTATAGCTCCATCGGATCCCAATATTATTTGGGTCGGAACGGGAGAACCCAACAATCGGCAGAGTTCATCGTGGGGTGATGGAGTCTATCGGTCTTTGGACGGCGGTAAGACATGGCGAAACATGGGGCTCAAGGACACCAAGCACATTGGCCGCGTATGCATCGATCCGCGAGACCCCAACATTGTCTACGTCGCCGCGGTGGGACATCTGTGGGGGCCAAATCGAGAGCGCGGCGTGTTCAAGACAACCGACGGCGGAGCCACGTGGACGCATTCGCTCTTTGTCAACGAAGACACGGGCGTCACCGACCTCGCTATCGATCCTCGGAGTCCGATGACTCTTTACGCGGCTGCTTATCAGCGGCGCCGGACGCCCTGGGGCTTCAACGGCGGCGGTCCGCACAGCGGCCTGTACAGAACAATCGATGGAGGAGCGACTTGGAAGAAGCTGACCGAGGGCCTGCCTGATGGGATAACGGGCCGGATCGGCGTCGACGTTTACCGCGCGAATCCCAATATCGTATACGCGTTGATCGAGAACGCCAAAGGCGGCGTGTTTCGCTCCGAAGACCGCGGAGAAACATGGAAGAAGATGAGCGATACGAACCACCGGCCCATGTACTACAGCCAGATTCGAATAGACCCGAACAACGATCAGCGAATATGGTTTTGCGGCGCGCCGATGTTTTATTCGGAGGACGGCGGCAAGACGTTCCAGAGCGATCTCGTCACGAAGATTCATGGCGACTATCACGGATTGTGGATCGATCCGGCCAATTCGAATCACATGCTCGCCGGCTCCGACGGCGGAGTTCACATCTCGCACGATCGAGGACGGACGTGGGATTACGTGAATACGATTCCGCTGGGACAGTTCTATGAAATCAGCCTCGACAACAGAAAACCGTACTGGGTTTACGGCGGCTTGCAAGACAACGGAAGCTGGAGTGGTCCCTCCGCGACTCTGACTCAGGAAGGCATAACCAACGACGACTGGATTCGAACCGGTGGAGGCGATGGGTTCTACAGCCAGGTCGATCCAACGGATCCGAGCGTCATCTATGTCGAGTCGCAAAACGGCAACGTCGCACGCCTCGAGATGAAGACCGGCGAGCGGCGCAACATCAAACTCGAGGCCAAAGCGGGCGAGAAGGCTTATCGGTTCGACTGGAACTCGCCGATAGTGATCTCGTCATTCAACAATCGAACTATCTACTACGGCGGCAATCGCGTATTCAGGTCAACCGACAGAGGCGACTCGTGGACCGCCAGTGGCGACCTCAGCAAGGATCAAGACCGCGACAAGTTGCCTATAATGGGCGTGCTGCCCGACAAAGACATGCTCTCGCGGCACGATGGACAAGAGACGTTTGGCCAGATAGTAACTCTGGCTGAATCCCCAATCAAAGAGGGTCTGCTCTATGCTGGAACCGACGACGGGAACCTGCACGTCTCTCGCGACGGCGGCGCGGCCTGGAAGAGTCTTACCGGCAAGGTCCCCGGGGTTCCCAACAACACCTATGTCAGCCGCGTAGTTCCGTCGCGATTCGCGGAGGGTACGGTCTACGCCGCTTTCGACGGCCATCGGTCGGACGATTACGGCACATACCTCTTTGTAAGCGCGGACTACGGCGAATCGTGGAAGCCGATCAAGAGCGGCCTGCCGGCGGGCGCGACCACGCGAGTGATCCGAGAGCATCCCCGCAATCAGAACCTTCTTTTCCTCGGCTCCGAGTTCGGAGCTTTCGTGTCGTTCGACCGGGGTGGTCACTGGACCAGGCTCAAAGGCAATTTCCCTACGGTGCGCGTTGACGACATTCAAATTCACCCGCGTGATAACGATCTGGTGCTGGCCACGCACGGGCGATCGATCTGGGTGCTGGACGACATTACGCCGCTCGAACAGATAACCGAATCGGTTGCGGCCGCGGACGTCAGCATGTTCGACATCAGGCCGGCGACCGAATATCGAATCTACAATGCGAAAGGCAACACGGGTCACAAGTGGTTCGCCGCCGACAATCCTCCCTACGGAGCGGCCATTCAGTATTGCTTGAAGACCGCTCAGAAAGACGCGGTCAAGATCAAGATCACCGACAAGAGCGGCAAGCTGATTCGTGAAATGGATGGGCCAAGAGTACAGGGCTTGAATAAGGCGGTGTGGGATCTGAGATACCCGGCCGCCGCAACCGGCCAACAAGGCGGTGGAGGGGGCGGATTCTTCGGCGCGCCCCGCGGACCTCGCGTAGCGCCCGGCGAGTACACGGTCACGGTGTCCGCCGCCGGCAAGCAGGCGTCGAAGCCCGTTCGTGTGGACGAGGACCCGCGCATTCAGATCAGCGACGCCGATCGCAGCGCCTGGAGCGACGCGGTTTTTAAGGTCTACGAACTGCAAAAGTCGGCCGACGCCGCGAGGCGTTCGGTTCAGTCCCTTAAATCGCAAGTAACTTCGCTCGAAGAGACATTGAAGAAGACGCCTAACATTCCGGATGTGGCTAAGGCGGCGGCGAAGACGTTGGCGGATCAAATTGATGAGGTTCAACGAAAGATAGCGCCATCGGCGGATCAATTCGGCGGCGCGGGTCCTGCCTTGCCGGACGCACCGCGGCCCATTGTTGGCCGGCTGGGCCAGATTGCTCTTGCTCTCGAATCCTATACGGCGGCTCCGACTCCATCCCAACTGGACCGGATTGGCGAACTGACTGGTGAGCTCAAGTCGATAATTGATCAGTTGAACAAGCTGGTCGACGAAGGCGCTCCGAATCTCAACAAGCAACTGCGAGATAGCGGAGTGCAGTTCTTGAATCCGGGACAGCGGGTGAGAAGTGGGAATTGAGGAATTGCTTGGGGAATTGATGATTGATGAATGATGATTGATGATTGGGGAATTGATGATCCTATGATCGCAGAGCGCTGAAGGGCGACCGCTCAGACTGACCGCTGAATGCTGACCGCTGAATGCTGACCGCTGAATGCTGAATGCTGATCGCTGAATGCTGATCGCTGAATGCTGATCGCTGAATGCTGATCGCTGAATGCTGATCGCTGAATGCTGATCGCTGAATGCTGATCGCTGAATGCTGATCGCTGAATGCCGATCGCTGAATGCCGATCGCTGAATGCCGATCGCTGAATGCTGACCGCTGAATGCCGATCGCTGACCGCTGACCGCTGACCGCTGATCGCTGAATGCTGACCGCTGAATGCTGATCGCTGAATGCTGACCGCTGAATGCTGACCGCTGAATGCTGACCGCTCCCCCCTCCCCGCTGAGTTCACTTGGCGAAGTAATGCGGCTCATTGCCTGCTTTCCATTTGATGTTGCACCCTATGCTCGCCTTCTGATTCTCGTCGACCGGACGATCATTCAGGACTGCTTCCAGCGCCGCTCTCAAGTCCTTTCCAGTCACCGGCGCTTTATTGCTCGGGCGGCTGTCGTCGAGTTGCCCACGATAAACCAGGTTTCGCGCTGAATTGAATACGAAGAAGTCGGGCGTACACGCCGCCTGATAAGCTTTCGCTGTTTCCTGACTCTCGTCGTAGCAGAATGGAAAGCGAAAACCGAGATTATCGGACATCTCTCTCAGCTTTGGCGGAGCATCGTCAGGAAAGGCTTCAGCGTCGTTCGCGCTGATGGCTACTATTCCAAGGCCGGCGCCCTCATAGTCTTTCCCGATTCGAGCCAACTCGTCCTGGACGTGTTTAACGAAAGGACAATGCGGGCAAATGAACATGACTAGAAGCGCTCTCTTGCCGGCGAAAGTATTCAATGAAATCATCCGGCCAGTGACGACGTCCGGCAGTTCAAAGTCCGGCGCGCCGGTTCCAAGCTCGAGCATGGTTGAAAGTGTTTCCGCCATCAATAATACCTCCGGATTAGATTGTTGAATTCACATTGTAATATGGCTTAGCCCCGCGTTCACGCGGCTTCCTTCCGTTTAGATTCCTGCCGGCCGATCTTGTTTCCTTTGATGATACAACCGCGTCGGAGCGCGGAGGCCGGTGTTTGTCACCCACCACCCTTCGCCAGGAACCAAGGCCGTTTTACTTCAACCCGATGACAATACCCGCGATGATCGCTATACCGCCGAGCCCGAGCAAAATCAGAAAAATCGGAATCGCGAACTTGAGCCATTCATCGTACCGCACCTTAGCCGCCGCGATGATCGCCATTAGCGCGCCGTTTGTCGGCGTAATCAGATCGCACATGCCGGCCCCGTATTGATACGCAAGAACGGTCACCTGCCGAGAGAGGCCGAGCAGATCCGAGAGCGGAACAAGAACCGGCATCGTGAGCACCGCCTGGCCGCTTACGCTCGGCGCCGGCGCATGAATAAAGACGTGAACGATCATCATGCCCAGCGCCGACAACGCGACTGGCAGGCGGGCCAGCGGCGTCACCAGGCCGTTCACGACCGTGTCGATGATCTGGCCTTGATCGAGTACGATAAAGATGGCTCGCGCGAAGCCTATCAACAGGCCGGCATAAGCCATCGACCTGAATCCTTCGACAAAGCTCTCGGCGGTCCCGCTGACGCCAAGCCCTCCAATCAATCCAGCGAGAACCCCCATCAAAAAGAACAGCCCGGACATCTGATCGAAATCCCATCCGAGCCTCAGCACGCCGAAAATGAAGACCGCGAACGCCGCCAGCACTATCACCAGAACCAGCGTCTTTCTCGTGTTGAACGCGCTCGCTTCTTCCTGAACGCTCGAATCGGCTTCGCTGCGAGTGCGTCTCGCATAGCGCATCGTTCCCAGAATCCAAATGATCAGAGCTATGACCAGAAACACTATTCGAAAGCCTCCGCCGGACAGCAGCGGAAGCTGAGCCAGCTTTTGCGCTATGCCGGCCTGAAAAGGATTGATCGGGCTGAACGAGGCGCCTACAGCAGCCGCTCCGAAACTCATCGCCACGGCCGTCAGCGCGTTGAACCCGAGGCGGCGGGTCAGCAGCAACAAAACCGGAAGGAGAGGAATAATTTCCTCCTGAAGATTTTCGAGGGCGCCTGCCAAAGCAAACGTCACGGACACAATTGGAATGACGAACGTCTCGCGGTTGCGCAGCTTATGGACGAGCCATCCGACCGCCTGCTTCAACGCGCCTGTTTCATCGACTACAGTGAAAGCGCCGCCGACCAAAAAGACTAAGAAGATGACCGAAGCGGCGTCGGCCATTCCTTTCGGGATGGCGACAAGCGCTTGAAACGGTTTGACGGGTTGCTGATCTACGCGGTGATAGGTTCCGGCCACGACGACTTTGCGGCCCGTGACCTCGTCGTCGGTCCGGTCATACCTCCCGGCGGGCATTAGGTAACTGAGGATCGCTCCAAGGAAGATGCAGCCGGTGAGGAGGACGAGGGGATGAGGAAATTTTGATTTGGTCATTGTCTCAATGCAACGGTTGTCGGCGCTTCTTCACTTCTCTTATTGCAGCGCGCTTCCGACTCCACCACCCCACCGCGAGTGCACGCTGTAGGGTCAACTCTCCAAAATCGGTATCCTGCCGCACGCTCCGATTAGTTTATAAGGGAGGGACCCTTCCCGCGGCTGGCATGCCATAGCGCCAATACTTCGATTTGTTCTGGTGACGAGCGAACGCGGTCGTACAAATAGTAGCGAACCCTGCTGAGATATATCCTGCGAACGCCCTCGAGTCTAACGTTTGTAGCTTGCGCCCCTATATTCGGCTGTCGCGAGATGAGGTCGAATCCGCGGCGAATTTCCTCTCTCTCAATGCCTCTGGAGCCGCCGGCCTATTTGCCGACCACCACTTCGCGGCTTGCTGAATCTGTTTCTCGGCGCGCCGAGTGATCTTGATTGGCGGCATCGCGACATTCTACGGAAGTGTCTCAAGAACGTCTTCGGCGTCCAGTAGCTCGCCGCGCTCCGCCTCGGCAATTGCTTCGAGCATGGCAAGCTCTTCGCGCTGATTGAGCGTGAATCTCCGTTCTTCCGAAACCAGGATGGTAACCGTAGATCCTTCTCTCAGCGACTCACCATTAACCTCGATGTGTCCATCAACAACCGTACCCTTTGTGATGCGCATAGCCGGATTTTACTCCCCGTTTTCAGACCCGTCGAGCTAGCGGGAATTGGGCCCCATCCGCCCTTCGTCAGCAAGGCCATGTCGACCTATGTTTGTACGAGAACCATTACACTCTATTATTGATCATCGAAAAAACACATGG
>JAHFUG010000137.1:5988-9162 GCA_023265195.1 Blastocatellia bacterium | reverse complement strand
GCCTTAATTCCCCTTTCCATCTTTCACGAACCGCGAGATCTCTTCGTGAGTTGCGAACCATACGCCGGTCTTCGACTTCATATGTTGGATCAACCGTTCGAGCATCGCTATGCGCGAGCGATGGCCGATCACGTGCGGATGCATCGTTAGGATGAACATCGTTCCTTCTTCATAAGCCTTGTCGAACTCCGCGCGCCATATCGTGAACACCTCGTCCGGCGTCGTGAACGGCCGCAACGTTGTTTGGCGGTCCATGCCGAAGTAGACGAAGTCGTCCATTATCCATTCGACGGGCAACTCCACGACTCCCGTAGCCGCTCCATCCATCATCACTTCATAAGGCCGGTCGTCAGCCATCAAGCTGCTGTCGTAGAGCAATCCGAACTCGCGCACGAGCTTCATCGTCCAGGGACTGAAATCCCACGACGGCGTTCGCAGGCCCACCGGCTTCTTGCCGGTCATTTCGGTCAGCGCTTCGATGCTCCTCCGCATGAGATCCCGCTCATCCGATTCTCCAAGGAGCGAGTTGCGTTCGTGAATCCAGCCGTGGACGCCAATTTCGTGACGCTTCTTTGCTACGATGTCCTTGATGCTTTGAGGGTGGAGCTTAGCGCTGATGGCTGGAACGAAGAACGTCGCGGGCAAATCGTATTTGTCGAGCAGCGATAGTATTCGAGGCAACCCCGCCCGCGCGCCGTACTCTCCCTGAGCCATCAACGCCGGTGAAGTCTGGCCGTCCCTGAGCGACGGCGTTTCGTTGTCGAAATCGAATGACAACCCAACGGCTACGCGAGCGCCGTTCGGCCAGTGCTTCGGGGTCAAGTCGCGGCCGGCTCGAACGCGATTGACTGTTTCGAAAACTCGGCTCTCCGGCCACTTCCACGTTGGATCCTGCTGTTGCTGGTTCTGAGCGGCCGCGGTTCTTACAACCATCAGCCCAATGAAAGAGAGCGCAAGAATTCCGCCGGCGAGTTGAAATACTTTCAAGATGCACCTCCTGCCGCCGACAAGATGTGACCGCCGCGCCTGGGTGCAAACACGTCAAGCCTCAAATTCTCGAGCGCACGAACCAATACTCAGGGGTTCTACCGTACACCAAGCGGGTTACCACCAACAACACCGAGGAGTCCGGGTAGTTTCCAGGTCGCCCCACTCGATTCAAGTCACATAGCAGCGATGTAGTAGCCCAATCCGTCCTGCTTGACGCTAATCGGGCTAATTGCTTTATGACGGGTTAATTGTGTGGTTTCCACTTACGGTTGTTCAATTAGGTGTCGCAACGTGTTTTCTGCAATCGTAGTTTGCGTGGGAGAAATATCTTCGCTGGCTAAAGCGCACTCGAGAAGCTCTCGCAGCATATCGTCCCCCATAACTCCAATTCGATTGATTTTACCCGCGAAGTGCTTAGAAAGCAGCGCCGTGGCGTCGAACTCAAAGAAGTCGTCCAGTTGAATCCATGTATCGTCTCTTAGGCAACAACTACCGCGCGGACAGAAAAAATTCGGGTAACGGTCGTTGGGATGACATCCGTAGTTCGTACTCTTGTACGCTGGGTCTGATGTCATTTTCAGGACAAGGTAATAGCCATCTTCGCCATCGTTTACGACCAGCAGTATCTTCTTGCCTATTTTCCCATCGCGAAATTTGAATTCATTATCACAAATAAACGTGCCGGGCGTCATTTATAGTTGTCCACAACTTCTTGATTCTCATCGGCAATAAACTTGATCATATCCTCTTCGCCTTTTCGCAGCCCATATTGATAGGGAATCTTGGCCTGCCGGCGGCATTCAATTTCGAATACCTGATGCCAAGGGAGAGTCTCAAGATGGCTGGCTTCCACCATGTCATCCGCAAAACTATCCTTATATTCTATTGCGAGAGCTTCCAGAATCCGCAACTCGCGCTTTGTGAAGTGTGACTCATCAAATGGCGCCTTGGCTTCTATCAGAGCCATGTCTTTCCCGCGCAGTGTTGGGACACTCCGAATTGAGACCTTCTCAGCCAGATCGCGCTCTGGCATTTCTATTTCTTCAAAAAGGGCAACTGGGACTGGCCCCATTTTCCACGCGAAATAATCCAGTCCGGTCACGCTTCGTCCAATCGTTCTAAAGTGTTCAAAGTCCAAAAAGTATAGCAACTTGAATAGCTTTGTCTTACCGCAATAACGGGTATTCGTTGCAAAGTAGACTATAGCGTTTATAAGTTTTTCTCGTTCGTAGCGTGCCAGCATCGTGGGCATCATATCAGGATCAAAGCAATTCTCCCAAGCGACCCACACAACTTTTCACAACTTTAAGACGTTACCCGACACCATGATTAAGCAGCCGTAGATGAATGTTTCTTCGGCCGTACCCAGACCTACATCGCTAGCACCATAATGAAGATGGCGGCGTATGAAATCAGGCGCGCCTGCCAAGCAGTGTAGAGGGCGCCGACTTGTTTCTCTTCCGGCCCGTCTTTGATCTGCTTGGTTGATTGTCGCCTATTCTATAGCATTGCCGAACCTGAGCGGCAGTTTTACAACCATCATTATTGCCTCGTCGGATCAACAATCGGACCAACAATCACATGCGGCTGGTTGCTCAACCTGTCGTTGATCTTCTTGATCGAACCGTTGATGATCGCGCTCAACTCCGCCGTAGCCTTGGCCGTCTCTTCTTTCACCTCGCGCAGCCGGAGCAGTTGAGCCTCGGTCGGCGGCGCGATTGGATTGGTAATCGAACCCATCAAAGAGTTGACTTCTTCGCGCAGCCTGGGCGGGTAGCGATAGCCGAACTGGCCTTCTCTCACCAGGGTCAATCGAAGCTTCTTTAACTCATCAAGAGCCGCTTTGAGATCGGGATCCTCTTCGGCGGGCCGCCGCTGCGCCATCGAAGCCGCTCCTCCACCAACACCGTCACCACCCGCGGCCGCGGCGGCTGTTGGAGACGCTTCCGGGCCCCTTCGCATGATCTCCGATAGATTCGTGAGCTGTCTGGTCAAATCATCGACTCTCGCAACCAACTGATTGACTGCCGAACTGACGCCGCGAAGCTCGAGCGCCGCGTTCAACTGCGCCTCGAGATCAGCTTCCGATGCCTTGACGCGAGGGTCGCTTCCAACGCGAACCGTCTTAGACAGAACCTTGCCCGCGGCTTTGATCACAACGGTGTACTCGCCGGGCAGGACGTA
>JAHFUG010000137.1:0-5888 GCA_023265195.1 Blastocatellia bacterium | reverse complement strand
ATCGTTGTCGCGCGGATGAACGACGAGGTCATTCACGGCAACGGGCGGAAGGTTATTACGAATGGACAGCCACTTCCCTCCCCCGTTCCACGACGCGAAGACTCCAAGCTCGGTTCCCGCGTATAGAAGGTCCTTTTTCTTAGGGTCTTCACGAACTACGTGAACGTAGCCCTTCGCCGGAAGGTCGCCTTTGACGTCGGTCCACGTTTGACCGTAGTCGGTAGTCTTGAACGCGTGCGGGCCGAAATCGTCGTCTCGATGCCGGTCCACGGCGGCGTAAGCTGTACCGGCGTCGAAGTGCGACGCCTCAATCGAAGGGACCCACGAACACGCCGGCAGGCCCTTGATGTTACCCACGACGTTGGTCCAGTTCTTGCCGCCGTCCTTGGTCACTTGAATGTTTCCGTCGTCAGTGCCAACCCATATCACGCCCGGTCTAACGGGCGATTCGGCTATAGTCAGGATCGCGCAGTGAAACTCGGCGGCGGTATTGTCGACGACGACCGGCCCGCCCGACGACTGTTGTTTGCTCTTGTCATTAGTGGTCAGATCGGGACTGATCGTTTCCCACGAGTGGCCGTAGTTCGTGGTCTTGAACAACATGTTGCCGCCGAAGTAAACCGTCTTGGAGTCTTGCGGCGAAGCCACGATGGGCGCATTCCAATTGAAGCGGTACTTGTAACCGGCGATCGCGTTACCCGACGACCCGACCTCTTTCGGATAAGGGTGAATGTTTCGGGTAGAGCCGCTGTTCGTATCGGTCACGGTGATGTTGCCGCCCTGCGAGTCGGAGTAAACGATGTTAGGCGAGTTGAGATCGGGAACGACGAAGAAGCCGTCTCCTCCGCTGACCGTGTACCAATCGTCTTTGCGAATGCCTTCCCGGAAAAGCGTCGCGCTCGGACCGACCCAGTTGCCGTTGTCCTGTAAGCCGCCGTAGACGTAATACGGCTGACGCATATCGTAGGTGACGTGATAGAACTGCGAGATCACGATGTTGTTGATGATCTCGAAGGTCGCGGCTTTGTCGTAAGAGACCTGAAATCCGCCGTCGCTCCCGCTCAGAATACGGTTCGAGTTCATCGGATCGATCCACAACGCCTGATGATCGCCGTGAACGCTGTTGGCGATTCGCGTAAACGTGCGGCCGCCGTCTCGAGACATCATCAAGCTGCCGCTTAGGGAATACACTCGCTCCGGATCGTTGGGGTCGACTCGAATATCGCTGTAATAGAACGGCCGAAAGTTGATGTTAGGATCGCTGTTGACCGAGCGCCATGTCTCACCGCGGTCGTCGGAGCGGAACAACATGCCTTCCGTTTTGGTCTCGGTGATCGTGTAGACCGTCATCGGGTTGCTCCGAGACACGGCGACCCCTATGCGATCCATAGCCGTCTTCGGCAGCCCGTTCGCCAGCTTCTTCCATGTAGCGCCGCCGTCCGAGGTTCGATAGAGAGCGGTCGCTCCGCCGCCACTGTCGAAACGCCACGGCTTTCTCCGAAACGTGTACATGCCGGCGTAGAGAATCCGGGGATTCAGCGGATCGACGTCGATGTCGCTACAGCCGGTGTCCTTGTCGATGAAGAGTACTTTCGACCATGTCTTGCCGCCATCCGTAGTCTTGAAGACGCCACGTTCCTCGTTCGCTCCCCACGCGTGGCCTAACGCAGCCACGTAGGCTACATCCGGATCGCGCGGATCGACGCGGATTCGCTTGATGCGTTCGGTGTCGGTGAGACCCAGATGCTTCCACGTTTCACCCGCGTCGGTCGACCGATAGACGCCGTTGCCGAACGAAGCGCTGTTGCGCGGGTCACCTTCGCCCGCGCCTACCCAGATCACGTTGGGGTCGGAAGGCGCTATCGCTATGGCTCCGATTGAAAGGACCGATTGATCTTGAAAGAGCGGCGTGAATGTGGTTCCGGCGTTTGTGGTTTTGAACATCCCGCCGTCAGCCGCCCCCACATAAAAAGTGTACGGGTCTCCCGGGACGCCTTCGATATCCGTAACTCTACCGCCCATATTGGCCGGGCCTATCGAGCGCCACTTCAAGTTCGTCAGCAACGCCATCGGGTCCGGTTCGGCCGCGGCGCTACGAGCCATCGGCGTGAGTGCGGAAATCAATAGGCAGGAAAGAATCAGTCTTTTCATCTTCGGCCTCCCAAGTAGTTACTCGATGACCGGCCGTTGCGCCGGCTTCCACTGGCTACCGGAATCGAAGCACACCGGCGTGAAAGAGGTAGTACAACGCGAAGGAATGAGTGGCCAGCCGCGAAACAACCGCGGGCCGCCACGGACTATTAGTACTGACACTCCTCCGGCGGAGTCATTCTTGCCGCTCCGAAGCCATTCACTCCGATACGTGTGTGACAAGCGGCGATCGGTCCCCTGAGTTCTATCACCGCTTCGAATTGAAACCTGGATCAAGGCTTCTTATCATCCGCGACCGGCCGGCGCCCGGAGTTCTCTTCGCGAGCGTGAACCGGCTTGGCTTTGCCGAGAGACAGACAGAGCCGCCGCAACTGAGAAACCTTCATCAACCGCATAGTGACGGCCTTGGAGGACATATCAACCTTCATCAAGACCCTCCTTCAGATTCTCGATATCAGCCTGGTCCTGGCCGCTGTCCCTCAACCGCTTTAGAGCTATGAGCCCTTCACGCGACACCACCCACAGTTCGCCTCGATCCCATTCGACTTTCTGCTTCGAGTCCCATACCGCGCTAATCTCCGGTGTGACGACCAACAGACCAAGAACGAGTACATCCCTGTCTCTGAATCCACCTTCGCGACGCGTTCGATCCGTATGATTCCACGGGCGAACTTCATCGACTCGGATCTGATCGAATAACCCAGATCCTTGACCACGCTCAAAGTTTCTTCGAGCTCATCAGCCGTGAATCAAAAGATCAATATCTTCGGTTGCCCGCGGAACGCCGTGGACGGCCATCGCCATCCCGCCGCATAGGGCGTAACGGATCTCGGCCTGATTAAGCGTGACGACCAAGCTGCTGAATTCTTCAAAGAGGTCCAGCATAGCCGTTGCGGGCGCGCCTCTCAAAATCATCGCGGCGGCGCGGAAACGCTGACATTATCGCGATCGGCCGAGCCCCGTGGAATCCGAACGCGCAAGCGCGCTCGGACTTTCGTCCACCTTCAGCGGCGTCTCATCTCTCTACTTGAGCCGTTCAAAGGTGAATTCGACGTCAGGGTTCGTCCCGGGTTTCAGCGTCAATTTACCGCCTTCGAGCTTGAACTCCCATTTGCTGATCGTTCCCATCGACGCCGGGTTCGCTTGAGCCACTTGCTTCAACAGTATTGTGGCGCCCTGTATTTCGAATGCGCCGGCCGTTGCGGACAGCCCTTGAAACGCGGCCACGATCTTCTTCATTCGCTCGTCTTGAGGTTCGTTCTGATCCCACGTCTTGCGATCAACGCTGACCTTCACGAAAGCCAGATAGTTGCCGTGAACAACGATCATTCCCTTCGCTTCCGCTTCGGTCTGAGCGCCGCCGGGGAACTTCAACCCGACGAACTTGTAAGCTCCATCGAGCTTTGGATCGCTGGCGAAGGACGAAGTCGCCGCTACGCACAATACAATAAAGACTGCCGTTAACATTCGGTGTTTCATGATCGATCTTCTCCTTAATCGATGATTAAGAAATTGATGATTGATGATTAAAACAATTGATGACTGATGATTCCGGCATCAATCCGCAATTCCCAATCCGCAATCCGCAATCCGCATTCATCAATCATCAATTCCTAATCCCTCAACAAAAAGCTCGTCGTTTCTTTCAAGAATATCTCCAACTGATCGTGATGCAGCCAATGACCCGCGTCCGGAACCTTGATGAGGCGGTGGTTCTTTATCTTTCCCGCGCGGCCGTCGGTTTCGGGATCGGTCGCCCAACTCTCCATTCCCCAAAACAGCAGAACCGGGCAGGCGATCTGCTCCAGTATCTGGCCCAGGTCGTCCGCGTTATGGCCGTAGGGAGCGAACGGCCTCGCGTAGTTGTCGAACTTCCAGATCAATGAGCCGTCGGCGTTCCAATTCGTTCCGTGCAGCGTCAAGTGCTCAGCCACGTCGTCGGACAGATGCGGGTTCGCTTCCTTCATTCGTTTGATAGCCGCGGCGAGGCTGGGATAGCTGTGCGGCTCACGCCGCTCGCTATTACGAATCTTCTCGATCCAATCTCTCATTCGCTCCGATGCGGGCCCGTAGATCCGGTGCGACAGCGGCGGCCCAAGCCCTTCGATCGAAACCGCCTTCTTGACGCGATCGGGATAGACGCCGGAGTAAAGAAGAGTAACGATTCCGCCCAGCGAATGACCTACGATGTATATTGGAAAATCATTGATTATGTCGGACAACGCCGAGAGGTCGAGAACGTGTTCGGCAACGCTGTAAAGCGCTCCAGGAGCCCAGGCGCTGTTGCCGTGACCTCGCAGATCCACCGCATAAACGTGAAAGTGCTCGCGGAGAACGCGCGCAACCCAGTCCCAGTTGCGCGCGTGATCCAACCCGCCGTGAACCAGGATAAGAGTAGGCTTACCGTCCTGGCCCCAATCCCAAAAGTGAAGCTTGAGCCGGTGCGAGTAGTAATAGTGCGAAACAGGTTCCAATGTTAATTACCCCGATGTCTTCAGCGGTTCTTCCCAGGCGCGGATCGCATCTGTTACCTCGATAGTGAAGCTCAATGTACGCGCGGGCCTCCGCGCCCGCCCCTCCTGGCGCTACGCACCGTTCTTCGAAGAGGAGGTCCTCCAGAGGCCGGCATATCGTAAGCGCACGACTATTCTCGCTCCAGTCTTGCGGCATGTTTACGATGACAATGCGCCTGCGAGATCAACGCGCCGGCCTTCTTACGGTATTAGCGCCAACCAAGCTCCGTTTCAGCCGCCAAAGAGTTTCGCTTGCCGCTCCTGCATCTCCTCAGGCGTCGGGTCCTCGATGTGAGTCGCAATCGACCACTTGAATCCGAATGGATCCTTCACCTGCCCGTAACGGTCGCCCCAAAATTGGTCCGCGATGGGCATCGTGACCTCGCATCCGGCTCCGACGGCTTGCGCGAAAAGGGAGTCGCAGTCAAGGACGTAGAGGTGAAACACCATCGGCCAGTTCCCTTCGGCGATCGGCGGCGCTCCAAACTCCGGAAAGTCGTCGTTCAACATGATATCGGCGTCTCCGACGCGAACGTGGGCATGCATGAGCCTGCCGCCTGGACCGGGCGCCCTCGCTACTTCGACTGCGTTGAACGCGCGCTTTAGAAAATCAATGTAGTCCGACGCTCCCTTCACTGTGACGTGTGGCGTGAGCGTGCGAAAACCTTCTGGTATTGGATTATTTGTTTTAGCCATAGGGCGCCCATGATATTCGAGCGCTCTCGACTCCGCAAGCGCGGCGTTTTATCAATCTTAATGTTCGTGGAACCAGAACCAGCAAAAAAGAGTTTCTCGCAAAGACGCGAAGATCGGCGCAGAGACCGCAAATCAGGCTTGCGAGAAAATGAGATGCTTCGGCTTTGCTTCGCGGCGAATCCCGGAAGTCTCGCTGCGGCCGCGCCACGCTGCGTTTTATGCGGCCTTTAGACAGTCATCGCATCCGACTATTCTTTCTGTTGCAAATCTGCTTTGCGCCTTTGCGCCACGACCTCCAAAGGAGGGCCCCCCAACGAAGTTGGGGGATAGTTCAATTCCAACCTGGCGGCGGTTAGCCATGAACTCATTCCTAGCCGGTGGAGGTCCTTTGGGAAGGGATCACCGGCACTCGGGCGCTTGTAGGCAGCATATGAAGCATCCCCCAACTGCGTTGGGGGTATTCAAGAAACGGCTGCGGCGCCTTCTGTAGGCAGTGAATGAACCATCCCCCAACTGCGTTGGGGGTAT
>JAHFUG010000136.1:9955-16225 GCA_023265195.1 Blastocatellia bacterium | reverse complement strand
GTCACTTGTCATTTGTAACTTGTCATTGGTCACGTGAGCTTTCGGCAAGAATGCGTGACTCGAAAAGATAGAGCGTAGTAAGCTGCGGGCATGGGGAAAAAAGACGGTGCGAAATCGAGCCGGTTGCGAGAGGTTGGCCAGCGATTGAAGCGAAGGGGATCGGCCACGAGCGCGTTTGTCAGAGGAACTGTGGGCGGAAGCGGTGGCCGTGGCTGGTCAAGAAGGGCTATATCGGACGGCGCGGGTTTTGGTCTGGATTATGGAAATCTTAAGAGGAGAGTAGAAGGGAGGCCGAGCAGGAACACAACCATACGGACAGTCAACGGGCCAAAGCCGCGCACTGCCCACAGAACGACTTCACGCAGTTCCGTAGCTCACACCGAGCCAATAATGACCCTCCACGCCATCCGGCTTGATTTCAACGGCTCGCTTTCCCGATTCAATAGCCAGTTCGAGCAGCCTGAGTTTCTCGGCGTTCGGCTTCGTATCGTCGCCAAGAGACTGGTAAGCGCGCGCGCATCGCCACCTCACGTCATAGTTAGCGGGATCCGCTTTTTCCAGACCGTCCAGCAACACAGCCGCCTCTTTTAGCACCGAGAGGTCTTCACTCGGGCGGTACTGCGCATAAAACGCATCCGCGCGCCGTAACTTGTTTTGGTCGGGTTGTGATTGGCCCAGGCTAGAAAACTGCACGAGCAGGATTATTACAAGGCTAATGATTGGCATCGAGGAAAGCTAAACGAACATCTCCCCCCAGCGGAAGCGATCTCGACGGCGATGAGTGTTCGCCTGAACTTCCCTGGCAGACTGACTTCCCCTTCCCCCTTCTCACTTCTCCCTTCACCCTTCGAACTTCGCACTTCTCCCTTCGCACACCGCACTCCGCACTTCCCCCTTCCCCCTTCCCCCTATCTGTTTCTAGTTAACCGGATGCAATTTTCTTCAACTGTCCTCCTCGCGCTCCGCCTTGACTTGCGTTCATTAATGCTGTAAGTACGTATTGATTTTGATTGAATACGCGCAATGTGAGCAAGCAACGTCTCTGGACTGCTTTCAAGGACTGTAGTTGAGTTTGGCTCGGTACGGTTTGTTGTCTCTTATTGCTCGAACCCCTGATGGGACGAAATGACTTGGGAAGAACGATGGCATCCGCTGCGTGAGGAATGGGTAATCGTCGCGGCGCACCGCCAGAACCGTCCCTGGAACGGCGAAACCGTAGTCCACGACGAGCCTGATTTGCCGGGTTATTGCGCGGACTGTTACCTCTGTCCCGGCAACACGCGCGTCAGCGGCAAGCGCAACGAAGCGTATTCGGGTACATTCGTCTTCGACAACGATCACCCGTGCGTAGGATCCGAAGCGCCGAGGGATCTGGCCAAGCCTGCCGATCCTTACCGCAATCGGCCGGCTAACGGCGTCGCGCGAGTCGTCTGCTACAGCCCAAAGCACAACGTGGCCTTGGCCGAGCTCGAAGCCGGCGAAGTCGAGAATCTCTTACGAGTGTGGCAAGAACAGTACGTGGAACTCGGCGCCCGCGAAGAGGTCGCGCACGTCTTGATCTTCGAGAACAAGGGCGAGGTGGTGGGCGTGTCGAATCCCCATCCGCATTGCCAGATATACGCGACCAACTTCGTATTCAAGACAATCGAGACCGAGGCGCGAGCCTCGCGGGCTCATACGGCAGGCACGGGAAGAGTTCTATTTCAGGACATCATCAAATCGGAGCGGCAGGATGGGCGCCGCATAATCTTCGAAAACGAATTCGCGGTCGTTTTTCTGCCCTACTTCGCCCGCTACGCCTACGAGGTTTTCGCCGCCCCGAAGAAGACGCATCCCAGCATCGCCAGCCTCTCAGACGTGGAGGTGCGTGACTTCGCCGCTGCTTTGAAGTACTTGCTCGTCAAGCTCGACAACTTGTGGCGCATGCCGTTTCCCTACGTTATGACGCTTCATCAGGCTCCGACCGACGGGGAAAACTATTCGGGGTTTCATTTTCACATCGAGTTTCATCCGCCTCTGCGCCGGCCAAACCTGTTAAAGTACCTCGCCGGCCCGGAGATCGGCGGCGGTAATTTTTTGAGCGACACGGCGCCCGAAGAAAAAGCCGCGGAATTGCGCGCCCGGCCCGATGTCCATTACAAACAATCCGTGCGAGAGTAGACGAGTTGACCCAAAGCGCGAATCAATCAGTCGAAAAGGACGTCAGTCCGTTGCTTGGCCCGATTCGACTCTTGCACGAGCGAATACGCGACGAGGTCGCCGCCTCTTGCGAGCGAACGAAGCTCGACGACCTTGCGCGAGTCAACGATGACGATTCCGAAGGCGACACGATATACGCGATTGACCGGATCGCCGAAGAAGTGTTGATCGAAGTCTTCGAGCGTGAGATTGGGGCCGTTGTCCCGTTCATCCTCGCCGCGGAAGGGCTCGATGGCGGCCGGATCGTCCTGCCGCGCGGCGCCTCGGAGAAGGACGCGGTCTGGCGAGTCATCTGCGATCCCATAGACGGCACTCGCGGCCTTATGTATCAGAAACGAAGCGCCTGGATATTAACCGGCGTGGCGCCTGAGCGAGGTCCGCAAACCAACCTGCGGGACATCGTACTCGCCGTGCAAACGGAGATCCCTCTCGTCAAACAACATCTGTGCGATTCGCTTTGGGCGCTCGAGGGCGAAGGCGCGCACGCGGAACGCTATAACCGGATAAGCTCGGAGCGCAAGGTTCTGCATCTCGAGCCGTCCAAGGCCCGTGGCATCAGCCACGGCTTTGCCTCGGTCGCGCGCTTCTTCCCGGGCTCCGGAGCCGAGTTGGCCGCTATAGACGAAGAGGTCGTCCGCGGCGCGCTTGGCGACCCCGAGCATGGGAAGGCGAATTGTTTCGAAGACCAGTACGTGTCGAGCGGGGGTCAGCTTTATGAGTTGATGGCGGGACATGACCGGTTCATTGCCGACCTGCGCCCGCTGATGGAGCCGTTGCTTCGCCGCAAGGGACTGACGCTGGGCTTGTGCTGTCATCCATACGATGTTTGCACCGAGTTGATCGCGCGGGAGATGGGCGTGATCGTTACGAATGAACGCGGAGAGCTTCTAAACGCGCCGCTCAACGTTGACGCCAATGTTGCGTGGTTGGGCTACGCGAACCGATACATCCAAGAGGAGATTGAGCCGTTGATGCAGCGGGCGCTGCAAGAGCGCGGCCTGTTAGATTATGCCGTCTGAGACTACGACCGCCCAACTGTCCGCGCCGGCAAAGGCGCGGCCCGGGGCATATCGCACGGCGTTGATGAGGAAAGAAACTGGCAGTCTCCTCTTGCTGGTGATCTTGTGCATCGTCGTGTCGGCGCTCAATCCGCGCTTTCTCGCGGGCGCTAATCTTCAAAACATGGCGCGCCTGATCGGAGCCTTCGGCATCTTCAGCATTGGCGTAGGCGTCGTGATCATCACCGGAGGAATCGATCTTTCGGTCGGCTCGATGATGGCTTTGCTCGGCGTGTTGCTTTCCGTGGCGTTGACCGAGAACGGCTGGCCTGGTCCTCTGGCGGTAGCGGGGATGATCGCGGTGGCTATGGCGCTGGGCCTTGCGCACGGGTGGCTGGTGACGAGGCTGCGGCTGCAACCGTTCATCGTAACGCTGTGCGGACTGTTGTTCTACAGGGGCTTAGCCAGATTCATCGCGAGTGACGAAACCAAGGGCTTTGGCGCCGCCGCCGGATTCGAGGGCCTCCGCAACGCCGTGACGGGAAGTCTCTGGGGCGTTCCCACGCCTTTTGTTCTTTTGCTGATCATCAGCGCTGTTATGTGGGTGGTGTTGAATCGGTCGGTTTATGGCCGCTATCTTTTCGCCGTCGGGCGCAATGAAGAAGCCGCACGTTATTCCGGCGTCAACAGCCGCCGGGTCATCGCCGGCGCTTATGTCATCTCCGCCGCGTTAGCCGCGATTTCGGGAGTGGTGTTCGCCTTCTACACGAACTCCATCTCGCCTTCTTCACACGGAAATTTCTACGAACTGTACGGCATCGCGGCCGCGGTTCTTGGCGGCTGCAGCCTTCGCGGAGGAGAGGGCTCGATAATAGGCATTTTGGTTGGGACCGCGTTGCTGCAGGTGTTACAGAATCTCGTCAATCTGCTCGGGGTTCCGTCTTCTCTCGATTTCGCCGTGATGGGGGCGGTGATCCTCGCGGGCGTTATTGGAGATCAGATTCTAAAGCAACGTTCGTCGAGAATCGGGCGGCGCGGGCGGCTCTAAACCGGCGGAAATAACACTAACGCTTCAGGCCGGCTTGCATGTATCAAATCGTTCAAGGGGCAACGAACAATCTGGCCGACGTATCAGCGTTCATCCAGGTCTTAGACTCGCTGCACGAGAGCCCGATTCCAGAGGCGCGCCGGCTCTTCGATCCCGGAGGCGATATCATCGTCACAAGAGCGCCCGGACGATTGGATGTCATGGGAGGCATCGCCGATTATTCCGGCTCGCTGGTTCTGCAGTTGCCCATCAACGAAGCGGCCTTCGTGGCGCTGCAGCGCGATGAAGCGCCGGTCATAAGAATCGTGAGCCTGAATCAACACACCTTTCGCGAGCCGTCGTTCGAAATGCCGCTGTCCGATTTCAACAACCGAGGCGAGCCCGTCGAGTATCAGTCGGCGCGTGATCGCTTTCAACGTGATGCGGCTCGAAGCTGGGCGGCTTATGCAGCCGGCGTCTTTCTGGCTTTCATGCGCGAACGCGGAGCCCGGTTCGGTGGTGGGGCGCGGATTCTAATCAAGTCCAACGTGCCGGAAGGCAGAGGGGTCAGTTCGTCCGCCTCGCTCGAGGTTGCGGCCGCGCAAGCTGTTGCCGCCGCGTTTGAGATTCCGATCAACCCGGCCGATTTAGCCGCGTTGTGCCAGAAGGTCGAGAATCTCGTGGCCGGAGCTCCGTGCGGAATCATGGATCAAATGACGGCGGCTTGCGGCGAAGCCAACAGACTGCTCGCCTTGATCTGTCAGCCCGCGGAACTCCGTGGTTCCATCCCAATTCCAGCGGGACTGACCTTCTGGGGACTGGACTCGGGAGTTCGCCACTCGATAGCGGGCGCGGATTATGGCTCCGTGCGCGTTGGGGCTTTTATGGGTTATCGCATCATCGCCGAGTTAGCGGGCTTGACAGTGCGCCAGAGTACGTCTGGCCGGCGCGTTTCGGTTGACGATCCAAAATGGCGGGGCTACCTCGCGAACATTTCACCTTCTGAATTCGAGCAGTCTTATAGCCATCGCGTTCCCGAGAGCATTGACGGCGCCGAGTTTATCGAACGGTACGCCGGCGCAACCGATCCGGTAACTCTCGTGGACCCGAGCCGGGCTTATGCGGTTCGAGCGCCAACCGTGCACGCAATATTCGAGCATCATCGAGTTCGGCTCTTCGCGGAGTTGATGGCCGACGCGGTGAGTGAGAGAGGTCTGCAGTTGCTGGGCGAGCTGATGTATCAGTCGCACGCGAGTTACTCGGCATGCGGACTCGGATCGCCGCAAACGGACCGCCTCGTTCGACTGGTCCGGGAGGCCGGTCCAAAGCAGAGGCTTTACGGCGCAAGAATCACGGGAGGCGGCAGCGGTGGAACCGTGGCCGTCCTGGGTCAGCGCGAGGCTGAACGGGCGGTTGTCGCAGTGTCGGATCTGTACGCGGGCGAGACCGGCTGCCGGCCAAGGGTTTTCTCCGGTTCGTCGCAAGGCGGCGCCGCGTTTGGGCATATGAGATTGAGGCGCATAGCCGGCGCCGCCGGTTGCTGAACGCGGGGTTTGTATGGATAAGGAGCGGGTAAGGCAATGATCCTGGTTACCGGCGGAGCCGGATACATTGGGAGCGTGACGGCGGACCTTCTTGAATCGCGGGGCGAGAGCGTCGTCGTGCTGGACAATTTGTCGCGGGGCCACCGAGTGGCGGCCCCTCGAAGCGCGCCCTTCTACATTGGCGATGTCGGCGACCGGGAACTGGTCGCGCGAATCACGCGCGATCACGACATAGACTCGTGCATCCACTTTGCCGCGCTTGCCTATGTAGGCGAGTCGGTGGCCGAACCCGTCCGGTATTTCGAGAACAACGTCGCGCAGGGCATAGCACTGTTGGGCGCCCTCCTCGAGGCGGGGATCCGCCGCTTCGTTTTTTCTTCGACCTGCGCGACATATGGAGAACCACAACAGACACCTATCAGCGAGGATCATCCTCAGCAACCGGCCAACCCTTACGGATGGTCGAAGTTGTTCGTCGAGCGAATACTCGAGAGCTACGATC
>JAHFUG010000136.1:2325-9855 GCA_023265195.1 Blastocatellia bacterium | reverse complement strand
TGTCTACTCGCAAGCCTGCTCCCCGGAGCTTGTTCGCGTGGATCTACGAAGTTTCGAGTCGCCTTTGTCACGAACAATGCGGCGGATTTCTGGACGATAGCTAGAAAGGGTTGCGAACAGGCGGACAAGGAACTGGCGGACGTCGAGGTAGAGTTCAAAATTCCATCAGGCGGGACCGCGGCGGAACAGAGACGTATCGTAGACGATCTTCTCGCCAAGGGAATCGAAGGGATGGCGATCAGTCCGGTTGATCCCGCCAATCAGACGGAGATGATCAACGAAGTCGCTAAGAAGGTCCTGGTGATTACTCAAGACAGCGACGCGCCGCAAAGCAACCGCGCTTGCTACCTCGGCACCGACAACATAGCGGCCGGAAGGCAGGCGGGTGATCTGATAAAGGAGGCGTTGCCGAACGGCGGGAAGATCATGGTCTTTGTCGGCAAGCTCGACGCCCGCAACGCCCAGGAACGTTATCAGGGAATCAGAGAGGTTCTCCAGGGTTCGAAGATCGAAATCATGGATATTCGCACTGACGACACCGACCGAGTGCGGGCGAAGTCGAATGCGTCGGACACGCTGATCAAGTATCCGGACGTCGCGGCGTTGGTTGGGCTATGGAGCTACAATGGACCGGCGATTCTCAACGCCGTGACCGACGCTGGAAAAGTCGGACAGGTCAAAATAGTGTGTTTCGACGAAGAAGACCCAACGCTTGCCGGAGTGAAAGACGGCGCGATTTACGCCACGGTCGTGCAGCAACCCTATGAATTCGGCTATCAATCGGTGCATTTGATGGCTAAGGCTCTAAGTGGCGACTCGAGCGTAATACCGGGGAACAAGCTCAAGATTATTCCCACGTTGATCATCAAACGCGACAACGTGGAAGCATTCACAACCAAGATCAACCAACTCCGCGGGAGGTGAATTCTTGTCATTTGTCATTTGTCATTTGTCATTTGTCATTTGTCATTTGTCATTTGTCATTTGTCACTTGTCACTTGTCACTTGTCATTTGTCATTTGTCATTGGTCATTGGTCACTTGTCATTGGTCATTCGTCGTTTGGGGACAGTTACGTGCTATTACTGGCTACGTGCGGTATGACGTAGCAATAACAGATTAGAAATGATCAATGAACGAGGTGACCAACAAACAAGCGACCAATGACTAGCTAGTGGACAAATGACAAGTGACAAATGACAAACGACAAATGACAAGTGACAAGTGACAAGTGACAAGTGACAAATGACAAATGACAAATGACAAGTGACAAATGACAAGTGACAAATGACCAATGACAAATGACAAATGACAAATGACAAATGACCAATGACAAATGACAAATGACAAATGACAAGTGACAAACGACAAACGACAAATGACAAATGACAAATGACAAATGACAAACACGATTCTTGAAATGACCGGCATCGGCAAGAGGTTTCCTGGCGTCGCCGCCTTGGATCGGGTCGATCTGGACGTGGCCAGAGGCGAGATCGTCGCCGTAGCCGGCGAAAACGGCGCCGGCAAATCGACGCTGATGAAGATTCTTGGAGGCATCCACCAGCCCGACCAAGGTCAAATTCGCATCGACGGCCGCGAAGCGGTCATCCATTCGGTTTCAGACGCGATCGACAGAGGCGTCGGCTTCATTCACCAGGAGTTGAATGTGCTCGACAATCTGAATGTCGCCGAGAATATTTTGCTTGGCCGGGAACCGGTTTGGGGTGGTCCGCTCAAGCTCGTGAATCGGAGAGAACTCTACGCCCGCGCCGAAACATATCTGAATCGACTCGGCCTGGCTGTTTCGGCACGCACGCCTTTAGCGAACTTATCGATCGCGCACCAGCAGATGGTTGAGATAGCCAAGGCTCTCTCGCAGGACGCTCGCATACTAATAATGGACGAACCGACTTCGAGCCTTACGCTCGCCGAGACCGAGAAGCTCCTCGGCGTCGCGAAGGAGTTAAGCGCTCAGGGGGTCAGCATCATCTACATCTCGCACCGCCTGAGCGAAATCGAGGACCTCGCCGATCGCGTCGTTGTTCTTCGCGACGGACGGAACGCCGGCGTCTTAACCCGCGGGGAGATGGGCCACGATAAGATAGTCCGGTTGATGGTTGGCCGTTATCTCAGCCACGGTTATGTGCAGCCGAAGTCGGCAAGAAAGCCGGGCTTTTTCGAAGTTCGGAAGCTTCGCACAATGAGATACCCTGACTGCGCGGTCTCGTTTGAAGTTGGACAGGGCGAGATTCTGGGGTTCGCCGGGCTTGTCGGAGCCGGCAGATCGGAATTGGCGCAGGCGATCTTTGGCGCCGACGCCGCGTTGGATGGCGAATTCTTTCTGGAAGGCGAACCAATCGAACTCCTCTCGCCAAAAGCGGCGATAGACAAAGGCGTCTATCTGGTTTCCGAAGACCGCCGAAAAACCGGAGTCCTGCTCGAAATGACGGTGCGCGAGAACATCACGCTGCCCGGTCTGGCTGATTACGCCTCGGCCGGAATCATAGACCGCAAAGCCGAGCAGGAGGCAGCCTCGGATCAATGCGGCCGATTGAGCATCAGAACGCCGGCTATAGAATCAAATGTCGCCGATCTGAGCGGCGGCAACCAGCAGAAGGTCGTGCTGGCCAAGTGGCTGTCGCTGAACCCCAAGGTGCTAATCTTCGACGAGCCGACCCGCGGAATCGACGTGGGAGCCAAAGCCGAGATTTATCAAATCATGCGCCGGCTTGCCGAGGCCGGCCTCGCCATTATCGCGATCAGCAGCGACATGGAAGAGATATTGGGTTTGAGCGACCGCGTGGCGGTCATGCGCGAGGGAGCCATCACGGGGATTCTCGATCGCGAGGAGTGCAGCGAAGAAGCTATTATGCGGCTCGCGTTTGGAAAGGACGAGAAGCGAAACCGCGATCATCACGACGGCCATGAAAATAAGTGCGGCGCCTCGGAATAAAAATATCGGCCAGTGGTCCTTGGCGAAAGTTGTCAGGCCGGGAAAGCCGCGGCTTTCCCGTATGGCGACGTCCGCCAGGCGCAACTCGGCGGCGCGCTGTTTATTTCACGGCGGAATGGCCCATTCGATAGTACCCGGGGATTTCGACGGGCAGCCGTCCCTTGAATGGATTCTCACCAAGTACGGCCTTGAGAGCCGCCTCTTCGGCAGCGGGGTAGTACTCGTACGCCAGAACGTAGGTTGGCAGTTCCGGCGCCGACATCAACAGATAAGGACTTCCAAAGAGAACGAACGCAAGCGGCTTCTTCAACGCCGCCATTCGCTTGAGCATTTCTATCTGGCCTTCGACCAACTCGACTGATCCTCTATAAGCGGACACCCGAACAAAGCAGGTGACTACAACCACGTCGGCGAGTTCGGCCAGCTTTGCCGCCAGATCAAGTTCGCCGGGCGACGCGCGATCGGAGATGAAGACGCTTGATGTTTTGCGATGTCTTGCGGTCAAGCTCGACAGGAATGTCTTTCCGGGCGCTCCTTCCCGCCACCCGTCCGCGTCGTCCACAACCGTGACAAAGAGCACGCTCTGTTCAGGCGACAGCTTAAGAGGAAGAGTATTCCGCTCATTGCGAACCAGCGTGATCGCGTTTTCGATGATTTGCCGTGCGGCCGTTTGGTGTTCCTTTCCGCCGAGGACACGGTCAAGCTGGTTTAAATCGGTGAATCGGTTCTTATCCAGTCCAAGCCGCGCCTTTGCGTTCAGTATTCGCCGGACCGATTCATTCAAGCGTTCTTCAGTTATTGCGCCCGATTGAACCGCCGCCTTGATCGCGTTGAAGGCCTTTTCGACGTCGGGCGGAAACAGAAGCACGTCGGCCCCGGCTTTTACCGCCAACACCGCTGCTTCACCGTCCGGGTAATGCGCCGACACGCCCCGCATCGTAAGAGCATCCGTGAACACAATTCCCTGAAACCCCATTTCGTTGCGAAGCAAGCCGGTCAGAATCTTAGAAGAAAGCGTTGCCGGCAGATTGTCCGGCTCGAGTCTTGGAAGCGCTATGTGAGCGCTCATCACGCCGCCTACGCCTTCTTCGATAGCGGCGCGAAACGGCGGCAATTCGATTTGATCGAGACGGGCGCGATCGGCGTCAATCACGGGCAGTTCGAGGTGAGAGTCAGTAGACGTGTCCCCGTGCCCCGGAAAGTGTTTCGCCGTCGCCATCACGCCACCCTGCCGCGAGCCGCGTATGTACGCCCGCGCCATCCTGGACACCTGCGCGGGATCGCCTCCGAAAGAGCGGATGTTGATTATCGGATTCCGCGGGTTGTTGTTGACGTCGACAATCGGATAGAAGTTGACGTTGACGCCCATCGCGCGAGCTTCTTCGGCGGTGATTCGTCCCGCCGCAAAAGCCATCTCTTCATTCGCGGCCGCGCCCAGCGCCATCGCTCGAGGCAGCCTTGTAGCTCCCGAATAACGCAGACCAACGCCGCCTTCAAAGTCAGCAGTGATCAGCAGCGGCGTCCGGGCCCGTTCCTGCATATGATTGATCAGCAGCGCGGCGCCGGCCGGTTCGTGTAACGATACGGCGTCGCCCAGCATATGATAACCGCCGACATGAAACCGAGTGATGTTGCGTTCGATTTCCTGAAATGCTTCACTGTCCTGGCTGAGGAACATTCCGATCGTAGCCGGAACTATCAGTTGGCCTATCTTCTCGTCGGACGGCATGGACTCGAGAGTCCGCTCGACCCAGGACTTCGACGTTACTTCAGCGGATTTGGCTGATTGTTTTGACTGGCCGCCGGCGCCGATCAGCGAACTTCCAAGAACAGCAGGCAAACAGAGCGCGATCAGAATGATGCTCTGGCGCCGCCGGCGGAAGTGATTGATCTCGGTGTTCATCTGGCGGATTGGCGGGCTACGACCTGCGGGACGTTCGCGGTTTCGAGCCGTTGTCCCGGTGGTAAGCGTTCTTCGCCGGTTTCGTGTTTGAACCGCGCCGGCTGCCGGCTTTCAACGCCGCGGTGAACTTCGCCTGACAACGGGTCTGATTCTTGACGATGGCCTGCTTTAACGTGCGGTATCCGTGCTTGCGGGGATCCGCTTCGAAGTGCACCGGGTCAGCCATTCCATACTTCCATTTGTACCCGTGCTTGTTCATTACTTCGACGATCTTCTTACCTTGTGGCGTGAGTTTTCTTGAACCCGGCGGACCCGCGGCGACTCCGGAGATATCAACCGCGAATCCGCCTTCGTGCGCCGATTCACCGGGCCGGGCGGCGTGATACAGGCCGGGATGGGCGCCGCGGCACCGGGCGCTTAACGAGCAGCGGTGCATCTCAGCTTGATCGTCCGATGACCGCCATGCGCTGGTCACTTTAGTTTTGACTCCGGCTCGCTTCAAGTCCCGCAGAGCCGCGTTGAAGTCCTTTGCGACGGTCTGGTCGACATAACCCGGAGGATGACAGGGAACCTTCGCCTTCGCCTTCCGGCCTTTGCTTCCCTTGGCGGTTTTTGCGGTTACCTTGGCCGCGCACTCTCCGCAATCCTCCGGTTTTGGAACACGCGAATTCGATTTGGAAAGGCCCGCCGGGCGAGCCGCTGTTGTACTAGTTTTGCGTGCGTCTTTGTTAGCTGCGCCCCATCTTCCAAAGGCCGGCGCCGCCGCAGCTATAAGAGCCAAGATAGTAAGGCCAAATCGGCTTTTCGAAATTGACAACATAATTCCCTTCAGCGTAGAGATGATGTGAACGCCTTGAAGTTCATACGAACGAGGCGCCCAATTAATTCCTCAAATCGAAACGCTACCGCCTTCCTTGCATCGGCGGCATGAGCGCCTGTTTCTGGTGACTCTGGTTGCATATCCTTAGGCGCCGCTCAGATCAAATGAGTTCGCCAAACAACAAAAAATCACAGTTTGGGAAGAGGGATTTATCCCCGCCCTTCTCCCGCGAGTTTGACTGCATCGTAAACGGGAGCGGGGATAGATCCCTCTTCCCGGCCTGTGATTTTTTGTTGTTTGACGAACTGAACCAATTTCTTCTCGCCAAAAGTGCAACCCCAAATAGCCGAACTCGCGAGGCGGAACACCAGCAACGGGAAACGCCCGGAGTCCGAATAAGAAAAATGGATTCGTTGCTCCGAGGTTCAAGCTCACCGATACGCTCTCCTCACACAGTCTTATGGTTCGTGATTTCCGTGGAATTAGACTCCTCGCGGGTTGCGATCAACTCGAGGCAATCCACGGATAGTACAAGCCACATCCGGGGCTACCGAAATGCGGTTCAAGGGGAAGTAATCCTGCTAAGCTTTGCCTGCCGGCACGCTCGATCTCAGGGCGCTTTCATAACCGTGGACGCGAAGCACCGTCCACAGGCTACGAATCCACCGGACCTCGCCTGAGACACTGTCATGACCAACTTCTTCTTGCCCAGGTACTCACAGGCTTCTTTGTGGTATAGGCGATCCGAGGCGGAAGTATAGACTAGTGGCTCGGTTGAAAGGATCGGCGCCCCGGCCTTTGGATCGAGTTCAGAGGACGCCATTGGCGCGAGCTTTCTTTTCTCCGTCGTCGTGGGGTTCGCCGCCTCCGCGGTCTGAGCCGAAGGAGAGGCGTTTGCTGGAACTCCCCATACCCCTCGCATCGCCTGCATAGCGTCGCGCTCCAAAGCTCGAAACTCCTCGAGATGCTTGAATGACGCGCTCGCCAGCACGAATGCCTGACCCTGCTTGATCATTTCTCCGTTGAACAATTCCCCGTCACGAGTGAACACGTAGGCGAGCGTGCTTCCGGCCGCGTCCTTGTTTCCACGCGGCTCATTAGCCGAGTCGTATTCGATCCGAACTTGTTTGTTGAGCAGCGATCTGTCGACAAACGCAACTGCATTCCGCCCGTGCGCCGCGTACACTTGTTGGGGTTGTTTGCCGTCCGGGGTTTCGACGCCGATCATTCGCACGACGCCTAGTCCCTGAACCTCGATGGTGTCCGCACGAACGATTCGCGTAACGGTGCGGTAATCCGCTTCATTATTGTTAGCAGCCGCCGCGAGCGAGCCGCTGTCGGCGCCGCCTTTGGATCCCTTCTCGCGCTTTATCGCCGCTTCGGCGGCTGCCCCTGGAAACGTAGCGGGCCCGGCCGTCGAGTTCATGAATCGGGCGGTAGCAAAACCGAAAGCGAACCCGGCCACAAGGGCGACTCCTACGAAGATTGCTACATGACTGCGATCGACCCCGATCTTCCAACGGGGTGGATTGCTTCTCGGATCATCCGCGGGTTTGAGCGATAGCATGATTAGTTCGACTTTATTGCGCAACGAATATGTGACTCGGCATGTTGGCCTAAGTCTAATCTCGTCGGGGCTAGGGGCAATCAGCCTGGCAAGGGACTTGCGGTGAGAATTCTCTCACCCGGCTATGACTGAGTCAACAACAAGTCAGAGTGGCAGAGTGGCGCCCAACGACGGGTGCAATTAAGAGTGCGACATGCCTGCGTGCTTGACCCACTGTCTCATTAACACCTCACTTCAGTGAGGACTGGAGTTTGGCCATTTTAACTTCGGCCCTCCGTAGGAGGG
>JAHFUG010000136.1:0-2225 GCA_023265195.1 Blastocatellia bacterium | reverse complement strand
GCCCTCCGTAGGAGGGCCATGTCCATCTGTATTTACGAACAATCAAAGCGTCGCAATCCCAGAGAACACATGGCCCTCCTACGGAGAGCGGGTACTCCCACGACACGGCTATAAAAATGGCCCTCCTACGGAGGGCGGATGCCGAGCCCGATCACGGCTATGAACATGGCCCTCCTACGGAGGGCAACCCCAACAACGTTGGGGGCTGAGTTTGGTCATTTTCAACCCCGAAGGGGTCAAACTTGAGACTTCCATTTCGCGGAACCTAGATCATCCCGTTGAACGTCAGCTAATCGGCGCGAGGCCGCTAACCCCGAGCAACTCGCCGGCTTGCGCCGCGCATTCGCTTCCGTGGTCACGCGTCAGCAGAGCAATTCGAGTTCTCCGGTTCAAGAAGTCTTCAACTCTTACGGCCATCTCGTGACGCGCGGCGTAGACGGCTTCCGCGCGGACGTGCGGCAATTCGGCTGACAACTTCTCTTTCAGATCGCCGGAGGACGCTATGCGGAGAACAGTAGAAGCGTTGCCGCCATAAGTTCTAATCAAGTGCAGGACGGTTTCCCCGCTGACGCCGAACTCTTCTGAAATGCGCGCTGAGTCCGATTCACGGGAAATCGGACCTGTAAGGCTGATCGTTGCCGTCCTGCTCGATCGCGCTGAAGCTCTTACGCCGAAATAGCGCGCAAGGTGACGGGCCGCCCGGTCAACAACACGCTCAGCCATATGGCGATATGTAGTCAGCTTGCCGCCTATGATCGAAATAAGCCCGGATTTGTCCTCGACTATTGCATCCTCTCTCGAAAGACCGGCCGTGGATCCCTTTCGCGAGTCTATCAACGGCCTGAGGCCCGCGAAGCTACTAATAACGTCGCCTTGGCTAAGCCGCGCGTTGGGAAATGCTCTGGCCGCCGATTGTAAGACTCTTTCAATCTCGTCAGGTCCCGCCCTTGGATTCTCAATCTCGCCCGAGTAGCCGGTGTCGGTCGTTCCTATGAGGGTTCGGCCGAGCCACGGAATCACGAAGAGGAAGCGCCGTTCGCCCAGCGACGGTATGAGCACCGCGGCTCCGCAGGCGATTTTTTCGGACGGCAACACGAGGTGAATTCCTTTTGAAGGACGCAGCCGCCGCACCGTCCGGCCTTCCGCTAGCGACGCTACTTCATCCGACCAGACGCCAGAGGCATTGACAACCACGCGTGCTCGCAACGGAAAAGTACGCCCGGTGAGCCGGTCCTTAACCTCGAAGCCGGAAATATGCTTGCCGGTCTTGTCGAACGACTGGGCCGCCGCGTAGTTGGCGACAACGGCTCCGTGCGAGGCCGCGGTCTTGATCACTTCGATCACGAGCCTCGAATCGTCGGTCAGGCAGTCATAGTAAAGGAAGGCTCCGCGAAGATCATCAGCCGCCAGGCGAGGCGCTATGCGTAGCGCCTCGCCTGGTTCGAGCCAGCGATGCTTCTCTATGTTCGCGCGCCCCGCGAGCAAATCGTATAGCGTCAGTCCTGCTCCAAGCTTGAATCGGTTGCCGCCGAGCGGTGATGGCGAGCCTTTCCGATAGACAGGCGCAAGGAATCCGAGCGGCTGCGCCAGGTGCGGGGCTACTCGCATGAGAAATGCTCTCTCGCTCAGCGCTTGCCGCACGAGCGAAATGCGAAACTGTCCGATGTAGCGAAGCCCTCCGTGAATCAGCTTCGACGACCGGGAGCTCGCGCCGCTCGCGAAATCGTTCTTCTCAACCAGCGCAACCGAAAGACCTCGCGAGGCGGCGTCGAGCGCGACCCCCGCCCCCGTGATTCCGCCGCCAATGACGGCGATGTCAAAAGTGCGGAGCCGCATTCGTTCGATGTTAGCCGTTCGCGTGCGAACGGAGAATTCCTGCTGGGTTGTTCCGGAGCCCGTTGGTGAATGGTCGATCGATTTCATTGTGACGAATGACGAGCTCCAAATCTAGAGCAATTGGGCCGGTGATTCAACGACACGAACTGGAGAAAAATCGTGCTTTCGCCTTCCATAGGAGGCGCGCTCTCCGTTAGGAGAGTCATGTTTGTAGATAGGAATCGGGCGTTGCATTCGCCCTCCGTTAGGAGGGACATGTTTATCCATCCGTGGTGGTGATTCAACGGCGGTGGGTTATGCTCATGAGATTAGGCGAATACGACGCCCGAAGTGGAGTCCGTGCCTATGCCCCGGCTGTCAATGAGGTATGCATTGCCGAGCACTAGCTA
>JAHFUG010000135.1 GCA_023265195.1 Blastocatellia bacterium | reverse complement strand
GCCACTCGCCTTGCTGCACGAAAGCCGCCCAAAAATATGGGTGGCGCCAGCGCTCTTCCTGCATTATCTCTTTCTGCGCCTCCCGCAGCGCCGCCGCGGCGCTCATTTGGTCTCGGCCTAACATATGATCGTAGAACTTCGTCATCAATTCCTTTGAAGCCTCGTCGTCGATCTTCCAAAGGCTCGCCACGACACGGGCCGCGCCCGCGTACATGAACCCTCGCGTCAGACTCACTAGACCCTCTCCCCTGACCTCTCGGCCTATGGCGGTTTGACAGGCGCTCAACACCACGAGGTCGGCTGACAGCTTCATGTTGTAGACGTCGTTCAGCCGCAGGAATCCATCTTGCTCTTCGCCCCTTGCGTCCCGCTGCGACAATACTATGCAAGATAGCTCGGGATGCCTGAAGTCCAGAAGGCTATGCGTCGCGAAATGGATGATGCGGCGCTGGCTCAAATCCATCGTCGTGGCGGCGCCTTTGTTGGCGTCGAGACCTCGCATCGACTTAACGTCCTGGCCCTTGGTAATGGTCTCTATCGCGTCGGCCTCGTCGCGCGCAAACACCAGGCGATGAAAGTTCGCTTCTTCACCGATCATCCGCAAGTCAAACGAACCTCGTATAGCTCCAAGGCCAGGCGGTATCCCAAGCCTAAGCCCTAGCGGAAGATCAAACCCCGAACCACGATTGCTCCTGGAATTGGAATGAGACTCGGTCTTGGCTCTCCCAGCCACTTTCTTGCCACCCGCTGGGTTGCCGCCGGCTTCTCCGCCAGCTACTGCATTTCCACCCGCTTCCTTACGATGTCCCGCTTTGCCAGCCACTTCTTTGCCAGCAGCTTCTTCACCAGTCCCTTGTTTACCAGCCGCTTCTTTCCGAGCCGTGTCATGGATTCGAGGATCGTCCGCTTCGAACACCGGATCGGCGAACATAGCCAAGAGTCGAGGGGCGCGGGCGCGCTTACCGATCTCGTTTCGCAACTCGACCAACGCCGATAACGAGGGCAGCGTGATGATTTCATGCTGTTCGAACAGAAGGCTTTCTTGACCTGGATTGAGAAGGACGGCGAAGGGGATATATTGAAGCGGGCCGTCGGGCACTATGACCAATCGCTTATTCCCGATTCCAAGTTCGGCGATCGCGGAAGGCAGAACTAGTTTGCTCAACTGTCGTGCGAGGTCCATAACACCGGCCGGCTGCCCTCGCTCCTTATGGGAACCGTGTCGCTTCGTACGTTTCCGCTTTTGCGTTGGAGCCGGCGATGTTCGCGGATCGCTGCTGAGCGCCGCCAACAAAGAAGCAGCGGTTGTTTCGATCTCCGCGCGTCCCGGCAGAACGAAGGCGTGAAAGAAGTCTTTGGCTATCAGCCAGAGGTAGCTTCTGTCGTCGCCCAGCGAATACTCGAGCGCCACCGTGCCGGAATCAAGCACCTGCCGTTGAACGTCATCGAGCGACAGGCCGTTCGGTACTTTGAGCGCGGAGTACTTGGGACTGGCTTTCTTGATGTCCGCCTCGACGCTCTGAAGTTGTCTTCTTGTGTCGACTATTTCTTGCTCGAGCGCCGAGATTCCCTCTTCAAGTTGTGAAGTGGCGGCCGCCGCCGCCGCTCTCTCTTTCCGAGTCCGAGCGCCCGCGGCCATCTTCATGGCGGCATATCGCTCTTTTCGCAGGCGCATTTGATGGGTCGCCTTGGCGTCGAGCAAGAACTGAAGGTCGCGCTCCTTCTTGATCAACTCCGGGTTTACTCCCTCGCGAACGTTGGCTCCTCCTTCAACCAGCATCTCGGTCAACGATCGGGCGCGGCCCTTCTCGGATTGCTCGAACGCAGCGGCGTCGAATCCACCACCTTGCTCCTTTTCATGTTTCCGCATCAGCAGGTCGACATAAATCTCATAATGGGCATAGGCGGACGCGAAGTAGGATGCGCGAAGATCGGAACCCACGACGCTGCTTCGCTCCGATTCGATCATAGCGACTAACTTACGGGCTTCGGCTAACGCGCCGTCGAGGTCGCCCCGATCACGTTTGAGCCTCGCGATGTTGTTAATCACGAATGTCTGCCCGCGCAGGTCGCCTGCCGCGTTGATGAGGTCAAGCGCCTTCCGGTAGAGCTTGCCGGCTTGGGCGTAGTTTCGGAGACGATGATAAGCTCTGCCAAGATTGTTCGTCGCGAACGCAAGAACGCGGGGATGGTTCATCGGCCTGCTTAGAACCATCGATCGGCGATAGCATGAGACGGCGGTTCTGACCCGTCCAATCGAGCCATAGACGGATCCCATATCGGCCAGCGCATACGCTCGCTGCCTCGGATCTTTGGCCGCGGTGCTGATGCGCAATCTGTCTTTATAGAGTCTTAGAGCGGTCATCTCATCGCCGGTTGACTCATACAGCCTGCCTATGAGACCTAGCGAGATGGCTTGCCGGCGGGGCTGGCGCGCCTTTTTCCAAATCTCCAGAGAGCGTTCGTAACAGGAAAGGGCGTATGGATAATCTCCCAACTCCTGACTGAAATAACCCAGACTGTTTAACGCGATTGACAAACTGATGCGGTCGCCAATAGCCGTCAAAGTCTCGACTGCTTTTTTGTGGGACTCGCGCGCGAGCTCCATTTCACCAAGCGCCGTTTGCATCAAACCCATCGCGGCCTGTGCGATAGCTTGCCTGCGTGGGTCGCGCCCCTCCACCGCTTTCTCCGCGGCTCGAGCGAAATAATCAAGGGCTTTGCTTCTCTCGCCTAGATCAGAAACGACGTCACCGATATTTGTCAGCGCGTCTGACTGTCCGGTGAAGTCGCCCGTAGAGTTGAATAGCGATAACGACTGGTTCAAGAGGTCGAGGGAATTTGACGGCTGATTTAGGATGGACTCGGCGACTCCGAGACCGCTCAAAGCTCGCGCGGCGCCGGGATAATAGTTTTCACGCTCGCTAATTTTGCGTGCGAGATCAAATCGCTTAGAGGCTGAGGCGCCTTTTTCGTCGAGTTCAACTTCGCCCAGGCCGTTCAAGACATCCGCTTCCAGCCGCCGGTCGCGCAGTCTACGGCTCAGCGCAAGGGCTCGCGCATATGCTCGTTGGGCGTCTTGGTAGCGGCCTAGTATGAAATGAACGTCGCCGATCGATTTCAGCGCGATGGCTTCGCGCGTGAAATTGCGATCCAGGATCGAAAGGCGCCGTGCTTCCGAGTACTTTTGTATAGCGGCGAGGAGAGACTGTTCGTTCCACTGAGACCTAAGTTTGTCCGCCGCCGCGAACGCTCCTTCGATCGCGGCCGTGTGCTTTTGCATGACGCGCGAGCGCCTGGCCGAGGGCGCGGGCGATGCCGTGGATTCGATCGGAGGAATGGCGATCGCGAGGAGAACGAGTCCCGGCAGTAACAACATCGATCGGATTCCAACACGAAACAGCATTGATGAATGCGTTGTCTGCCTCTGGCCCATCTCGCTCAAGTGCCACAGCCGCCGGGTTGTTCGGATCGATGGAAGGAAGAACTGCGTAGTATCTATGAATCGGACGGGTTATTCAATCTGTGTTGGATGGAATGCAGGCGTAAAGGAGGAAAGACATCCGCCGTTCATTGGTTGTGGAGTTTTGGTTGCCTTGCCGCCGGCTTCGGGAGTCTCTCCGATGTGGGGGTCCTGAAGCGGTTTCGGATCGCGATCATTTGATGTGGACGCGATCGGGCGCCTTTGATATGAGCGCGCTCCACGGTGAAGGCTTCGCTGCGTAGAGCAGGAGGAGTACGCTCTTCAGAAATGAATCTGTAGCGGGAGAACCCCCTGGGGCCGCATGACAGCTTCGTGATTGCTCGTGGAAGCTAGGTAGCGCAACATAAACGCGCCGCGAACTTATGTCTCCGGGGATTCGCTGAAAACTGAAAGCGGTCTTCTCACTTGATCGCGATCGCCAGCGTATCGTGATGCTGGTTTATCAGAGTCCGTAAATAGGGACCGATGCGGTTTGCGGCGGCGAACCCCGAAGCCTTTGCTGCGGCTTCTTGATCCTTCTCCGTGAAGTCCGCGCTCTCGGCGTAGTGCTTCAAGTCTCTATAGGTTCCAATGGTGAAGACGTCCCACGCGGCGCCCTGGTCGCGTACGAAGATGAGGTTCTCCGGCCGCTTGAGAATCCTCTGATACGCATTCTCCATCTCGCGCTCCTTCAGCAACTCGGCGTGCTTACCGGCGAGCGCTTGGAATATCTCGAGGTGAAAGAGGCCCGCCTTAGCGAAAGCTCGCCTGGTCTCTTCGATGGGAGGGCCGTAGACGAAGAGGTCTTCTTGCCAGGCGATGTACTCTTTGAGCTTGTCTGCGGATGCCTGTTGAGATCCTTCGGCCTCTCGCCGTTTTGCGATGCGAGAAGCTTGATAATAATCGCCGTAACTACCCATCGGAAAGAGCATCATTAAATCCCACTTGTCGCCCTGGCTGTGACGAAACCACAGCGGGGTCTCGTCGCCGCCGGCCTGATAACCGGGGAGCTTCGATTTGTAGAGATCGATCAAGTCCAGGATCTTCCCTGGGGCCGCTTGAACGAACTTGGCTTTGTAAAGATAGCCGGCGTCGGCGGCTCGCGCGCTGCCGGCCAAGACGAAAAGCAAGATCGACGGAATCAGAATTCGCATTGTCACCTCGTGCGAAGATCACAGGCTAGAGTCCGCGTTGGATAAAGAGGGGCGGCCGTTGAGGGCCGCCCGCACATTGATTTGTTATCACACGCTAAACCGGGTGTACGCGCCGCTTTATTGCTGCGGACACGAACAGGTGTCATCGTCGGTCTTGTGATCGGTGATGGAGTAGGGCGTTTTGACCAAGTCCTTAATGACGTTGATCGAAGCGCTGCCACTTCGCCTGTCAAAGTCGCCAGTAGGGCAAGTGTAGAAGTAGGCGGTGATCTGCCTGTCAGGTAAATCGTGGCGCAGCTTTATCGTACAGGCGTCCGGTCTGCTTATTGCGCCCTTACCCGACATCGTGAAGCCCTTCGGACCGCAGTAGGTGAACAGATAATCACCGGTGATCGAACTGAACTGCAGTATATACCCGTGGTTCAAGTCGTCCTGCAAGCACACGTCAAACGTGCTTATCGTAGCCGTGTTGCTTGGCAGGCCGGTTCCTCCATTGGCCGACGTTATTGGCCCGGTGGTGTTGTTCTTTATGCCGCCTGTCGTGGCGGTTACGACCACCGAGATCGTGCACGACGAATTTTGCCCTATCACTCCGTTGGTGAAAGTTAGAGTCGTGTCGCCCGCGAGCGGCGTGAACGTCCCGCCGCAGTTGTTGACGGCGCCAGGCGGATTAGCTACTTGCAACCCGGCCGGCAACACGTCGGTGAACGCAACGCCGGTCAGCGCCACCGTCAGGTTCGGATTGGTTAGAGTGAAGGTGAGCGTCGCCGTCCCGTTGAGCAGGATCGTCGGGCTCGAGAACGCCTTCGCTATCGTTGGTGGAGCCACCACGGTAATTGTAGCGGTGTTACTCGCCACGCCGGTTCCGCCGTTTGCCGAAGTCACGGCCCCGGTAGTGTTGTTGTTCACTCCGGCCGCTATTCCAGTCACGTTCACGGTTATGGTGCACGTTCCGCCCGCCGGAACCGTGCCTCCACTGAATCCGATTGTCGACCCGCCGGCCACCGCCGTGACCGTTCCTCCGCAACTCGTGCTCGCGTTCGGCGGAGACGCCACCCGTAAGCCCGCGGGCAAGTTATCGGTGAAGCCCACGCCCGTCAACGCAACCGTCCCGTTCGGGTTGTTGATGGTGAAGGTCAACGTGGTCACGCCGTTCAGAGGAACCGTCGGGCCTCCGAACGCTTTGGTTATGGCAGGCGCCGCCAGAACCGTCACCGTAGCCGTATTACTAGTCGCGCCGGCCCCGGTTTCGGTTGAGCTTACCGCGCCCGTGGTGTTGTTTTTCACGCCAGCCGTTGCGCCGGTCACCGAAACGTTGAATGTACATGTCCCGCTCGCGGCGATGGAGGCCCCCGCAAGAGTGATCGTGCCGGGAGCCGTCGTAGTTAGAGTCCCGCCGCAGACCGAAGAACTGGAATTGCCGATGGTCAAGCCCGCCGGAAGCGCATCAGTGAAGCCGACCCCGGTTATCCCCAGCACCGAGTTCGTGTTGGTGATGGTGAATGAAAGCGTCGTCGTCGTGCTAAGCGGAATCGTCGCCGCGCCGAACGACTTGCTGATAGTCGGTGGCGATGCGACTGCCAGTGTAGCCGTGTTGCTGGTTGCGCCGGTCCCTCCGTTGGTGGATGACACGGCGCTGGTAGTGTTGTTCTTCACGCCTGCCGTAGCCCCAGTGACCGTTATGTTGAACATACAGGAGCCGCTTGCGGCAATCGAAGCTCCGGTCAAAGTGATCACGTTCGAACTGACCGTCACCGATCCTCCACAGGCCGCCGTCGGACCCGAATCCGGCGCGGTTAAGCCGGCGGGCAGCGTGTCGGTGAAGCCGACCCCGGTCAGACCCACCGTCGAGTTCGGATTGTTAATCGTGAACATAAGACTCGTGGTTCCACCGAGCGGTATGTTCGCCGCTCCGAACCCCTTGCTGATCGTGGGCGGAGCCACAACGGTTATAGTGGCGGTGTTGCTTGTTCCGCCCGTTCCGCCGTTGGCCGAACTTATCGTGCCGGTCGTGTTGTTCTTCACCCCGGCGGTGGCCCCGGTTGCTGTAACGCTGAACTGACAGTTGCTGCTCGGATTGATCGAGCCGCCACTGAACGAGATGAGGTTAGGCGCGGTCGTCGTAACTGTTCCTCCGCAAGCAGCAGTCGGACCAGATGTAGCCACGGTCAGACCGGATGGCAGCGTGTCGGTGAAGTTCACCCCGGTCAGCGCCGTTGTCGTATTCGAGTTACTGATCGTAAACGTCAACACGCTCGTTCCGTTTAGCGGAATCGTCGCCGCATCAAATGACTTGCTCACGGTTGGCGCTCCGATCACGGTCAACGTCGCGGTGTTGCTGGCGGCGCCCGCGCCGCTCTCGTTCGAGCTGATCGCGCCGGTCGTGTTATTCCACACTCCGGCGGAGGCCCCGGTGACCGTTACGCCGAAATTGCAACTTCCGTTAGCCGCAAGCACCCCGCCGGTAAAGCTGATCGTGCTCGGAGCGGTTGTGGTGAGCGTACCGCCGCAGGTCGAGGTGCTGGAGCTCGCTACGGTGACGCCCGCCGGCAGCGTATCCGTGAAGCTGACGCCGGTCAGACCCAGTGACCCGTTTGGATTCGAAAGCATGAACGTAAGGCTGGTGGTGTCCCCAACCACGACGCTCAATACTCCGAATGCTTTCGTGATGGTAGGCGCGGTCGCCACGGTTACGGTCGCCGTGTTGCTGGTAGCGCCGGTCCCTCCATTGGCCGACGTAACCGCCCCGGTAGTATTGTTCTTGACTCCCACCGTGGCTCCGGTCACCGTAACGCTGAACGTGCATGTCCCGCTTGCCGCGATCGTAGCCCCAGACAGCGTGATCGTTCCCGTCGCGTTGACAGTCGTCACCGTTCCACCGCACTGCGATGAAGAAGAATCAGCCACCGTGAGGCCGGCCGGCAGCACGTCGGTGAACGCAACTCCGGTTAGGCTAGCCGTAGAGTTGGGATTGGTAATCGTGAACATCAGGCTCGTCGTCCCGCCCAGCGGAATGTTCGGAGAGCCGAACGCCTTCGAGATCGTCGGCGGCCCTAGCACCGTCACCGAAGCGCTCGCCGTATTACCGTCAGGCGCGTTCGAAGCCGTCACCGCGCCGCTGGTGTTGTTCTTCACTCCAACAGTCGTGCCCGTGACGTCGACCGCCACCGTGCAACTCCCGCTCGCCAGGATTGTCCCTCCGCTGAATGTCAGCGTCGTGTCTCCAGCCGACGGCGTGAACGTACCTCCGCAACTAGTACTCGCGTTCGGCGTGCTGGCCACCTGCAACCCTGATGGCAACGCGTCGGTGAACGCCACTCCAGTCAGCGCCGTCATCGGGTTGGGATTGGTAATAGTGAAGGTCAGCGTAGTCACGCCATTCAGCGGTATCGTCGCCGACCCGAACGCCTTGCTGATGAAGGCTCCGCCGATGACGGCCAGCGAAGCTGTATTACTTGTAGCGCCGGCTCCGCTTTCGGTCGAGCTAATAACTCCAGTCGTATTGTTCCACACCCCGGCAGTGATTCCGGTGACGGTTACGCTGAAGCTACACATGTCGCTCGCCGCAACCGTTCCTGCGCTGAAGCTGATCGTGCTCGGAGCCGTCGTCGTAAGAGTTCCGCCGCAGGTACTCGAGCTTGTCGTCGGCACGGTCAATCCGGCAGGCAGCGTGTCGGTGAACGAAATCCCTGACAGCGCCGTTCCCGAGTTCGGGTTCGTGATCATGAACGTCAGGCTTGTAGTCCCGCCGACTGGGATGCTCATCGCCCCGAACGATTTTGAGAGCGTTGGCGGCGTTGCCACCGTTATCGACGCGTTGGCGGTGTTGCCGGTGCCGCCATTCCCCGAGCTGACTGTGACGGAATTGTTCTTTACTCCCGACGTGGTTGCGGTCACGTTGACCACAACCTGGCAGGTATTGCCCGGCGCTACACTTGCCCCGCCCAGCGATACGGTGCCTGATCCAGCCACTGCGGTTACCGACCCGCTGCAGGTATTGGACACACCATTCGGGGTCGCCACCACCATTCCGGATGGCAGGCTGTCGATGAACGTTATCGTGGTCAGAGTGCCCGGGTTCACCGCCGGATTCGTGATCATGAACGTTAGCGTCGTAGTTCCGCCCACCGCGATAGAAGAGGCCCCAAATGCTTTACTTATCTGAGGAGCCGTAAACACGTTGAGGGTTGCGGTGTTGCTTGTCGCACCGGTTCCGCCCTCGGTCGATGTAATCGCGCCGGTCGTGTTGGCCTTGGCGCCCGCACTGGCGCCGATGATGTTTACCTTCACCGTGCAAGTACCGCTCGCCGCGATTGAACCCCCGCTAAACGTCAGCGTCGTATCTCCGGCGCTCGGCGCGAACGTGCCTCCGCAAGTCGTGCTCGCGTTCGGAGTGGCGGCGACCTGTAATCCCGAAGGCAGCACATCGGTGAACGCTACTCCGGTAAGACCAACGGTCGTGTTTGGATTGCTGAGTGTAAACGTCAACTGAGAGGCGGCGCCCCCGATAAAGACGCTGCCCGGAGCAAACCCCTTGCTGATCGTCGGCGGAGCTACAACAGTCAGCGTCGCTGTGTTGCTAGCCACGCCGAAGCCGCCTTCGTTGGATTGAGGCGCATTGGTCGCGTTGTTCTTGACACCCGCGGTCGTACCCTTGATGTTGACCATCAGCGTACAGGACGAGTTTGGCGGTAGTGTGCCGCCTCCGAAGTTCAGCGTCGTGTCGCCGGGGGTGGCGTTCCAGGTCCCGCTGCAGGTCGAGCTGATGCCGGGCGGATTGGCCACCTCCAATCCCGCGGGCATGTTGTCGGAGAAGTTGACGCCGGTCAGCGTCACCCCGGTGTTCGGGTTCGTAAGGGTCAGGGTCAGGGTTGTCGACCCATTTAACGGAACGGATGCCGCTCCGAAGGCTTTGCTGACAGTCGGCGGCGCCACCACGGTCAGCGTCGCGCTTTGTTGTGCAGCCGGGTTGTTGCAAGCGTCGGTCGCGTCAACCGTGTACGTATCGGAATCCGATAGCATGGTTCCGGTGATCGTAAGCGTCGTCGTAGTCGTGCTGGCGCCACTCGTGGTGTTGATCGTAGCCCTAGCGCCCAGCGGGCTCACACCGCTCACGATCGTTGTACCGTTCTTCTTCCAAACGGGAACGAAGGGCACGTTGCCCTGAAGCGTCGTGGTGAAGGTAGCCGTAGCGCCTTGCGCCACCTGTTGATTGGTGAGCGGAACCGTTATGACGGCGGGCACGCACACCGTGGTGCAGGTCGGATCGCCGGCTGCTCCGGTGTCCGGGTCGTCGGTGAGCACGTTGCTGAAATTGCTGCCGGATATCGTTCCTTGATTGCAGACCTGAGTCACCCCTGGTGGCAACGGGTTGTCGATCGTCGCCTGGAACATTATTGTTACGCTCTTGCCTGGCGGGATCGTCCCAAGAGATTTGTTGATTGTCTCCCCGCTCACCGCGGGTGCGATTGCGCTCATTCCTGCCTTGCGGATTGTTCTCGAATCTCCCTCCGTTCTCTCCCTCGGCATCCTCAATTCTGCGTCCCTGGCCGCTGCAATCTCCTCGCCGCCATGTTGATTGAAAGCCGCGTAGCGAACGCCAACAGGGATCTCCGCTGAGTTGGCGATATTCGGCTGAGATGCGCCTGACTGGCCGGGCGCGATCGAGCGCGACGTCAACTTACCGGGCATTGATGAGGAGTTCGCGCGTCCGGGTGCGAGGGCTCCCCTCAGTTGACCCAACGGCATGCGCCTCGTGGCCGGCGATAGCGCGCTTTCCATCAACGGGCGGATGCCGTCTTTAATGTTATTCGGTATGTTGTCTTTGTCCTGCAATAAGAAACGCCCAAGCTCGCGCATCACCACCGTCAGTAAATCCATCTTGCCGTGCGCGGGGCTAAGCTCGGTTGTCTGAAGCTCTCTTCCTGAAACGAGGACGTCGAATTCGCCGTCATCGAAGGGGGACTGGTCGAAGTACCAGCCGTAGCCATCCGCTGTTTCGTCAATCTTGATTCGCGACGAATTGACCTGAGCCAGTTCATTAGCCGGCAAATTCTCGATTTCGAACGTCGCGGCTTCCATCCTTGCAATGGCTTCAGCGGAGACGCCGGCCTGCCTCCATCGTTCTATCGCTGCTCCGGCTATCCAATTCAACTGAGTTTGATCGAGTTTCTCGACGTCCTTGTCGTCGAGCTTTTCATGCCGAGTGACGTACAGAGTATCGTCGGTGGCTCCTGATGGATGACTCTCCCGTCCGCCGCTCCGAACGTCCGCGAATTGCTGCGCGGGATCGGCCACCATGGCCGGCGCCGTCGCGCAGTTGGAAAACCCGCTCGTAGCGGAAATGAGCAGGACGCCATTGACACTGCCATCGCCTGATGTGCCATTCTCGGACCCAGGATTCTGACCGGCCCCGTTACCGACAAACTGCTCGACGCCGGGCGTGGATGTGGCCGCCATCCCTTCGATCCCGAAAGCGTTGACTGTGGTGGACGTTCCCTGCTTTCTCAGCCCGATGCCTGCATTGGTGTGACCAGTGCCCGCGGTAGTGTTGCCGGAGATGTCCAGACAAACGTCGTCATCTACTGAAACGCCGTTTCCGGCGTCAACCCTGATGCCATTGCGGATGCCACCCAGGGGCGCGGCCACTGTGTTGTTCTTGATTGAAACGTTCAAGTGCCCGGTAGCGTCGCGCGCGGTGGCGATGATTCCATTGCCGTCGGTCTGGCTGACGTTGTTGTTCGAAATGCTGACCGTGAGCGTCGGAGTGTCGCTGGACGCGAACGTCTGGCTCGTGCCCGCGCCGATGCCGCTCGCCCCGGTGCTCGCCGCGTGGTTGGCAACAATGACGTTGTTGGCGACGGTGGCTGTCACGTTGGCAAAGCCGAAAGATGACACCGCGAGCGCTGTTCCACTCACGTTCGTGATCGGGTTCGCGACCGTTCCGTTATTCGAGATGTTGAAGTTTCCCTGGCCCTTTCCGTTCACAACGGCCAGGATCGCTTGCGTGCCGATCCGGTTTGCGGAGCTGAATCCTTTAACCGTGTTGCCGGTTATGGCTATTATATCCGTGCCGCTTCCCGCGGTCCCGAAAACGCCGGCCGGCCCCGCGGCGTTGCCGTTCCCACCCTGCGCCTGAATACCGGTGGCGCTCGGGAAGTTCGAGACGATGTTGTTCGCGATAGTCGCCTTCGTCACGTTGGCGATGGTGGAGGCGGAGCCAAATGCAATAAAGCGAATGCCGGAGCCTTTAGACGTCGCCGTCGAGTTCGTGCTCGTGATCGTATTGGTCGAGATGTTAGCGTCCGAGATCGTGCCGTTGAAGTCGAAGATGTCGATGCCGTGATAAAAAGCATTCGTCAGCGAGTTGCTGGTGATCGTCACCGTGCCGGCGAGGTTGTTTTCAGTCCCCGCGGCGGTCGTGTTGAACGCTATGTTCGAGGTCTCGGCTCCAAGACCGGTGCCGGAATTGTCTATGGAGCCATTCTTGAACGTGAAGTTCGTGACTTTTGTGCCATTGACTCCGCTGCCCGACGTGTTGAGTATTTGCACGTTGGTGAAAGACAGATTCATCGCGTTGTTGAGCGCGGCGCCGTTGGTGAGGTTTTGCAGGGAGCCGCCAGAGTTATCGCCGCCGACCACCGTGCTGCCGTTCCCGGTGACCGTGAAGCTTCCGCTGGTGTTGGTCAGGACAATTCCATTAGTTCCACCATTGGCTGACACGCTCGTTAGCGTGACCGCCAGCGGAGTTGCGCCGCTGCTTCGGGTTATCTCCACGGCCGTATTGCCGCTGGTTGTAACGGAGCCGCTCGGTATCGTTATGGTGTTCGTGTTATCGGTGGCGAGCAGCCCCTTTTGGTTTGCGTCAGGCGTGATGGTGAGCGCGCCGAAAGTAATTGTGCCCGTGTTCGTAGTAAGGCTGATCCCACTGCCGCCTGATGAAGTTGCGCTGGTCGCGCCAAAACTGAGAGCAGCGCTTGATGTATTAACGCTGATGCCGGCGCCGCTCGGATTGGTGACGGTTGTTGACCCGCTCGACATACTCCCGGCGACGCTTGTTAAGCTTATGCCCGTAGAGGAACTGCCGGTTGAGGAAATGCTGGTGAATGCGGCCGTTGAAGAAACTGGCCCGCTAAGCGTTCCAGTAGTGAGACTGAGAGCTCGGCCCGTGCCGCCCAAAACGGTTTCAGCAAGTGTAAGCGTGCCGAAGCTTGTACCTGTCAGGTTTACAGCGGCCGCGGCCGTTCCATTGAGCGTGACGCCGCGAATCGTATTACCGCTTCCGAGAAGAATATTAGCGCCGGCGGCGGCGATGGCCGGATTCGTGCCGCCGGTTGCCGGCAGAACGGTATTGCCCGATGGAGTCATGAAACCGGTTATCGTTTCGATTGACGCGCCGGCTCCCTTGCCGATCATTTTCTGCCCGCTCAGCAGAGTCAGTCCGCCCGTATAGTTGCCAGTTCCAGCGTAGATGAATATGACGTCGTTAGCGGCGTCAGCCGCGTTTGCATCGAAGCTGTTACCGGCCCCGGCCATATCTCTAAACGGCGTGTTAAGACGTCCGTCACCGTTAGGGCCGGGAGTGTTATCCACGAACCAAATCAAACCGGCGACGTTTATCGTCACCGTGGCGGTGTCGAACTTACCAGTGCCGTTGTCGAGCGTATAGGTGAAGGAATCCGTTGGGCCGCTGAAGCCAGCGTTTGGATTGTACGTAAAGCTGCCATCACTCATGATCGTGACGCTGCCGTTCGGGGTGCTCACGGTGGCAGTGCCGCTGACCAGATTAGTTGCGTTGATTTTCGTTACCGTGAGCGTACCGCTGCCGTTTGGGTTGAGGTCATTGAAGATCACGCCTTGTCCGGCGGGCACGGTGACGCCAACGTTCCCAATGGTATGGTATGTGTCGTTAACCGCGATAGGTGAAACGGCTAGCGAACCTGGCACAAGCGTTGTGTGGGCATCGATAGTATCGTTGAACGACACGGCGGTTGCGTCCCCGGTTCCGGTGTTCGAGATGACTACTGTGTACATCAACGTGTCGCCAGGACTGGCGGGCGTGCTCCGATTATCGGTTTTTGTCGCGCTGATTATTGGGCTGCCTTGAAGGACAAAGGGCCACGGAGCCGAAGTCTTTGCCGCATAGTCGGCCCGATACCCGGCGGATCCGATTGGGTATGAAGGCGTCGGATTTAAAAGGAGGTTGCGTTCGCCGCGAGAATCCCTCGAAGCAAGCGAGCCGGCGTCTACCGCTCGCGCATTGGGGGGCTTGACCCGTGAGGCATTTACGGGTGACAAAGCCGTAAAGGAGGACACGCCGAAGCAATTGGTTAGGGCGATGACGGCAAGCGACGCGCCCATCGCATACTTGAGAAAGCGAAAGCAACCCCTCTTCATTGAACTTCTCCTTATTGACCCGCCGAATGCGCCAATGGCGTAAGCCTCTCTATTGACCCGCCGAATGCGCCAATGGCGTAAGCCTCTCTTCAACCCGTCACGCAGTTACCAGGGTCTAGGCACAGCTCTAATACCCTGGTAACTGATCGAACGCAGGCCTCACGTCCATTAAAGCGCGCGAACCCCGGAAAACACCTCAGCTTGGTTGAACAAACATCCGACGAAATTCATGAATAATCCGAAATGCGGTCTAAAAACCACTTCAACCTTAAGTGCGAGGCGGATAAACCCCCTGCAGCGCGATACAAAAATTCAAGGTTAGATACGGCTGCATGTTGTTATGAGGTTGATCGCCGCCTGCCGGAGTCAGCGCGTTTGAACTAAGCGCGACAGTCGGCGGCTGCGGGCCATAGAGCTGGACTCCGCTGCCGGTCGCCGGTAATTGTCCGGCTACGATGCGCGTTGTGGCGTCTTGCGCAGAAGCCCGCGAGGCATGGCTATGTGAAGGAATCTCGCTCTCCAGCAGCGTTACCGTCTCGCTGCCCCCGGTTTCCCCAAGATCATGGAGCGAGAGTCCTGGCCCTTGCCCCGGATGCATCGGGGCGTTGCCTTGCATATTGGGCAACGCGAAGTTGCTCTTGCCATCTCCTCCGTAGGTGGTGCCCAGTAACGAGAAGAGCGCCGTGTTCTGGGACAGCGGCAGGATCTGACCATCGCAGAAGGCCCAGCCTTTGGGTGCGAAGTTGAACGGAAAGATTCGTATTTCAGCGACAAAAGGGTCCATGTTGTCTCCTTATGTTTGAGATGGGAAGATCCCGAACAGGGAAATGATGAAGTCAACGCATAGGTATGGCTGGAAGTTGTTATGCGGCTGACTTCCGCCGACCGACGACACGCTCTGCGGGCTCATGTTGATTTGCGGGTTGTCCGTTCCATAGGCCGTATTGGTTGCTACTGGCAGATTGGACAGGACGTTGTTCAGCGGCGCCGTGCCGGTGCCGGTATTCGAAGAACCCAGCGCGGCGTGGCTGTGCGCGGGAATCTGACTCACTGTCAGTGTCACCGTCTCGACGCCGCCGGTTTCCGCCAAGGTGAAGCCGTTGCCGAAGTGCAATGGAATCCTGCCGCGCAGATCCGGCAGCGCAAACGTCGATTGGCCGTCGCCCCCGTAGGTTGTGCCTATAAGATTAAAGAGAGTTTCATTCTCAGAGATGGGGAGTAACTGGCCCTCGCAAAACATCCAGCCGGCTGGCGCGAAGTTGCCTGCGAACATTCTAATTTCGCCAACGTAAGGTTGTGCCATTGGTTTTCTCCTTTAGGTCTGTGACGGGAAGATTCCCTGCAGCGCGATACAGAAGTTCAACACCAGAAAAGGCTGCATGTTCAGGTGCGCCTGTGAGCCACCTACGTTGAGGATTGTTGATGGGCTCATCGCAACCAGATTCGAAGCGGGGCCCCATGCGTTATCACCCGTCGACTGCGCCAACACCGATGTGGCGGAGGGGGTGTTGGTCGTCGCAGGAGAACCGTTTGCGTTCCAAACGTGAACATGCGTCGGCAGCTCCGAGATCGACAGCGTATGCGCTTGCTCGCCGCCCGTTTCACCCAGCGTGTGCCCGCCGCCCATGTGGATCGGCGTCTTTCCTTGCAGATTCGGGAGACCGAAGTTGACCCGGCCGTCGCCTCCATAGGTCGTGCCGAGCAGCGAGAACAACCCCTGATTCTGATTGATGGGCAACAACTGGCCGTTGCATAACGCCCAGCCTTTAGGCGGGAAACCAAAACTCATGATTCTTATTTCAGACAAGAACGGTTCGGCCATTTTATTCTCCTTTCAAGATCGCCGGCTATTTGTAGAACGGCGAGTAGAGTGGTTACGAAAATCCCCAGTCACACCAAAAGGCAGTCACACCAATGCGCGGTCACACCAAGGGCTGACGCAGCAATGCGAACAATCACCATTCACCCGAAGTATTGCTCAAAGCTTGATTGACTCATGACTGGTGAGGCCATTCACCCGTCTCCCAACGTTGCTAGAAAACCGCCGAAGCTTACACAAAAGCTGCGTGAGATACAACGCCTATCTGATTCGGGGAAACGGACCTGGGGCAAACTAGCTCCGTCTCCATTCGCGGCCTGATCACTCACCGTTAAAGGTGTGACTACTTACTAAACCGCGCAATTCTATTGGTTACAGCCAAACATGTCAAGAATATTAGTGAGATTTCTATTGATCGAGGGCTTGCCGCCACA
>JAHFUG010000014.1:28336-38406 GCA_023265195.1 Blastocatellia bacterium | reverse complement strand
CCAACTCCCAACTCCAAACTCCGAACTCCGAACTCCCAACTCCGCACTCCGAACTCCGCACTCCGAACTCCGAACTCCGAACTTCGAACTCCGACCTCCGAACTCCCAACTCCGCACTCCGAACTCCGCACTCCGAACTCCCAACTCCGAACTCCGAACTTCGAACTCCGCGCCCCAAAAACTGACGAATTCAGGGAGTGGCGCGCCGCTCTTTTGAAGTGCTCGGCTCATTCAAGAATGCAAAATGAAGGTATTTCGGTGAACGAATCCCGTCAAGCTGACTGAAGTACTTCGCTTCGGTCAATCAGACGGAAGGTGGTTCCTGGGCCTAAGTCACTTCTCATCCGCGATTAAGCTTTGACTGCGAGGTAATCGCTACTTGGCACTGTGCTTGTATTTGCAGATCGGGCCAGCATGGTGACCCTGGCAGGTTACGTAATCAGAGCTTCATCGCAAAACAGCGCCGCACTAATCCCAAGTTCGCAGGAGGAATCTTACATGATACCGGGAAGACCGGGTCGGTTCACCAGCGTCGCCATAGCATTGGTTCTTGCTGCCGGGATTGTCGCCCCCGATCCGGCAGCGGGACGTCAGTCGGCGCATAGTTCATCGCCGACTGACTCATCCGCGCAGGGGCGTTTCTTCAGGCTCGCCCCCGAGCTTGAAGAATTGGCGTTAGGCGCAGACCCCACGGACACGGTTCGAGTGATCGTTCAAACCGGAGCGCCCGCTGAGAAGTTCGCCAGATCGGTTGAGGAAATCGGCGGACGCATCTGCCGGTCCCTGCCGGTTATTGGCGGCTACGCCGCTGAGTTCCCCGTCTACGCGCTGCCCGCCATTGGCTCCGATGGCGACACGAACTGGGTCTCGCTCGATCGGCCGACCGCGCTTCAAGCCGACGCATACGCCTACAATCTGCTCCGCGTCACGACCGGCGCTCAGAACGTTGCCGGCAAGAGCGGAATCACGCTGACCCCGGCCAGTGGCCAGGCGGTCAGCGACTATTATCGATCTTTGCCAAGCGGCCCGAATGGAACGGGGGTAACGATCGCGATACTGGACTCCGGCGTCTACGACTTCGACCAGCAGCACGAAGATCTTCGCAGGCTCGACGATCCCTCATATTCGAGAGTATTGGCCCATTTGAATTTCGTCGGCAAAGACCGGCCTTCGGACGAGCAGTTGCGGCAGGGTTACGATCCCTATGGTCACGGGACCCATGTCGCCGGCATCGCCGCCGGTTCGGGCAGGGAATCGCTCGCGGCTCAGTCGGCGGTTGAAAACCTCTACGGCGGCTTGGCGTTCAATGCGTCATTAATCGACCTGCGGGTGATTGGCTCCGACGGCCGCGGATCGATCAGCGATACTATTGCGGCGATCAACTGGATGATCGCCAATCGTCAGAAATACAACATCCGCGTAGCCAACCTGTCGATCGGCGCGGCGGTCACTCAATCTTGCAAGAGAGATCCGCTCTGTCAGGCCGTGGAAAAGGCCGTGCGAGCCGGTATCGTCTGCGTCGCATCGGCCGGCAACTATGGCAAAGACTCGGCGGGGAAAGCGGTCTACGGCTCGATCCTGGCTCCCGGGAACGATCCTCTGGTTCTCACGGTCGGCGCGGTCAACACATTGGGCACTTCCGCCAGATCGGACGACGGCGTCGCCAGCTACAGTTCGCGCGGGCCCACGCTGATAGACAACGTTTCGAAGCCGGACATAGTCGCGCCGGGGACATCAATCAGGTCTATTGCGTCCAACAGGAACTACCTCACCGTTGCGAACAACCTGACCGTCTACGCCGCCGGCGGTGAAGACGTCTACATGTGGCTGAGCGGAACTTCAATGGCCGCTCCAGTGGTTTCGGGCGCCGTGGCGTTGATGCTTGACGCAAACCCCAGCCTTACGCCCTCGATGGTCAAGTCCATTCTTCAATTCAGCGCGCAGCCTCTTGCGTCGCTGGAAGGGCTCAATCCATTGCTTCGGCTCGAGACCCAGGGCGCCGGATGCCTGAACGCGGATGCGGCGGTTCGAATGGCCGAGTCCTTCAGCCGCTATGCGGGAGGCCTTGCGCCGGGGAATCAACTCCTGATTCAGGATCAGGACAAACTGAACGCGCTACTGTATTCGACGCAGGATCGCGGCACGAAGGAGTTCCAGAGTTTCATTGGCGGCGAGACGATTCCGTGGGGCAACCGAGTGATCTACTCGGAAGGAATCGCATACCTGCACGACGTTAAAGGCGCGATTTCCGCCGTGCTAACGAATGGATGGCAGTCGCCGGGCATCGCGTTTTCAGACGGGTTCCTGCTGTCGGACGGAGTCTTGACCGGAAGCGGAGTAATTCTGGATCAGTCGCGGTTGATAACCACCGGCATCTTGCTCGATCAGAGCGTTTTGACGCCGGGTGGGGCGGTGCTTTCCGCAAGCGCGTGGCTTGTGATCGCTGATTCGCGTTCGCTGACTAATCCGACCGCCGCCCGCGCCGCCTGGGGAGCGAATTTGCTCGATCAGTCAATGATTACGTCGGGCACCGTGTTCGACCAGCGGATCAGCGAGCTTGTGATGAGTCAAGGCGACGACGCGCCGGGCAGGGACATCGTGAGAATCATCGATCCATCGCATCCATTGACGCCTCGAATCAGAAAGATCAAACGGTAAAGGAGAAGTAAGATGAACAAACCAGGTGATTGCACTGGAGTGATTTGGGAAGCCGAGAGCTGCTAGCTTAGCGGAAGCTTACGGGGACCTACAACCGAGGGCGCGGGCATGGGCGTTGACGCTTCGTGGAAGCGGCGTCAGCGCTATGCGCGTCTGATTGATAATGGAAAGAACCAGGGACAAGGACAATCGAATAATCCGGATCAAGACGCTGGCGCTGCTGGTTTTGCTGGGAGGGCCGGCGGCCGTCGTGCTTGTGAAGGCGGTCCCAATCATGGCGGCAGGAGGAAATCGAGGCCTCTTGCTCCTGGCGCTTTTCGCATTGGTCATAGCCATAACCTCGGCTCGCCATCCTATCAGCATCCCGGGGTCCTACACCTCGGTGTCTCTCTCGGAAGCGTTGACCTTTCTCGCGGTGATGCTGCTTGGCCCATACCAGGCGGCGGCGCTCGCGGCGCTCGATACCCTGCTTGTCAGCCGTCAGTTGAAGTGCAAGATTTCGAGGTATGTATTCAACGTTTCGAACATGACCATTTCGGTCTTCCTCAGCGGCGTTGCGTACAAAGCACTGGATGGCTATTTCAGACGGCAATGGGACTCGCTTGCTACCGATAGGGTTTTGATAGCGCTGGCGTTGCCGCTTGTCAGCCTCGCCCTGACGCACTATGTGATCAATCTTGGGTTCCTTGCCATCTGGGTTAAGCTGACGCACGGATCGAAAGTTCAGACCACGGTCAAACAAACTCTGCCCTGGGAGCCTGTGACGTATCTGGCCGAAGCGGCGGTGGCTGGATTGGTGACGTACACGGCGGCAAACCACGGAATTCCAACCACGATGATGACTCTGGTGCTCGCGCTGCCGGTGCCGATACTGATCTACTACACGTTCAAATCCTATCAAGAAAAACTGCTCGATCAACATAGCCACTACAAGGAACTCAGCGACATAAATGACTCCATACTAGAGATGCTCGCGATGGCGATCGACGCCAAGGACCAGACCACCCACGATCACATTCAGCGCGTCAAGCACTTTGCCCGCCGCATCGGTCAGATCATCAACCTATCCGAAGCGGAGATCGAGGCGCTCAAAGCCGGAGCGCTGTTGCACGACATCGGCAAGATAGGCGTGCCCGCTTACATTCTGAACAAGCCGGGTAAGCTCACCGAGCACGAGTTCGCGCAGATGAAGATGCACACGATAATCGGCGCCGACATGCTCTCCAACATCAACTTTCGGTTTCCCGTGGTGCCTATCGTGCGCCATCATCACGAAAGATGGGATGGCAAGGGGTATCCGGATGGGCTTAGAGGCGAGCAGATTCCGCTGACAGCTCGAATACTGACTCTAGTCGATAACTACGACGCGCTGCGCTCGGATCGCCCATATCACAAAGCCATGACCCGCGATCAGGCGCTCGAGTACATAAAGCAGAACTCGGGGACCTTTTTCGATCCGGCTCTCGTCGAGGTTTTCGTCGTTTCGGTTGACCGGCTGGAAGAAGAGGCCGCCACCATAGTATCGAGTCTCGCCGACAAGAAGGACGGCCACGACGGACCTGCCCGATCTCAGGTTGGATTACAAGCCTTTAGATCCGCGCGCCCCGCGGCCGGACTGGCGGCGGCGCCTCGGGTAAACAGGGCGGCTGCGGCGCTCGCTTCCATCGCCGAGACGAACCAGCGCGTGGCCGACCTGTACGAGATGGCGCGAACCCTCGCCAGTTCCCTGTCGCTCGAGGACACCGCGGCGGTTCTTTCAAACAGGCTGTCAAAGCTGATTCCGTTCACTACATGCGCGATCGCGCTGTTCGACGCCAATCGGTCGGAGTTCGAGTACGTCTACGCGATGGGCCGCGACGCCGAGGGGTTTAGCAAACGGCGATTTCCGGTCAGCGCGGGGATAACGGGGTGGGTGATTCAAACTCAACGCGCCATGTATAACACCAATCCCGCTCTGGATCTGACTTTTCTGGGAGCCCAATCGGCCGGCGACTACCGGGGAGTAATAGTCTTTCCGCTCGTAAAGAACAAGGAAGCGCTGGGCGCCATTGCGCTCTACTCGACCGAGATCGAGAACTACACCAGCGAGCATATTCAATTGATAGAATCGCTCTCCCAGCCCATTTCGGATTCGGTGCACAACGCGCTGGCGTACGAGCAAGCTCATCGCGCGGCGTTGATCGACGTCGGCACCGGCCTGGCCAACAGCCGAGCACTGGCTTCGCAGTACGAGCGCGAATACGCGCGGACGAGGCGCTCCGGCTCTACGCTCTCGGTGATCGCCATCAACGCCGAAGGTCTGGCGTCCGCGGCGGCGAAGGCGGATGTGAGCGCGGAATATCTGCTGTCGTCGCTCGGCGGGTTCGTGAGGCAGCGCCTTCGTGAAACCGACCTGGTTGCGAGGCACGCGAACGACACTATCATCGCATTGCTACCGGAGAGTGGAGCGACTGAGACCGGCGAGGTACTATCAAGAGTGAGCCAGGCCATTCGCGAGTCCTCTCACGCAGCCGATCTCTCCATCACCATAGGTTCGGCGACCAGTCCCGATGACGGCAACGAGTTGCCGGAGCTGTTGGAAATAGCAAATCTAAATCGCGTTTCGTGCGGCGCGGCAATGCCCGCCGCTAACGTTGCATCATCGAGCGCGGCTAATCGCGCGCAGGTGGCTCCGCACTAGAAAACGTAGTGAGCGCCGAGAAATGTCCTGGAAAAGCCACCGATGAACTCAGATAAACACCGATATGAAAAAAACGGAATAGAGACGGCTTTGGCAGCGGACCAGACGACTCTGCAGGCGCGCGAGATGCCCCCGGCACAATGTGAAAGTTACCTCGAGTCAATCCCGTTAGGGAGCCAATCTCGTTAGGGTGACCTGTCCGGAATGCGGTCGTCCGCGGGCCTTTCGGAGCGGCGTACGGGGCCCGCCTTCCCACAATTGGGTGGGGCCCAGAAGCGGCCGGAAAAACTCGACTCATTTGTGAACTTCTTGGCGGCCTAGGCTTCCCTAGACGGGGACTTCGTTTTAATGATGAGTGGCTTTCCGATTTCTGAAACGGCTACTGGAGAATGTCTTTGACGGAGCAACGAAAGCCGGGCGCCAAGGCCGTGGATATCTCATCTTGAATGCCCAGGGTCGCGGCTAGCCTGAACTCCGCGCCGCGATAAACGTCAATTGAGAGTTCCTCGGGATCGATGAGCCAGTATTCCTTCACTCCATACTTTTTGTAGAGTTGCCGTTTCGAGCGCCGATCACGCCGCTTGTTCTCAGTTCCAGGGGAGAGTATTTCAACAATCAATTCCGGCGCCCCGGAGATTCTGTCCCCGGTCGCTATCTTCTTGCGCCGATCATGGCTCATGTAAACGACATCGGGTATGACTCCGCTGAAGTCGCTGAAGATTACTCCCGGTCCGGGCAGGACCTTTCCGATCGGGTTCTTACTCAGGTATGTCCTGAAGATGAATATGAGATTCGCCACGACGGCCTGGTGAATTAGGCTAGGTGCGCGAGACAAGAATATCTCCCCTTCGATGATTTCGTAGCGGTTCCCGTCATCCGGCATCGCGTCGAGGTCCGCTATCGTTAGAACCGGCTCAAGATTTGCCGCCATACTTTCACTCCCGAGAAACTTAGCATTGCTACGGGTTCTTTCAAAGTGAAACTGGATAGAACATGACGAAGGAACTTTGTAGTCGTAGGCACGGACAGTTCAACTACCTTCACTGATGGTGTGTCTTGTACCATTGAGCAGCCCACGGAAAAGCTCGTCATTATAGGCAATGCTGTTATCATCGCTGGTACGGGGTATGTAGGCCATGGCCAACGGTTTTGTGAAATCAATAGACAGGCTTGGCAAGACAGCAAGTTTCAGAAAAGTCCATTTGAGGTAACAAAACATCTGGCACGTAGTGCACTCAAAGACCTAGCTGAGACCCATGCGCACTTTGGCAACTACGGGGCGCTGGTCGCTTTTCCTTGTAAACAAAAGCTATATCTGTGTGAGTTTCAACTAGCGGATTTTCAACCTGAACTAAAAACCGCACAGATTTGGTACGCGTCAATGGGTAGTGGACAGCCAATTACTGATCCGTTCTTGGCGCTAATGCGAGATGTTTATTGGGCGAGCGGCCCTCCTACGGTTTGTGATGCGGTCTTTGCCGTAACATGGGCACTTGACCATGCGATAGCCGTTAATCCAGGGGGAATAAACGGGCCGGTTAGGATAGCTGTTTTGGAGCGGCGAGGAAAGGCGCTTGAAGCGCGGCTCTTGCCTGAGGAAGAACTCGGCGAACATCGTCAAAATATCGATGCCGCCAAACAAGCCTTGAGACAACATAGAAGCCAACAAATGGATTCTTTTGGTGCTGCGACTGTTCCGCCGGCTCCCTCAACCCTAAAAACCTGAGAATTCACCCACACCACTTTAAGACACTACCTGCTGTTAGAGATAGAAGGAAGTCCGATCCGCACTCTTGACGCGACATCAATCAGAATCGCTGTCACGCGTTCCGCGCTGTTTGACCGTGCGCACATCGTGTGATTCAATCACCCCGTCCGAAAAAGGAATCTATCATGAAAACAACGATATGCCTTCTAATCGTAGCAGCCCTTTCGCCTCTATCATTCGCATCCGTCAACGGCGTTCCTACGATCGAACAGTCGCTCTCGCTCAAGAGCGCTTCGAATCCCCGCATATCACCTGACGGCCGTTACGTCGCCTATCAGGTTTCGGAGACCAATTGGGAAGAGAATGCCTTCGAAACTGAAATCTGGATCGCCGTGACCGCCACCGGCGACCGCTATCAACTCACCAACGCCAAGAAGTCGAGCAACGCCCCGGCGTGGTCGCCCGATTGCAGCCGCATCGCGTTCGCTTCGGACCGCGATGGTAAGCGCCAGCTTTACATGATCTCGCCGACTGGCGGTGAGTCTGTTCAGCTCACGAAGCTCGAGACCGCGGTTGGTTCGTTCGCGTGGTCGCCTGACGGCCGGCGAATCGCTTTCACAGCGGCGGAGGCTGAATCGAAGGCCAGGAAGGACCGCAAAGAAAAGTACGGCGAGTTTGAAGTGGTGAAAGACGACTACACGATGACGCATCTCTGGACGATTGAGATTCCCGATGATCCGAAAGACAAAATGCCTGAGCCGGCTCGCTTGACCGACGGCGCCGGCTTTACCGTCGGTGGATTCTCGTGGTCGCCTGATTCACAACGAATAGCCTTCAGCGCGACCAAGGACCCGGATCTCGGATCTGGCGACACCGCTGACATCTATGTAGCGAGCGTAGCCGACAAAGCGATCAAGAAGATCGTGGACACCAGGGGTCCGGACAACAACCCGGTATGGTCGCCGGATGGAAAACAGATCGCATACGAGACGGCGAACGGACGTGAGTTCTTCTTCTATGCGAATTCGGTGATAGCGGTTGCGCCTTCGGATGGAGGCGCGCCCAGGATTCTGTCCGATCAGTTCGACGAGAACCCTAGAATGATAGCGTGGTCGCCGGACGGCATTTATTTTGCCGGCCAGCAGAAAACGTACGCTCATCTTTTCCGGCTGAACGTCCCCAACAAGTCGATCGAGCGGGTCAGCGGCCCGGATGCTTTCGGGTACGGCCAATTTTCATTCACTCGCGACTTCAAGCAAACTGCTTTCATTGGAGCGGGACCCAATGACTACGGCGAGGTGTTTGTCTCATCGCTGGCGGCGTTTCAACCTAAGAAACTCACCGCGATGTCGGAGCAGTTGAAAACCTACAGGCTTGCTACCCGCGAGGTGATCCAGTGGAAATCAACGGACGGGACGGTCATCGAAGGAATCCTGATCAAACCGGCCGACTACGACCCGCTGAAGAAGTATCCATTGTTGGTCGTGATTCATGGCGGCCCGACCGGCGTCGACAGTCCGGCAATCAACGCGGACCGCTACTACCCGATCGAGATGTTCGCCGCGAAAGGCGCGCTGATCTTGCGGCCGAACTACAGAGGCTCAGCCGGGTACGGTGAGAAGTTCCGGTCGCTGAACGTTAGAAATCTCGGAGTCGGGGATTACTGGGACGTCATCTCGGGTGTTGATTATCTTATCGGCCGGGGAATGGTGGATAAAGACCGAGTCGGTTCGATGGGCTGGAGCCAGGGTGGGTACATATCGGCGTTCATAACGACGTCAAGCGATAGGTTCAAAGCGGTCTCGGTCGGGGCCGGCATATCGGACTGGATGACTTACTATGTGAACACCGACATTCATCCTTTCACGAGACAGTACCTGAAGGCCACGCCATGGGACGATCCTGAGATATATCGAAAAACTTCGCCGATCTCTTACGTGAAGAGCGCGCGGACGCCTACGTTGATTCAACATGGCGAGTTGGACAAGCGCGTGCCGATCCCTAACGCTTACGAGTTGCAGCAAGCGCTCGAAGACCGTGGCGTGCCGGTGAAGATGGTGGTTTACAAAGGATTCGGACACGGAATCGATAAGCCCAAGCAACAACGCGCGGTGATGGAGCACAACTACGAGTGGTTCAGCCGATGGATCTGGGGCGAGATACAAGGAAAGTAGGGAAATGAGGAGGAATTGCGGATTGCGGATTGAGGGAATGAGGAATCGACGATTGCAGATTGATGATTGGGCAGGGGAATCAGCAATCATTAATCGTTAGGGTGCGGCTCTTTTAGGACGACGGGGAAGTGGGTGGAAAAAGGAGGGTTAGACAGAGTATCGCCAGTACTTGCGCTATGACCAGTATTTGAGAGCCGGATTCCCAATCGCGACCGGTGTTATTGAAGGAGCGTGCCGTTACCTCTTAAAGGATCGAATGGAGAAGACCGGCGCTCGATGGACTCTTGAAGGAGCCGAAGCTGTGCTACGTTTGCGGTCAGTGCGGGCCAGCGGTGACTTTGACGATTATTGAAGCTTCCATCTTCAACAAGAGCATCAGCGCAACCATGCAAACCGTTATGCTGCCGGTAAAGTGCCTGAGCTAAATCACCTGCCGTCCCATCTCGGCAATCGCACTAGCCTCAGGCTGGTGAAAACCCGTGCGGCGGCGTCCTAAAAGAGCCGCACCCATTTCTCCTACTCACAACTAGCGGCGCCGGGAGCGGTGCGGAAGCTTCACGCGCCGGTAAACCTGGCTGACCGTCAGCGTCAAACCTGCCGAATCGAGACGCAGTTCATCGCCCAACTCGGTCAACAGCCGCCAACTCCAGCGATCTCCGCGCCCGCGGCTGAACACTTCGATTTGAACCCGGTCTTGGGAAACAATCACGTATTCCTTCAGGCTCTTGATCTGCTTGTAAGCCAGGAGCTTCTCGGATCGGTCGATGCGTTCGGTTCCAGGCGAACTGACTTCTATTATGAGCCGCGGTTGTTTCCGGTAGTAAGGATCGGCCGCGGGGCCGTCACAGGC
>JAHFUG010000014.1:6668-28236 GCA_023265195.1 Blastocatellia bacterium | reverse complement strand
TGGCTGACCGTCAGCGTCAAACCTACCGAATCGAGACGCAGTTCATCGCCCAACTCGGTCAACAGCCGCCAACTCCAGCGATCTCCCCGCCCGCGGCTGAACGCTTCGATTTGAACCCGGTCCTGGGAAACAATCACGTATTCCTTCAGGCTCTTGATTTGTTTGTAAGCCAGGAGCTTCTCGGATCGGTCGATGCGTTCGGTTCCAGGCGAGCTGATTTCTATTATGAGTCGCGGTTGTTTCCGGTAGTAAGGATCGGCCGCGGGGCCGTCACAGGCAACGACGACATCGGGATAATAGAAGAGACTCTCGCCGACCCAGACCTTCATGTCGGCCATAAACACTTCGCATGGCCCATCGCCGAGGTGATCGTCGAGTTGTTTGGTCAGATTTATTGAGATCCGATTATGCCGGTCGCTTGCGCCTGCCATCGCGTAGATTTGCCCGTCTATGTACTCGTGGCGGACTGGGCTGTCCTTCTCTGCTTCCAGATATTCGGGCACGCTCAACTGGTGCAATTGTCTCTTCGCGCTCATGAGTATTTCCTTCGCGGCAATCTTAGCACAGGGCGCCCCTATTCAACCGCGTGTCGAAACGGAGAGTGGCTGGGTAATTGTGTGTCGCCAAGACAGGAAAGAAGAGTTTCTCGCAAAGACGCAAAGATCGGCGCAAAGGCCGCGAACCAGCTTTTGCAAGAAAAGAGAATAGCCGGACGCTATGAACGGCCTAGAGGCCGCATAGACGGCGGCGGGGGACCGCAGCAAGAAGCTCGCGGGCAAAGCAAACCGGAAGAATCTCATTTTTCTCGGCCGGCATCTTTGCGATCTTTGCTCCGATCTTTGCGTCTTTGCGAGAAACTCTTTTTTTCCCGATTTGGCGAATGCAACTTCAGGGTTGCCTCTGCCCGAGTTGTTGACGTTGATGAGCCCGTGCTCGGCGGCTATATCCATTCAGGTGAGCTTGTATTGAAGATCGGTGCGCCCCAGTTTCTCCAACTCACCGTTGAGCCACTCGATCTGAGCGCGGTACGTCCGCACGTCTTCTGGGGTGTAACACAACGACAGCAGGCCACGGCAGATATAGCCGATATCTTCGGTGGAAACATTCTCAGGATTGAATTCAATCAGTCCAACCACATCGGCTTCATCTTGCAAGCGCTTTCCCCGCTCGGGCCTCTCGGGAGCCGCCCACATCTTGAGCAGTATGAGATCTCGCAGGCTAGCCACTTTCACGGGCAATTCTTCGATCAGATCCCCGATGGCCTCGACGACGGCGATCCGCTTGACTCTAAGATTGGCGGGAATGACGTCGACCCGCGTGTCGCCGATCTGAAAGATCAGGACTGCCGACGTTCCGCGCTGCTCGTGACCTCTAAGAAGCCGCCTCACTAGCGGGAGGTCTTCGGGCAATACGAGTACATCCATGTCTTGTGTAAGCCGAGGGATTGAATGGTGGGCAAGAGCCAGTTCGCCGACAAGCAATAGTGCACGCCGCCCTCGTTGAAGCGGCGCGGCAAGTCTTTTACCGTTTCTCGCTCCATGAATCTCCTCTTGCAAAGCGGCGCGGCCTCCGACAGGATCACGCAGGTTTCCAGACCGTTATGGCCGAGTATCAGGTATTCCCGTTGTGAAGGAGTGGGACTCATTAGAAAAACAACTCGAGAAGGACGACGCGGCTGGATAACAAGGCCGCGAGGACTCAATGACTCAAGAGAGCAATATTTTATTCGCGGTCAATACTGTCAAGCCTCGATCCTTGAAGTCCGCATCATCTGTAACGAGAGTTAGATTCCTGCTCTTGCATAGTTCCGTGAGTACAAGATCGTTCAGGTCCGAACCTCCCTTTTCAAATTCGCCGACTAGCGCGCCGACATCGAGAGCGGCGAACTCACTATCAACTCGGCTGCAGTGCTTCAAGATTTGCCTCACATCGCCGACGATGTCCGACGCGACCGCAACAAAATCAGAGCTCTTGCGAAACAGCTTAAAATCCTGGCTGATCCCTGGCTTCGTCCTGAGAAGGTTGTGCTTTAGCCTGGCGTACCTGTTCACATACTCCGACAATATCAAAACTTCAATGTATATTCGGCAGTTTGACGCTAACATATCGCCGAGCGCTTTGGAGTAGATTCTTGTACGTCGACCAACCGCCTTAGCGGCCGGCCCGAATATGAGCAGCCAGATATTGGTGTCGAGCAGAAGCTGATCCGTTGCTCTGAACACGTAGTTTGAAATCTCGACAGCGTTGGTTTTCAATGAGCCGAATCTCCCAAAGCTTCCTCGACCACCTGCTCGAATCTGTGTGGATCTCTGAAGTACTCTTTCGCGGTATCCACTACACGCTTCAACAATCCTCTATCATCAGGCTCCATGTCCCGCACGCGCAGTTTGGCGCGGATTTCATTTTCCGTGAATGAACCGTAGAGTTGACCGACCGCGGCATTAAGAAATGCCGATGTCAGACTAGTCACGTTTTGAAATGACACCCTCACGCCTCGCCCTTCCCGCAAGGCGGCGGCAATTCGCTCATAGACTCTTTGTCCATCCTCCGAAGCGACGCATAGAGGACTGCCAACGATTTCGTATATCGAAAGATCAAGGCTTCCATTCATATCACCACTCCTCTAGAAAATCTCCGATTCGGAGATCTCGGACGATAACATATAGGACTGCGTATCAGACGTGTTGATTTCGAGAGTTACAGCGGTCCCTGGAAAAGCGTGGAGGAGTCGAGCCATTCGCACCGCACGTTGGGCGAAAAGCCAATAGCCCGACTCTGATACTATTTGAATTTGCCCGCCATTCAAGCCTATGAATTCCCTCAGAAGTTTCAGCCCTAGGCCACCGGGAATTGGTCCCCTCTTGGTAGTGTTGCGATCCCTTGTTGCCCAGTCTATTGCCTCATCTGCCGCAAGGTCCAGCCGGGCATTCTCTTTGACGTTTTGACGAATGCCGATGCCGAGATCCGCCACGCAGAAATCGAGGCGCATCTGGCGGGGAAAGAACTGTCCACAACTAAGACACCTAATTTTGTTCGCGAATGGCCAACTGCATTGCTGAAGATCTCGAAGACACTTTCCCGAAATTTCTTAAGCAGTCCAGTCGACATCTTCGGCATCTCCTGTCGATGAACGATCTCTCGTTCCATGTAAGCGGCGAAATAGCGGTCGTCCTTCACATCGAACCGTTGGTACGGGATCGTAGTCCCCCAGTTGTCCGGTATCTTTTCGCGGCCATAGCTACTCAGGAAGCCGTTCTTCGAGAGAATGTTCTCCACTTGGGGCTGGATGTTCACGAGCCGAACTGTATTCAACTTAGCGCCGAGGCGGTAGAGGATTGCGCCAAAGGGCGCGCACATATCCGCGTCAAACCAAACGGCCTGGCTCATATCGATCTCGATATCGTCGAGGAAAACATCGTCAGCCATCGCATTGAGCTTCACCAGCGCATCGAAACCCGCTCGGTCATGGTGAATGGGCGGCAAGCCAACGGTCATCATCACCTCACTCAGAGACCAAACCAGACTCCGGAAAACTCGTCCCAAACTACTTGCCATACCGTCATTTCGCAGGCAATCCTACCGGAAATCTTAGCACACGATTACACAATTCTAGGCGACGATCTACTGCTTCTACTGCTTCTGCTGCTTCAAGCTGCTTTCAGCCAACCAGCTAGGGCCGCTGGGTTCAAGCGAAGACTCAGGATTGGTCGAATAAGGGAACCCCCCGCCAGTTGTTGAATCAAGGGCGCCGGTTTGTTTCCCTTTGAACTCGTTGCAGCAGCGGCAAGACAACCACCGATTATCCTCCACGTTTATTTACCCTCCACCGCGAGCGGCCTCAGGTGCTTGATCTCCATCGGCATGCCGAGAAGACCTTCACTGCTGAGGCACGAGCCTCCGGTCAGTCTGTTTAAGCAATCTTCTTATGAAATCGCATCGCGCTCAATATCAGCAAGATCAGTCCCATCACGGCGAGAATCACGATCTGAGGAATCAGGTCGGTCAGAGTCGCGCCTCTCAACACGATTCCGCGAATGATCTCCATGAAGTGCGTCGCCGGAACCAGGAAGCCGACCGCGCGCATGATCCAGGGCATCGAATCGCGCGGGAACATAAATCCCGACAGCAGGAACGACGGAAGCATTATCAGCCAAGCCAACTGCAACGCTTGAATCTGATTCTGCGCCTTGGTCGAAATCAGCAGGCCTATCGCCAGCCCGCTGAACAAGAACAACAACGACAGCGCGAGCAACAGCGCGAGCGAGCCGTTTATCGGCACGTCGAACACCACTCGCATGACGGTCAACACCGTGATCGTCTCGAATATACCTATCAGACCGTAAGGAGTCAGCTTACCCAGCATCAAGCCAAATGGACGGATCGGCGTCACCATCAGTTGCTCGAGCGTTCCGCGCTCTCGCTCTCTCACGATCGAAAACGCCGTCAACAGCGTCGTGATGATCTGGAGGATCACCGCGATCAATCCCGGAACCATGAAGTTGGCCGAACGCGCGTCCGGGTTGAACAGCATCTTCGGCCGAACCTCTATGGGCAACGAGGCTCCAGCCGGCCGGCCCGCGCGCTCCAGCGTTGCGGCCAGTCTCGCAAGCGATTGATTCAATCCCACCGACGTCGATACGGTCAGGCTCTGGGTCGCTACGCTTGAATCCGATCCGTCGATCAAAACCAGCACCGCCGCCTGTCTGCCCGCCGCCAGAAGATCGGAATAGTCAGGCGGTATCTTTATTCCTATCTTGGCCCGGCCTGAAACTATTGCTCCGTTCAACTGTTCGTCGGAGAAAACGTACTCGGACACCTGGAAGAAGTCCGTGTTCTGAAACGCGTCCAGAAGCTCTCGCGACTCGCGCCGATTGTCCAGGTTGTAGACTGCCGTCTTTATATTCCTCACGTCGGTGTTGATAGCATACCCGAACACGAGCAATTGAATCATCGGGACGATCAGCATCAGCATCAACGTAATCGGATCGCGGCTGATCTGAATCACTTCCTTATAGAAAACCGATGTGAATCCTCTGAACATGAGCTAACCTCCCGCTCCGTTTCCAGCGTGTTGCTTCGTCAAAGTTACGAACACGTCTTCGAGCGACGGGCGCGCAAGAGTCACGTCGACGTCGGCGATGCCGATTCGCGCGAGAGTTTCGTTTATGCGGCTCGAAGGCTCATCGGCTTTCATCAGCAGGTGAATCGACTGCCCGAATATCGTCGCCGCGATTACGTAATCGGCCCGCTTCAGCTCGGTGAGCGCCACGGTGGTTTGATGACAACTCACCGCAATCCACTTTCCGCCGGCAGGCGTTACGCCGGGCAGCCGCTTAAGGTCGTCGGGGGCTCCGTGGGTGATGAGCTTCGCGTTGTAGATGTAACCTACGCGAGTGCACCGTTCGGCTTCGTCCATGTAATGAGTGGTCACGAAGAGCGTCTTGCCGGCCGCCGATAGTTGAAAGAAGAGATCCCAAAGCTCGCGCCGCGCCACCGGGTCGATGCCGGCCGTGGGTTCATCCAGAAACACGATTGTCGGCTCGTGCACCAGCGCGCACGCCAGAGCCAACCGCTGCTTCCAGCCTCCGGAGAGGGCGGCCGCCCGCCGGCCGCTGAACTGGCCTATGTGAGTCAGCTCGATCACGGCTTCTCTGCGCGCGCGGAGCCGGCCGCCTTTCAAGCCATAGACGTGCGAGTAGAAGTTGATGTTTTCCCAGACCGTCAGTTCTTGATAGAGGCTGAATTGCTGAGACATATAACCGATCGTCTGGCGGACTTGATCGACCTTTTTCTCGACGTCGAAGCCGCCTACCTCGGCGGACCCGGAGGTGGGAGCGATCAATCCGCAGAGCATTCTTATTATGGTCGACTTACCGGAGCCGTTCGGTCCCAGAAGCCCGAATATCTCGCCGGTCTCGACCGAAAACTCAACGGAGTCCACGGCGGTGAAATCGCCGAAGCGCTTCGTCAGCTTGTTGACTTGGATTGCGGTAGACATATGGCCAGAAGCGCCGAGGACCTCTGTGCGCGCTGATGAGCAGCGCGCTCGAGCGCTTTACGGAGCGAGTTGTTCTTTCAATTCGAGCCTATCGGGCTTATACAGGCTAAAGCCTGCGCTACTTCACTTCATGACTGTTACATCGGCGGCCATGCCCGGCCGGAGCTTGCGGGCGCTGTTGTCGAGCCGCACCCTGACGCCGAACATCTGATGGTTGCGCTCTTCCCGCGTCTGAACGTTGCGCGGCGTGAATTCACCGCGGCTCGCTATGTGCTCGATCTCTCCCTTGAACGCTTCGCCGCGGAACGTGTCGACGCTGACCGTGGTTTCTTTGCCTAAACGAAGATGGCCGACCTCGGGCTCGGGCACGTACACTCGGACGAAGAGACGATCCACTTCGATCAGCGTGGCGACTGAAGCTCCCTGCGCTATCAAATCCCCTGGCCTGACCCGCATCACTTCGATGAAGGCATCCGACGGCGACTTCACCTCGAGTTCCGACAGTTGAGTATCGATCTGTTTCAGAGCCGCTCGCGCGCGATCCAATTGCGCTTGCGCGGCGTCAATGTCTTCTTTTCGCGCGCCTCGCTGGACTAGATCATTGCGGGCTTGAGCTTCGCGGAAAAGCCGCTCCGCCCGATCGAGTTCTTCTTTGCGCGTGCCCGCCAGCAGAACGTCCAAACGTTGCCGGAACGCGTCTCTTCGCGCGCGCGCCCGGTCGAGACTGGCTTTTGCATTGTCGTACTCTTGTTGTGAGAGGTCGCCGGCTTTGACCAATGACTCGACTCGCTGAGCGGTTACTCTGGCGAGCTCCAAGTCGGCGTCGGCGGCTTTCAAGTCGGCGCGCGCGGCTTCGATCTCCTGCGGCCGCGGTCCATTGCGTGCTTGCTCGAGGTTCATCCATGCGGCCTCGGCGGCGGCTTTTGCTTGAGCCATCTCTTCAGGTCTGGACCAGTTCTTCATCTTGGCGAGACTCGCTTCAGCCTGGCCGACCGCCGCCGCCGCGTCCGCGCGCCTGGCTTCGAGGTCGAACGCTTCGAAGCGAAGGATGGGCTGACCTTGCTTTACCTCTTGTCCTTCGTCGGCCAGCACCGAAGCAACCCTGCCGCCTACGCGCGATCCTATTTGAATGTCGTCGGCCTCGATTGTCCCGGAGAGGACGAGACGGTCGCTCGGGGGTCTCGCGCTGATGTACTTTAATGAGGCAATAGCGATGACTATGAGCGCTATCGCTGCCGCGGCGGCCAGGGTTTTTCTAAAGCTGGATTTCATCCGTTTACCTGAGCGCTTTCGGGCGGCGACTCCCAGGTACTTGTCGAGAAACGACAACATCCCGATTAGACCGCGAGCTCGAGAATGAATGTATGGGCGGCCCTCCGCGGCCGCCCCTCCTAACGACGATCCTTCTTGCGGAAATATGGCGCGCCCAAACGAGGGGCGAGTGCGGAGGCTCGTCCGCGCTTTGACCTTCAATCTGAATCCGAGGGTGAGAAGCTATTCTCATCGGCATCATGTTCCTTCAGGAGGAGCCGCCGCTCAACCGGAAAACACCGGATCGCGTCGTTCACGATAAGCCGTCATGGCTTCTTCGTGATCCGGCGACGTCAGAGCTATTCGCTGCCGCCTTAGGTACTCTTCAAAGAACTGGCCATGTGGCATGTCGAACGCCATGTTCAAAAGCATCTTGGACTGGAGCGTTCCCTCCGAGCAACTGCTCGAATACTTCTCGATCAGCGCGTTCACTTCACCGTCGAACGCGTCCGACTTCACCGCGTAATCTATCAGTCCGATTTCATATGCCCGGCGGCCGTCGACGTTCTCGCCCGAAAGAGCCATCCACTTGGCGCGGCCCAGCCCGATGTAACGCGGCAAGCGAAAGGTCCCAAGGCCGGGTATGATGCCCTCTTTGATCGCGGGCAGACCCAGTTTGCAGTCTTCGGCAGCGATGCGGACGTCGCACGCAAGCGCCAACTGCAATCCGCCGCCCAGAGCGTAGCCGTGCATCGCGCAGATCAGAATCTTCTCGGCTTGTTCGAGGATTCTGAGCGCTCGGTCCCAGTTCTCGTAATATTGATGGGGCGTTTCTCCGGCCGCAAGCTGCTTCAAATCTATGCCCGTGCAAAACGCGCGGCCGGCGCCTCGGATAAGCACGATTCTCACGTCAGGGTCATCGCGAATGATCTCCGCTGCTCGATTCATATCCAGCGACCCCTGATAGTTCATCGCGTTCAGCAGATGAGGACGGTTCAGCGTCAAGCGCCCGACTCGGTCTTTCTTCTCGAAAAACATTGTCTCGAGTTCCATATCTGACCTCGCGTTCTTCAAGCGTTGATTCTCATCGAGTGTCCATCAAAATCGGAAGTCGGCGGGTTTTATAACACTCGCTTATCGACGACGCGGACGGCCTTGCCTTCGCTTCGTTCGATCTCCCGCGGCCCGACCAGCTTGACGTTGCAAGCGATGCCCAGCGCGCTCCGCACCTCGTAGCTCAATCGCTTTTCAAGCTGCGTCAAATGATCTTGATTCCCGTGAAACTCAGCCCGCGCCTCCACCAATACATCCAGCTCGTCCATATAGTCGGAGCTTCGATCCACGACTATCTGATAGTGAGGCTCGATTCCGCCAACCTGCAGCAAGACCGTCTCTATCTGAGAAGGAAACACGTTGACGCCGCGGACTATTATCATATCGTCGGTTCTTCCCGCCACGCGCTCCATCCTCGCGGTCGTTCGGCCGCAAGCGCACTTCTCGCGGGTGAGACGCGTGCGGTCGCGGGTGCGATAGCGTAAGAGCGGCAATGCTTCTTTCGTCAGGCAGGTCAGGACAAGCTCTCCGGTTTCACCGTCGAGTAGACGTTCGTATGTGTCCGGGTCCACGATCTCGGGAATAAAGTGATCCTCGAAGATGTGCAATCCCTTCTTCGCGGCGCACTCGACGGACACGCCGGGACCAATCACTTCCGAGAGGCCATAAACATTGACCGCGGCGACGCCAAGCCGGAACTCGATCTCCTCTCGCATTCGTTCCGACCAGGGCTCCGCGCCGAACAGCCCAACTCTCAGCGCCGAAGACTTGAGGTCTATGCCATCGTCTTCGGCGGCTTCGGCGATGAGAAGCGAGTAGGAAGGCGTGCAGCATAACACCGTGCTTCCGAAGTCGCTCATGATCATCAACTGGCGTTTGGTGTTGCCGCCCGAAACAGGAATGACCGCCGCCCCGATCCTCTCCGCCCCATAGTGGAAACCCAGCCCTCCGGTAAACAGGCCGTAGCCATATGCGTTATGAACTATGTCGGCTTGAGTCACCCCCGCCGCCGCGTAGGTCCGCGCCATCAAATCGGTCCAGAGATTAATGTCATTCGAGGTGTAGGCGACTACGGTTGGCTTGCCCGTCGTGCCACTCGAGGCGTGGATCCTCGTGACCTGTTTCATGTCCACGGCAAGCAGGCCGAAGGGATAGTTGTCGCGTAGATCGCTTTTAGTCGTGAACGGTAATCGGGCAAGGTCGTCAAGAGAGCGGATTTCGCCGGCAGTGACTCCCGCTTCCGCGAGCTTGCGGCGGTAGAACGGAACTGTCGTGGAAATGCGAGCTACACCCTCCCGCAGACGTTCTAACTGAAGTTGCTCCAGGGCCGCGCGAGAAGCGGTCTCTACGTTGTCCCAGATGTAGGAATTGGGAACTCGCATGTCAGAGGTTCCTCGGCGGGATGACGGCCGTCGCCTTCGCCGCAACTGTAAATGACGCCGCGTTGAAACGCCATAGTTATTGGCGAGCGATGCCGGTGACGTCCCGAGCAATGCGCCCGGACCGCGAATACCGCTCAAAGATAACCGGCGTCGAGAAGAGCCCTGTCATGAATGGAACTCGAGAGAGAGAGCTTGCCTTCTCAGCCTTTCATATAGGACTCTTCCAGTGGAGGTATTGAAATCATGCGAGTCATAAGAAACAAGAACATCGTTGTGATCCTGGCGATGATGATCCTGCTTAGCCTCGCGCTCGACGGCATGGCGCGTCCGCGGCGCCGCTACAGACGGCGTCACCACGGCGCCACGAAAGGCGCCGTCGTTGGAGGCGTTGCCGGAGGAGTCGGCGGCGCATTGATCGGAGGAAAGAAAGGGGCGGTGATCGGCGCGGGAGCGGGCGCTGGAACCGGATACTTGATTCAACGGCACAGAAACAGACGGCATCGGAGGCACCGGCAAGTACGCCGGTGAAATTCACTTCTTAATGGAGTGGTGAAATCGGCGCCGCTTGTCTACTTTCGCGGCGCGTGCACGCCGGGTTGGCGTCGCGTTGTGAGCCACAACCGTGTGTTAGAATTCGGACTCGCGCGCCAGGTCAAGGGGGAGCGCGCGAGTAGACATATCTACCAGGGAAGCGAGCGGGCCGCGGGCTCGCCGCTGAAAATAATCACGTGGAGGATTCTATGAAAGTGATCGTCAGACTTACGGCCATCGTATTGCTGGCCGCGCCTTCTCTCTTCGCGGGGACAGGAGACAATCGAGCGGATGAGCTCAAGAGATTAAAGCGATCCACCGAGGTCTTTACGGAGATAATGGGAACACCCGATAAAGGAGTCCCGGAAGAACTCCTGGACAAATGCGAATGCGTGGCGATCGTTCCCGGCATGAAGAAAGGCGGCCTCGGCATCGGCGGCCGTTACGGGAAGGGCATTGTGATGTGCCGGCGTCCGGGCAGGAGATGGAGCGCGCCGTCCTTTATGACCATCCAGGGGGGCAGCTTCGGTTTGCAGATCGGATTCACTCAAATAGATCTCGTCATGCTGATTATGAACAGAAAAGGCATGGACAAACTGGTTGGCGATAAGTTTACCGTTGGCGCGGACGCCACGGCGGCGGCGGGTCCGGTCGGACGTCATACGTCGGCTGAAACCAACATCAGGCTCGACGCCGAGATTCTTACCTATTCGCGTGCGAAGGGATTGTTCGCCGGCATAGCTCTGGATGGAGCGGTGGTCAAGCAAGACAAGGACGACAACGCGGATTTCTACGGCAAACCAATGGACGCCCGGCAGATTCTCCTGGAGGGAATGGTGGATATGCCTCCCGAGGCAAGCGCTCTGGCAAGAGCTCTTTCTCATCAATCGCCCAGGAAGAAATAGGAAATCGCTTAGTGGTCCCTGGCGAAAGTTGTCAGGCGGGGAAAGCCGCTGATTTGCGCTGGCTACGTAACGCTGATCTTCGCAGATCAGCGCGCCAACGGCTGCGCGGATCAGCGTTACGTAGTCAGCGCAAATCAGCGGCTTTCCCGGTATGGCAACTTCCGCCGAGCACCGCTAGTTGTGCTCGGCGGAACTTTCTAGCCTGGAACGTACCATTGTCCCGATAGCGCCCACCCGCCATATGTTCAAGCGAATACCAATTCTCACGCTGCTGAAACGCGCTTTCGCCGCTTTCATGCACAACGATTTGACCACGTCGGCGGCCGCGGTCTCTTACTTTTCCATGCTTGCGCTCTTTCCGATGCTGCTGGCGCTGCTGGTAATAGGAAGCGCGGTGTTCGGGCCGAGTGTGGTTCAGAAGTACGTAATAGGCCAGGTGCTGGCGTTGTTGCCTGGAGCGCAGTCATTCGTAACCAAGAACATCGAGTCGATATCCGATAGCTCAACCACGATGGTGGTGAGTTGCCTGATCGTAATGCTATGGGCGGCGTCCTGGATGTTTACCGTCATCGAGAAGGCGCTCAACCGCATATGGAACACGAGTCCCCGCTCGTTCTTTCGAGGACGCGCGGTTAACTTCGCCGTGATGAGCTTCGTGTGGATGATGCTAGGCGCGTCATCCCTGTTCACTGCGTTTGTTTCGGGTGTCAAAGCGGCGGCGGACAGATTGCCCGTGAGACTCGAGAAGTGGGTAATCGACTTGGGCGGTTACGCATGGCAGACGGTGTTCATAGCGGCGAGTGTGGCTCTTACCATTGCGCTGTTCACGGTCGTGTACAAGTGGCTGCCGAACACCAGTATTTCGCTCTCGGAGGCGCTAACGGGAGCGGTGCTTGCGGCCCTCTTATGGGAGCCCGCCAAATTCGGATTTGCCTTCTTGCTCCCGTACTTTCATTACGACCTTGTGTACGGGTCGATAGGAGCGGGTATAGCGCTTCTCACGTGGATATACACCTCCAGTAACATACTTCTGTTCGGCGCGCAGTTCACGGCGCTCCTCCATCGTGAACATCTTTTTCATGAAACCCGCAATCGCGCCCTTGGCGCTCAGGAACCGGCGGCAGGGCCGGAGTGAAGAACAATGTCATCGAGTCAGCCGATGCAGCCTGCTGTCAACCTAACTTACAGTAGTCTTGGGTAGTGTCCTAAAGTGTGTTGCTATCGAAGCTGGCCACCCAGTCGGTTTGGCTATGATTCAATGAAAAGCTCCTGAGTGAGAGTCGTTAGTCTCGTAGAGACGACCTATCTGTAGTCCGAGCCGGTGAATCTCTCTTAGCGGCGTTAGAGGCAACCCTTGCGGCAGAGGATGGGTCGCTCCTAACGGAGCTACGACCCTAACGGAAGCGGCGGCGGTGGTCATCGCTCGTATCTACAGACAGGTCTCTCCTACGGAGATGCGGGACAAGCGAAACCTACTATAGGCCGATCGCCCTATAAGCCGATCGCCGTTTCATTTGGACGCAAGCAATACAGATTAGGACACTACCTGGTCTTGGTCATTCGCGTGACCTGGCCTTCCACGCTCTCTTTGCGACACGCCTTTGGACCTGGCGAAGACGCCATCGTTAGCCGCCGGTCGGTGTAGCTTCCGCCAGGCCGGATTAGGCTGACAGCAATCTGTTACGGGCTGGCGCCCGTGGCATTTCTTCGTCCCCTGAACGGTTAGGCGCGCACATTAATCTTCAGGACAAAAGCGCTGTTCTACTGTTGATGTTCCGGGTGCGTGCAGCCGGTGAACTCTTTCAGGTAAGAATTGCCTTTGTAATGGAGTTCCTGGTGAATTCCGATCTTGGAGGTGTAATAGCCATCGACGGTTGCGTTCTTCACGGTGCGGAAGAATCTCTCTTCAACGGTCTGAGGCGACCTCTCATTCTTGCTGATCTCCGTGAGCAGCCGGATCTGATTCTCCGCGCCGGCAGCGGCGAACCCTTTGCCGAACATGTCACCGCTTTTCTTGTTGACCGCGGCCAACCCCTCGCGCCATGTCTGTTTCACGGCTTCTGATGAGACGCTGACTACCTGGTCTATGTACTCATTCACCTTAGCCGCCCTGGCTCCAGGTGATGATTCGTCCGTGGGTATGATTCGCTCGGATAATTCAATGACAGTCTCATTCTCGGCTTCAGTGAAGAACTGGAGAGGTTTCTGAGCCCCATCGGAGGCCGGCGCAACGGCCTGACCGTGATGTGCGTGAGCGACGTCCTGGGCCGCCGCCCTTCCGCCCAGCACCGGAAGCGCCGCGATCACTCCCGCTCCGACTGTGATTGACTTGAGCGCGGCGCGGCGCGATATGTTGTCTTTCTCGTCCGGCATGTCGGTCACCTCGTTTGATCGGATGTCACTTTGGCCTGATAGAGCCGGCGAGCGATTTCAGCCAGCTTCTTCGCTCGGGAATATCGGGCGCCTGCACGACGCGGCACAAGCACTGGGAAGCAACGCGCTCGAGGTCAGCCAGCCACTCTGCCTGAGCGAGGTAGGTTTCTTGCCCAACCAACTTCAGCTTGCGGCCGGGAAATTGGTGCTCCCACTCTACGTGAAAGGCGCGCCCCCAGAAATCATCCTTGGCCTTAATCTCTATTCTCACGTTGGAACCTACTCCGCAGGGAAGGTTTTAGCACAAAAGGCGTGATTTTCAAATGTCCGCGTTCAGTTCAAGCTTCAGCTTCCGAATTCCCGTGTTCAGAGTTCAAGCTTCAGCTTGCAATCCCGGCTCCTCCCCCAACTCTGGGTGGTGCGGTAATTGTGTGTTGCTGAGAGGGAAGAAGAGTTTCTCGCAAAGACGCAAAGATCGGCGCAAAGGCCGCGAAGCAGCCTTGCAAGAAAAGAGAACAGTGGATGCGATGAGCCGCCTAAAGGCCGCATAGGACCACTGCGGCCGGAGCCGCAACAAAAAGTCCGCTGGCGAAGCAGACCCGAAGAATCTCATTTTTCCGGGCTGCTTTGCGGCCTTTGCGGCGATCTTTGCGTCTTTGCGAGAAACTCTTTCTTCGCGATTTGGCTGTGGAGGGAGCTTGTCCGAAGAACAACACTCTATGACCCCGCTACCCCAAGTCACCCAACTCTGAACGCCGCCACAAACAGGCTCGCCGTGTTAGAATCTCCTGCGTTCGGCGGCGGAAGTCCGCCGCGTGATTGAGATGACTGATAACACGGCATCGATTACCCGAGCAGTCGTTGAGGCCATCGAGAAGCAGGCGGCTGCCGCCCGTCCCACCGAATGCTGCGGGCTGCTAAGCGGCGCGAACGGACTCATAACCGGGCTGCATCCGTTACGAAACATGGCCGAGCAGCCGGAAATCTCTTACTTCGCGGCTCCGGAGGATCTCTTTGAAGCAATGGTGGGAATCAGAGAGTCGGGCCGCAAACTGCTTGGCATATACCACTCTCACCCAAAGACCGCCGCATACCCTTCGCCCAAAGACGTCGAGATGGCCTTCTATCCGGAGGCGGTTTACTTCATTATTTCGTTCGAGCCGAGAATCGAGTTGCGCGCGTTTCGCATAGAAGACTCGCGAATCGAGAACGTAGCCATTAATCTGATTGCGGACGAGGGAGCGGCGCGGCGAGAATAAACTCTATTAGGGTTTCGAACCGGCGCGGCGCCAATTAATTCCCGCCGCTCCAGGAGTCTGATGCAAAGAACTCGGCCGGTTCCGAACTCCGGGTTGTTGCACTAATCAACCATGAAAGTCACGGTATTGCTATTCGGTCAGGCGAGGGAGTTGGCGGGGACGCAAAGCCTCGACCTGGAAATTGAGAATCCTCTCTCCGTAGCCGAAGTCTTCGCGAGAATAGTGGCCGATCTCCCAAAGCTCGCGCGCATGGAACCGAGCCTTCTCTTCGCGGTCAACGAAGAATACGCGTCCCGCGATCAGCTCTTAAAAGATGGCGATGTCGTGGCGGTGCTGCCTCCCGTAAGCGGAGGAGAGCAAACCGGCCGGGACGTCTTCGAAATAACTCGCGAACCGATCGACATCGCCGGGCTCCGAAAGCGCTTGTTGGAGGGAGACTCTGGCGCGGTTGTTATCTTTGATGGCGTTGCACGCGACAACACCAAGGGGCGGCGCACGCTCCATCTCGAGTATGAGGGTTACACTGAGATGGCCCTGCGCACGATGGAGCAGATCGGGCGTGAAATCCACGGGCAATGGCGGATCAATCGCGTAGGAATGGTTCACCGCCTGGGCCGCGTGGATATTACGGAATCGTCGGTCGTTATCATCGTGACGTCGGCCCATCGCGGGATCGCGTTCGAAGCATGCGAATACGCGATCAATCGTTTAAAGAAGATAGTTCCGATCTGGAAGAAAGAGTTCTTCGAAGACGGGGAGGTATGGGTTGAAGGGCACGAGAGAGAATTGATGATTGATGAATGATGATTGATGAACGAGGTATGAGAAGTCTGTGGAATTGATCATGAAAAGAATTGATGATTGATGATTGATGAACGAGGAACGAGGAACGAGAAGTCTGGGGAAGTGATCATGAAAAGAATTGATGATTGATGAGCGAAGAATGAGAAGTCTGGGGAATCGATGATTGATGAGTCTGGGGTTTGATCTCGGAGCCCCAGCGACAGGCTTCTTTTCTTCGTGACCTTCGTGGTCTTCGTGGTTTATTCCCCCCGCTTTCGAATCGTAGGCGCGTGAGCCGCCTCGCGCTTTCGCTGTTCTATCTCGGCCAGTTTCTTTTGCAGATATGTCTGCTCTTCCGGGTCCTTCACCTCTCGGAAGACGCTCAACGCCTCATCGAATTTGTATAAAGCCGAGTAGCACTCCGCCAGTCCATACAGCGCCCGCCTCCTCATCTTCGCATCGCTGCTCGACGAGGCCAGCCTCTGGTAGAACGGCGCGGCCAGCGCATACTGCCCGCGCGCGAGATGGTATATGGAAGCCTGCCGCGTGCACGCCTGCTCGGTGTATTCATCGAAGCTGTCCGCCGTACTGACCTTCGCGTACTCGGTCAAGGCCTGGCTTAGATTGTTCTGGTTGTAGTAAAGATCCGCGATTCGCAAGCGGATGCGGCGGCGTTCAACTGGGTCTTGCGAATTGAGGCTTTCGTATTCCGCTATGGATTCATAAGAGCGGCCCATATCGGCCAGCACCTCAGCGAGTCTTTCGCGGGCGATGGCCGCGCTCGCGTGCGCCGGCGATTGGCCGAGGAACTCGCGGTACAGAGCGACGGCGCGTTCGTTTCGATGGAGCTTGAGGTAGTAGATGTTCGCAAGCTGGAGCCGGGCTTCCGGCGATGCGTCTCCGGTTGGAGCCTGGCGAAGATAGCGTTCGTATTCAGCGGCCGCCGCCTCGTAGTCGCCGGCGTCCCACTCGCTCAAAGCCTGCTTCAGGGTTCCTTCCGCGCCGCGTTCCGAAGAGCGCGCAACAATCAGAACGGTGAGCGCCGCGATCAGAACCACGGCGGTTCCGGCCGAAGCCAGGATCATCACTCGCCTGCGCTTGCTTCGGGCGCTCCGGTACTTGTACGGGATGTAGCTAGAGCTGCGATTCCTTCTCAGTTGCATCCTGTTGCCGCTCGATCAATGAAGCCCCGGAAACGAAATCGCCGTCCGAGGTGTCTATCAGCTTCACGCCCTGAGTCGACCGGCCCGACTCCCGAATCGTCGACGTCTCGACGCGGATCAGCTTGCCACGGTTGGTTATTACCAGAACCTGCTGGTCTCCTTCAACGGGCAGCACGGCGACGACCTTCCCATTCTTTTCGACCGTCTTCATATTGATAACGCCCTTGCCGCCGCGCGATTGGAAACGGTACTCCTCGAGCTTGGTTCGCTTGCCGTAGCCGCGCTCTGAAATCGATAGCATCTCGGCCTCGTCGGTCACGGCGGCGACGCTTACGACGTAATCGCCTTTGTCCAGCGTGATCCCGCGAACGCCGTAAGCCGGCCGGCCCATCGGCCTCACGTCCGACTCGTCGAAGCAGATCGCCATTCCGTCGTGAGTCGCCAGGAATATCTTCATTTTGCCGTCGGTGATTTCGGCGGCGATCAGTTTGTCGTCATCGTCAATGCCCATTGCGACGATCCCGTTCTGGCGAATGTTGGCGAAATCCGACAACTCGGTCTTCTTGATGGTGCCGCTCCGCGTGGCCATGATCACATATTTGCCTTCCTCGAACTCGCGCACGGGCACAATTCCCGCGAACGATTCTTCCTTGGGAATGCTGACGAGATTGACAATGGCTTTGCCACGCCCGGCCGCCTGCGCGTCCGGAATCTCGTGCACTTTCAGCCGGTAGACCTTGCCTTTGTCCGTGAAGATCATGACGAAGCTGTGAGTCGACGCGACAAAGATGTAATCGACCACGTCCTCGGTCTTCAGCGAAGCGCCCTTGCGGCCCATGCCGCCGCGCCTCTGCGCGCGATAAACCGACACCGGCGTCCGCTTGATGTAACCGGAGTGAGTTATCGTGATGGCGACGTCCTCATCGGCGATCAGATCTTCAAGCGACAACTCGGCCCCCGATTCGATGATCTCGGTCCGGCGCTCGTCGCCGTATTCCTTCTGCACCTCGCGAAGCTCCTGTACGATCACTCCGCGCAGGACGGAGTCATTGGAGAGAATTTCTTGAAGCTCGGCGATCCGCTGTATGACCTCCTTATACTCGTCCTCCAGTTTCTGTCGCTCGAGTCCGGTGAGCCTCTGCAACTGCATTTCGAGGATCGCCTTCGCCTGCACTTCGGAGAAGTCGAAGCGCTCCATCAGTCCTTCGCGCGCTTCCTGAGCCGTCTTGGACTTGCGGATCAAGGAGATCACCGCGTCGAGGTTGTCGAGGGCCTTCTTGAGCCCTTCCAGGATGTGCGCGCGAGCCTCGGCTTTTCTCAACTCGAAACGAGTTCTGCGAGTGACGACCTCGCGGCGATGTTCTATGAAGAGGTTCAGCGTATCGACTAGATTCAGGACGCGCGGCTGGCCGTTGATTATCGCGAGATTAATGACGCCGAAGCTCTGTTGCATCGGCGTTAGCTTGTACAGATTATTGAGCACGATGTCCGGGATGGCGTCGCGCTTGAGTTCCAGGACGATTCGCATGCCCTCGCGGTCGGACTCGTCGCGAAGATCGGATATGCCCTCGAGTTTCTTGTCGTTTATCAGCTCGGCTATTCGCTCGAGCAGCTTGGCCTTGTTGACCTGGTACGGGATCTCGGTCACGACGATGGCCATTCGTTCGGCGGAGCGGCCCGCGCGGTCGACGGCGACCCGCGCCCGCATTATGATCGAGCCCCGGCCCGTCTCATACGCGTGGCGAATTCCCTCGCGGCCGTAGATGAATCCCCCGGTCGGAAAGTCCGGGCCGGGGACCATTCCCATTATCGTTTTCAATCTTGCGTTGGGATTCTGGATCAAATAAACGGTCGCTTCGATGACCTCGTTGAGATTGTGAGGCGGGATGTTGGTCGCCATGCCGACGGCGATGCCGCCCGATCCGTTCACGAGCAGATTCGGGTATCTTGTCGGAAGAACCACTGGTTCTTCCCGCGATTCGTCGTAGTTTGGAGTGAAATCGACGGTGTCTTTGTCGATGTCGGCGAGCATCTCGGTGGCGATTTTGGTCAGACGCGCCTCGGTGTAGCGATACGCGGCGGGCGCGTCTCCATCGACCGATCCGAAGTTGCCCTGCCCGTCAACCAGCGGGTATCGCATCGAGAAATCCTGGGCCATTCGAACCAGCGCGTCATAGACCGCGCTGTCGCCGTGCGGATGGTATTTGCCGAGCACGTCTCCAACCACGGTGGCCGATTTCTTGAAGGGCCGGCCCGGATTGAGGCCAAGCTCGTGCATAGCGAAGAGGATTCTTCTGTGCACGGGTTTCAACCCGTCGCGGGCGTCCGGAAGCGCCCGCCCGATGATGACGCTCATCGCGTAGTCGAGGTAACTACGCTTCATCTCCTCTTCGATATTAACCGGAATTCTCTGCGCTGCGTCAGCCATGCCTTGGTTTATCTCCGTTCAATCGCCGCGCAGGTGTCCCAAGCGCGGTCTGGATTCGCGATTTTCGCTTTGGATTTCTTGATTCTTCGGTGACTCACGAGAAGGTGTAGCCCGGAATAAATGTAAGTCGAATTCTACACTATGAAGCAGCGTCTCTCCAAACGGAAATGACGCGGAAAACCCGCCATTTTGCGGGCTTTTTAGGGCAAGTTCACACCAGCGCCGCCACGTGAATTCGTGTGGCCTCCAGCGCGCGGCTCAGCTCTTCGTAGAGGTAGGGATTCGTTCTCTCGGCCATGGGCAGGTAGTACATTTCAGTTGTTCGAACGTAACGAAGTTTCTTTTCGAGCTTCGGCGAATGCGTGACGAACCTGAGGTTGTCCAGGCGGTCGCAGAGTTTCACTATTGGCGCGCCGGTTTCCGCGGCCTCTTCAATCGCCGCGAGGTAGTCCGGAAGACTGACCTCATCCAGTTTGGTTAGGAGCCAAACTAATCGCGCGACCTGCTCGCCGAACATCTCCGCTATCTGGCCGCGCGTCGTGTCGCTGTCCTCGATGACGTCGTGCAGCAGCGCGGCGGAGATCATCTCAGGCGAGTAAACATCCAGTTCGCCGGCGAGCGATATCGCTACTCTCAGCGGGTGCACGATGTAGGGAAAGCCTTCGTCGCGCCTCTGTCCCGTGTGGGCGCGTTCGGCGGTGTCGTAGGCGAGCCTCACATATGCCATCTCTCGTTCGCCTAGATGCGGCTCGAGGAGTTCCGAAAGGCGTTCGTAGGTTCCTTCGTAGATCATACCTTATCACTCTATCACTTTCACAATAGTTGTTCCCCTCAAACTTCTCCGAGCGGTCATCAGACAACCTTGAGTTCGTTGCTCGTCCGTTAGGGGCAGATGGAGCGTGGCCATTTCCACTTTTTCTGGCCCTCCCGTAGGACGGGAATGCTTATAGCAATCGTGATGGGGGTGCAATGTTTATAGACAATGGCCGGCATGAGCCCCCGCGTCTCCGTTGGGGTGCAACCTTCCGCAGGAGGGCGGCTTTCGACGCATATTTGCTTATCAATTCCCGATCGGGCCGCGGTATAATTGTGACTCGTCGCCCGGCGCAAATCCGCTGAATAAACGGCGCTCAAGAACAAAAATGCCACGCGTCCTGTTACTGCTCCCGACGACCACTTATCGTACGAAAGCGTTCATCGACGCCGCGTTGAAGCTCGGCGTCGAAGTCACCGCCGCCAGCGAGAGGAAGAACACGCTCGGCGCCGCCAGTCCCGATTCGCTTCTAACCCTGAGTTTCTTCGACCCTGAAAGCGCGGGCCGAGAGATAGTCGATTACAACGAACGTTACCCGATTGACGCGGTTATTCCGGTCGATGAGGATACGGCGGTCGTGGCTGCTCACGTCGCGCGGAGCCTCGCCTTAAGTCACAATTCCGTCGAGTCGGCTGGGATTGCAAAGAACAAAGATCGAATGCGGCAGGCATTGGACGCAGCCGGGGTCCGCGTTCCGCGATTCTGGCGGTTTTGCATCGATGATGATTCAAAGGAAGCAGCGCGCCGAGTGACGTATCCTTGCGTCGTCAAACCAGTCTCATTGTCGACGAGCAGAGGCGTCATGCGCGCCGATAACGAAGATCAATTTATTGAAGCGGTAAGCCGCCTCGACCGAATACTGGCGCTTCCGGATGTGAGACGGCGCGCCGGCGCGGCGAGCCGGCACGCTTTGGCCGAAGAGTTCATTCAAGGCGTCGAGGCCGCCGTCGAAGGTCTGGTTACGGACGGCAAGTTGCGCGTGCTGGCGACATTCGACAAGCCCGATCCATTGGACGGTCCCTTCTTCGAGGAGACGATTTATGTCACGCCATCGAGGCTCTCGGACCAGGCGCAGGCGGATATTGAAGCAACCACGAGCGCCGCGGTTCGCGCGATGGGCCTGACGCGTGGACCGATTCACGCCGAACTGCGAGTGAACGAACAAGGGGCATGGGTAATAGAAGTCGCGGCGCGCGCCATCGGGGGATTGTGTTCGCGAGCGCTGCGATTCGGGGGCGGAATATCATTGGAGGAATTGATAGTGCGGCACGCGCTTGGTGAAGACGTCACCGGGCTCCGAAGAGAGGAAACGGCCGCGGCGGTTATGATGATACCGATACCTCGAGCCGGCGTTTTGAGAGATGTCACGGGTCTCGACGCCGCTCGCGGCGTGGCCGGCGTTGAAGACATTACGATCACGGCTCACATAACACAGGAGCTGCTTCCACCACCCGAAGGCGCCAGTTACCTTGGGTTCATTTTTAGCCGGGCAGCCGATCCGGCCGGCGCCGAGGCCGCGTTACGCGAGGCGCATTCACGAATCGAATTCATCATAGCTTGATGAATCGCCGGAGGCCTTGGGGGGAATGATGATTGATGATTGATGATTGATGATTGATGATTGATGA
>JAHFUG010000014.1:4367-6568 GCA_023265195.1 Blastocatellia bacterium | reverse complement strand
TCATCAATCATCAATGTCTCAATCTCTCGATCTCTCATTTGACTAGCCGGGTAGCCAAATGAATACTTCATCCAACAATGATAGAAATAGATGGTTCATCACTCACTCTCGAACAAACTTGGTCCGTAGCGAACGGCGAACAGGCCGGCCTGGCGGCGGAAGCAACCGGCCGTATCGAAAGGGCCCGCCGTTTTGTTGAAGGCATTGTCGCCAGCGGCGAGGTCGTGTACGGCATCAATACCGGGTTCGGAAAACTGGCCGACGTGACGATTCCCACCGACAGGCTCCGCGAGCTTCAGGTGAATCTAGTTCGTTCGCATTCGTGCGGCGTCGGGGAGCCGCTCTCGGAGCGCGTGGTTCGCGCGATGATGCTGCAACGCGCCAATGTGCTTGCCAAAGGCTTTTCGGGTTGCCGCATGGCCGTCATCGAAACGTTGCTACGAATGTTGAACGAAAAGGTACACCCCAGAATCCCGTCGCGAGGCTCCGTGGGCGCATCGGGAGACCTGGCCCCGCTCGCGCATCTTGCATTGGTCACGATCGGGGAGGGAGAAGCCAATTACAAAGGCGAGCGTTTGAGCGGCGGCGAGGCGATGAGCCGGGCAGGAATCCCAACGCTCGTTCTGGAAGCAAAGGAGGGACTGGCGCTGCTCAACGGCACGCAGGCGATGACCTCCGTTGGGGGACTTGCGCTGCTAGCGGCCGAGAGACTTGTCGCGGCGGCCGACGTCGCCGGAGCGATGTCGCTTGAAGCGTTGAAGGGCACTCCCGTCGCTTTCGATGAGAGGATACACGCCGCCAGGCCTCATCCAGGCCAGTTGGAGAGCGCTCGGCGATTGCGCGAGCTTATCGAAGACAGCGAGATTCGCGAATCACATCGCGATCATTCGGTCGATCCGCGGGTGCAGGACGCTTACGCGATTCGCTGCATGCCTCAAGTACATGGCGCGGTTCGCGACGCTCTCGCGCACGCGAAGAGCATTCTCGAGATAGAGATCAATAGCGCGACGGACAATCCGTTGGTTTTTCCCGAGAGTGGCGAGGTGTTGTCGGGCGGCAACTTTCACGGCGAGCCGGTTGCGCTGGCGCTGGACTACGCCGCAATCGCGGTCGCGGACCTCGGAACGATTTCCGAGCGGCGCGTCGAACGGCTGGTGAACCCCGATCTCTCGGGCTTGCCGGCGTTCCTCACTCCGCATCCGGGCACCAATTCGGGATTGATGATCGCGCAGGTCGCCGCGGTTTCTTTGATCGCCGAGAACAACGTGCTGGCTCACCCAGCTTCGGTGACTAATCTGCCTACGTCGGCTAACAAGGAAGATCACGTCAGCATGGGCATGACATCGGCCCTGAAGTTCGCTGACGTAGTCAACAACGTCGAGATGATTCTTGCGATCGAATTGATGTGCGCCGCGCAAGGGCTGGAGTTCTTGAAACCTCTGCGGCCCGGCCCGCGCCTGGCGAAGGTATACAACCGCGTTCGTGAGCTTGTCCCCGCGCTCGAACAAGACGCCCCGCTATCGGGTTACATCGAATCGCTCGTATCGGTCGTGCGAGAACTGAGGTAAGTGCAACGTTCGGACTGTGATGTTCAGAGTTCAAGCTTTAGCTTGCCCTAACCAAATCGCAAGCTAAAGCTTGAACTCTGAGCCAAGTGAAGCTTGGTCTGATCGAGAGTAAGCTTGAAATTCCGAGCTTCCGTCTAAGAGTCAGCCCCAAATCACGATCGCCATGTGATACACACAAATGATTGAGTAAAGCGACACAGCGAGATGTATTCCCAGCCGCGCCGTTCGGAGATGCGAGAAGCTGTAACAGAGCATCAAGCACGCCGCGGTGATCGCCATCTTAATCAGAAAGAACGTAACGGCGTTCCGTTGAATTAAGCTCTCCATCAACGGGTTCCCTTCCAACGCGACGCCGCGCCCAATGTGACGCATGGTGGCCACAGCATCATAACCGGACATCACAATGGAAAGGAGGACGTAGAAGAACATCCTGGGATCTAGTAAGCGTTCCTCAACCTTGATCATATCGACCTCTTCTGCTCAGTTCTTGCACCGCGGGCGCGGGAATGGGGATCCCGTTTCTCGCGCCGGCTACAGATTACTACAACGCTCGGCGTTTTAGAATTCTCCAAAATGATTCTTTTCATTCCCTGAGTCGGTACTATCGTCGGCCTTTACCTTTATCGGGCCAAG
>JAHFUG010000014.1:0-4267 GCA_023265195.1 Blastocatellia bacterium | reverse complement strand
ACTCCGGCCCTCCGTAGGAGGGGCCGTCTGTCTCCGTAGGAGACACCTGTCGATAGATATGAGCGATACCCCACCGCCGCCAGCTCCGTTAGGAGCGACCCCAATCTCCGCCACAATGGTATCCGTGCCCGAAGAATCTCAATGTGGTATAAGGGGACCCGTGAGGGTTATAGGCGGAGAATACCGCGGCCGGAGACTGGGAACGGTTCCGGGACTCGACGTACGGCCCACGTCGGACCGGCTCCGCGAGACGCTCTTCAACATATTGTCCCCTGTAATCCCGGAGGCGCGATTCCTCGATCTGTGCGCGGGGTCGGGCGCGGTCGGAATAGAAGCGCTCAGCCGAGGGGCCAGGCAAGTCACTTTTGTCGAACAGTCCAGGAAGGCTTGCGCGGTCATTCAGAAGAATTTGGATCTGCTCGGAATAACCGAAGGAGCCCTCGTGTTGAATCGCGACGCTGCGTCCGCCATTCGCCACCTTGACGAACGAGGCGAGGCGTTCGACCTGATCTATTTCGATCCGCCTTATGACTCCTCTCTTTACGCCCGCGTGCTCGAACTAATAGGCGTGAGCAACGTGCTTGGTAAAGAGGGTACTGTAACGGTCGAACACCGGGCGAAGAACCTACTGGAAACTGATTATAAAGGGCTGACGGCGCTCCGGCAGGTAAAACAGGGCGAGTCTCAACTCGTCTTCTACGGTCGAGCGAGAGAATCCCCGTTCGATTGACAGCGCGTGGTTCGCGAAATGAAGCCTCTCTTCCGAGCCTCTTTCATCTTGGACCGTTGCCGCACCGCTCACTTGCCGAGCCGTCTAGCCATGCGATATGGCTCAATGAGGACCTATCGGCTAAACCGCGTCCAACACCTCGCGCACCTTACGCGCCAGCGACTTTGGCGTGAACGGTTTTTGTAGAAAGCTCGCGGTCTTATTCAGCAGGCGCCGATGCACGACCGAATTGTCAGTGTAGCCTGACATGTATAAGACCTTCATCTTGGGCCGCACCTCGGCCAGCCGGTCGGCCAGTTCGGTTCCGGTCATTCCGGGCATGATGACGTCGCTTATGAGCAGATGGATCGGCTCCACGTACAACGCGCAGATCAGAACCGCCGAGTCACCGTTAGCGGCCTCCAGCACGTTGTAGCCGTACGCCTCGAGCACCTCTCGAGTCAACATCCTCACCATCTCGTCATCCTCGGCCATCAAGACCGTCTCCGTTCCATGCAGCGTTCCTTCAGGATCGGAACCTCGCTTGAATTCTTCGCTGTCGTCACTGAGTCTTGGCAGATAGATCCGAAAAGTAGTTCCGCGCCCAACCTCGCTGTAAACCAGGATGTCGCCGCCTGACTGCTTGACGATGCCGTAGACGGTCGACAGGCCGAGCCCCGTGCCTTTGCCGACTTCCTTCGTCGTAAAAAAGGGCTCGAAGATTCGCCGTTGCGTGTCCTCGTCAATGCCCGCGCCGGTGTCGATAATGGCGAGCGTAACGTAGGCGCCGGATGCGAGCGCGACATGCTGCCTGACGTACGCCTCGTCGAGCAGGACGTTCTCTGTCTCGATGGTCAACGCGCCTCCGTCCGGCATCGCGTCGCGGGCGTTCACGACGAGGTTCATTATGACTTGTTCGATCTGTCCGGGATCGGCCTTGATTCTCCCGAGTCCCGGCTCAAGCGCGGTGCGAAGCTCGATGTTCTCTCCTATCAGCCGCCGAAGCATCTTCTCCGTTTCCGAAACGACTGCGTTGAGATCGAGCACTCTCGGCTGCAACACCTGCTTCCGGCTGAACGCCAGCAACTGGCTTGTCAGCGAAGCCGCTCTCTCGCCTGCTTTTATTATTCCTTCGATGTTGCGGCGCAGCGGATCTTCGGCTTTCAACCGTTTGATCGCAAGCTCGCTGTAACCGGTGATCGCGATGAGCAGATTGTTGAAGTCGTGGGCTATCCCGCCGGCGAGTTGGCCGATGGCCTCCATTTTGTGGGACTGTCTCAATTGCTCCTCGAGCACCTTGCGCTCGGTGATGTCCTCGAATGAGCCTTCGTAGTATTGAACCTTCCCAGCTTCATCGCGAATGGCGCGAATGCTCTCCACCGCCCATATGCGGCTGCGGTCCTTGCGAAGAACCTCGCACTCGAAGTTCGTCACGACGCCGCGCTCAGCAAGCATACTTGCCAATTCCCGCCACGAATCGCCGTCGGCGTAGTGTTGCGTCGCGATTATCGTGCAAGACGCCATCAACTCGTCCGGGGACTCGTAGCCCAGGATGCGCGCCATGGCGGGATTCACAGCGCTATATCGTCCATCGGGCCCAAACTGAAATATGCCCTCAACCGCGTTCTCAAAAATGCTGCGGTACTTGGTTTCCGCCTCCCTGATCGCTCCTTCCGCCCGGTTTCTCTCGGTCACATCGGTGGCGAGCACCACGCACGCGGGTCTCGATGCGAACGTGACCTTATGACTGGTGATCTCAACGTCGATAATGCTGCCGTCTCTCTTTCGGTGTTTCCAGGCCTCCGCCCTGAACGTCTCATTGGACCAATTGGTCAATCTCTCGACGAACGTCGGCACATCCGCGGATGGCCTGATATCTTTGCTCGTCATTGCAAGGAACTCTTCCCGCGAGTAGCCGTAGTGCCGTATCGCGGCTTCGTTGACGTCCAGGAATACGAACGTACGCAGATCGAAAACCCACATAGGATGAGGACTGTTCTCGAACAGCAGGCGATAGTGTTCTTCCGACTCACGCAATGCTTTTTCCGCGCGCCTGCGCTCGGTGACGTCTTGCACCAGCGCCATGACGTTATCGGCGGACCCGTTCCTTCGGCCCACACAGCTCATCGAGATGGCTGCTTCAACGATCCGCCCGTCCTTGCGGATGAATCGTCTGTCCATTGAATAGCCGCCGGAATCACCGGTCAGCACATGGTCGAAGCCGGCGAGATCGACGGCCACGTCGTCCGGATGGCTCAAATCCACCCAGGTCATCCGCAAAAGCTCGCTCCGCTCATACCCGAGAATCTCGCAGATCCGGTCATTCACTTCGAGGTAGTCTTTGGAGGGCGACATGATCGCCATCCCCATATTGCCGAGTTTCAAGTGGCGTCCGAAGCATTCCTCTCTCGCCCGAATACCCTCGTCGGCTTGATCGTGCCCGGCAATCTTCGTTCGCGAACCTTCATTGGCCGCGGTCCTTTCCGGAGCCTGCCTTTCGGCGGACCCGTCGATGTCTTCATTCAACCTTCGTATATCCGCCAGTGATCGCCCGGATCCGGAAATCTCGACAACGCCAAGATGGCCATTCCGCCGAACTGTGGCGACCCGGTGGTCGCGCGCTACGTTCAGCAGCTCCGCGGCTCCCAGAGTAGCGATCGGATAGGTGCACAAGAGGATGATCTGTTTACCGCCTATGGATGCGTTCAGCCCTTTTTCATATTCGTAAGAGTCACACCAGTGCATCTTTTCCAGCCTGCGGAAGTCTCCGCTGATCCTGACGCCGGCATACCCTTTAGCGAGCGCCTGCTCGAGTTTCTCGTTCAAGCCGCTGAGTCCCTGAATATCTGAAGCTTCTTCCTTCGGACGATACCCATCGTGCGAAATGATCTCCAGGCTTCGCGCAAGCAGATATTGATCGAGATCCCTAACGGATTGGCCCAGCGCACTGATGGACTCCTGCTCCGTCAGGTGGCCACACGTAAACCAAAGGCACATCTCATTGTTTTCCAACCCCTCCTTGAAATAGGGAACCAACGCGTCGAGCAGATCCTGCCTGGTCTCGTAGAACTGACAAAGGTGTGTTCCCCAGGGTACTTCCTCGACGATGCTAATGCCTGTCTTCCTTGGCTCTGTCGTTATCACTAACACCTCGCCTATTCTGTTCTTGCGGCCAAAACACCGCGCCGGAAACTCACTCTTGATGGTGGTCGAACTTTCGCATCTCAAAGGCCAAACGGAAACGGAGGATGTCTCCGAGAATGACCCGTCGCGGCCCAATCGAGCGTCAGTTGGGCAGGACCGTTGTCAATATACAGCGGGATAAACCAAAAAGACCATTGCAGCAATCCAAAAAAATAACTTCTGTGCCCGAAGGGACGCAGAAAACGCAAACCGTAAGCCAACTCAATTAGTTTTTGTGGCGTTTCGCCGCACATGGAAATCAGCGATCAGCAGTCAGCGATCAGCAGTCAGCGATCAGCGATCAGCAGTCAGCGATCAGCGATCAGCAGTCAGCAGTCAGCAGTCAGCAGTCAGCAGTCAGCGGTCAGCGATCAG
>JAHFUG010000517.1 GCA_023265195.1 Blastocatellia bacterium | reverse complement strand
CCAGTCTTGTCTTCTACAGCAAGCCCAATATTGTTGGAAGGGTCGTTTTGGAACCGGACATAGTTGTTATAGTGGCTTTCAAAGCTGCCGGATTCGTGGCGAATCACATTCGCCAGCAGCGTTGCGCCACTAATGAAGCCACTATTCTTCTGGGCATTATAATTGCCGCATTGGGCAAGAAAGAACTCGCTCGTTGTATTTTTCCTTGTTGATCCTGCATCCATTCTTTTCCCTTGTACGATCCAACAAACCACTACCTGCTTCAAATGTGGATCAGCCACCTCATCCTCGAGGCAGGGCCTAGAAGCTTACGACAACCTCATTCCGGCCGGCGCAGTGAATCTCAACGTAGCGCCAAATTGCTTGCCCTTGACCACAAGCAATCGCGTTGAGCGCGGAACGCAAGGTCACTTCTTTGCAATGCACGGAGAAGCGTCGTGGAGCAGGTGAAACGGGTCCTATGATCAATCTGACTCCGGCTTGCAAATGAAGATCCGTCATCGCTCTTTCGACTTCTGGCCGTGCAAGAAGCTGATCGAGCGCCTCCATTGCTGATGACACATTCTCAACATGGAACTCACCAATGCGAATCTCAAGCAGGGCTGGCTCCCCCTTTGCTGGAAGAAGGTTTATGGTCCCTCCTTTATGCTCCCATCGATACCGCGGATCTACTCGCACGATTGCGTTCAGCGCTTGATGCAGCGGCGAGTTTAGCGGCCTCCAGGACTGCTTTAGTGTATCGTCAAAACAATCTATAGTTCGGACCATGCCACCCGGTACTCGTGTGCGCAAGAGCATAGACTGAAAGGCGTCCGAGGTTGTTTCGTACTCTAATTCATCGCCCTCGACTTGACGGTCAAGAAAATCATCGGTCAAAGGAGGTTTTTCCACTCGGCTTGTCTGGCCTGTTGCTGCCAGCGCCAGAAGACCAATAACAACACAGACTCTCAGCTTTTTCATTTTTTGGTCATTCCCCCTCTCATGATATCGATCTTTACGGAGTCGTAATTGTTACACTGACGAATTTCGCTCCAGAGGAATCTCTCCCCATGCTTATCAAGTTGGTTGTGCTGAGCGAATAAGACTTTGTTGCAGCGGTTCTTAGGATGAAGTTCTGAGTGGCCGTTGCGGTAAACGGAGGAGGGCAGTCCGTTGTCTTCGTGCCGTAGCCCACCTTGTCATTCAAAGTACCAGCAGTGAAGGTTACAGGACTCGTCTCGGGCGGCTTGAGACCTTCTGGCCCACTGTAATTTGAGATGATCTCGTCTGCTGTGTCATCTGTGTCTATTACGCGTCCAGCTTGGTCGAGCAAGGTATACGAGATCTGGCGCGTTACGCCGCATCCTCCTGGCTGATCGATCAGATTGCTTATACTGTCCCTCTGTAGTCGAGTGGGAATTTGCACGAAGAAGTTCACGGTATGCTCGATCTTTCCAATCGTGACTTTATATTGAGTGATCACCACCTTGGGCCGTAGGCTTGATCTTGAACGCAGCGAATATCTCCTTAGGTGTGAAGTGAACGTCGGTGGCGTCGATATCCGTCCCCGTGTTGAGCGACCCACTCGTTCCGAAGCCCTCGCCTTTGATAGTGACATCGACATCAGCGCCAATGAGACCTCGCGCCGGTTCAATCGAATCAATCTTGAAGTCTGCCCGAACCCTGATTTCCTCAAAACCGCGAACGGCGTGGCGACACACGTCACGGGGCAAATAGGCCGAGGGTCGCCTATCAGCGCATCTAATCGGCAGTCCGGCGAGATAATCGGCTCAAAATCCAACTCGTCGTGCTCAACGTGTATGATCGCCGCACCCGGCGCGATCAGACGTACTTGACCGCCAGACATTGGCCACTGACGTATCAATTTCGATCTCAGAACGTGATGGCAACCTGATGTTGCCCGTTGCAGTGCCGTTCGCTGTACACCCACAAAGCGGCTCCCTTCTTTGCCACGGCTATCGCATTCAGAGCCTCTCTCAACGTCACGTTTCGACAATGAAGACCGAACGTGCTCGGCTTTGGCGATGAGAGAATGCTTGACACCTCCAATGCGTCATTGCTCAAGTTCAACTCGGCCATTCGATTCTCAATCTCCGGCGCCTCTAGCAGGTAATCGAGCGCGAGGCGGGTTGATCCTACATCTTCAACATCGAATCTTGCGATGTGCGTTTTAAGCAGTTCGGGTTCTCCCGTCTTGGGAAGGAGATTGACAGCGCCCTTCTCAAAGCGCCAACGATAATCGGTATCCGCCAGTACAATCAAATCGAGGAGGTCCGCTAACCGCGAGTTCGACGGCCGCCATACCTGTTTGATCGGATCAGGCTCGCAAGTCGGAAGTCGAACAACGCCACCCGCCCCACCGACAGACGTAACAGCCTTGAAAAACGCTTTCGGAGTGGCGAGGTACTCGACGTTGTCCCCTACCACTCGACGTTCCAAAAGATCAGAACGCGCAGTGGATCTTGTAACTTGAGGGTCTTGCCCGAAGACGATCCGCACAAGAAGCTGTGCGGCTATACATATCCCAATCAAGTAGTTTTTCATCGAGGTTCTCTCCGCAAACCAGATTCTCCGGAACCGAGCTGCCATCCTACGGTGTGATTGTGATCGTGTAGGTCCCCGGCGCGGACTTGTTCATCACAATCCTGTATGCAGTCCCAAGCGGATAGTCCTTCTCCCCAACCTTTACGGAAAGGTGCTGCGTTATTGACGCTTCGATACCCACTCTCGGATCAATCAGGAGCGTGACCGGCCAACCCCCACCTCCACCTCTCATCGAGAACCTGTGCTTTTGTGGCGGCCTCTTCGTAGGTCAAGAAACTCGGGATATCGCGATTGAGTTGGCCGGGTGCAACCACATGGCAAAGATAGCTGCGAACTGATTCAGCATTTCGAAGCCTCCAATCGTTCGAACCGTCATGGACAAGGTTCGTAAGGCGCAAAGTAACTCTCCCAAAGAACGCGCAGTTGACATCTCTGTTTGGCGCGCACGTCTCAACATCTATCGCGGCGCCAATAGTGTCCAACTTGACGTTGATCTGATCGGTTACATTCTTCTTGAAGCCATCCAAGATGTCTGAGGGCGTCCCGAGCATCGTCTCCGCAACCACTCAAGCAGTTGTCTCGATTATTCTGAGCCGATCCTTCTTCAGCGGAACCTAACGATCACTTCGTCGTGTCCGTTGCAGTGCGTTTCCACGTAGTCCCATACAGCGCGTCCGTGGGCCAGAGCGATTGCGTTTAGAACCTGCCTAAGCGTGGCGTCCTTGCAGTGAACTGAGAATTGTGTCGGACGCGGTATCGGTCCAATAATAATGTTCAAGCCCGCTCGCAGATGCAGACGATTCATCCCTTCTTGGACTGCCGGAAGCTTGAGAAGCTGACCGAGAGCGGTCTCGGCCGTTGATGCATTCTCAACGTCGAACACCTTGATGCGAACGTTTAGCAATGCCGGTTCGCGGGCGACTGGAACCAAATTGATGACACCGTCTCTCTTCTCCCAACGGCAGCGAGGGTCCGCCGCCACGATCTCGTCCAAAACCTCACGCAAGGATAGGCCCAGCGGTCTCCACCGTTGTTGTAAAGAATCGTCGTAGCAACCCGAGATTTCAACCATTCCACCCGGAGCACGAGTAAGCCACAGACTACTGCAAAAAGCATGCTTGGTCGTCAGGTATTCAGCTTCATCTCCCACCACGCGGCGTTCCAGAACATCGTTCGCCAAAGTAGATTCTTCTCTTCCGACAGTCTGGCCCGATGTCGCTGTTATCAGAGTCCCGAATATGACAAACGTTGCCAATGTTTTGCTCGCGTTCATTCTTCCTCCAAAGCCCACCTCTGCTAGAGGGTCGTGATCGTGACATTTACGAATTTTACGCCAGACGAATCTCGCCCGTAACTAATGGCGTTCGCCGTGATGAGCGTATACGGTTTGTTGACCACAGTAACCACGAACCTCTGGGTAACGCTTACGGTGAATGGGCCAGGGCACTGAGGGATTCCGTAACCTGCCCTGTCCTCTAGCCGACCAGCAACGAAGTTCTCCTGCGCGGGTGGCGCCGGTTTTACCCCCGGCGGTGCGGTGAAGTCTGACAACACTTCCTTCACGCTCGCGTCCGTGTCTATGATCTGTCCCGCTTGATCGAGCAATGTATACTGTAGCGTGCGTGTGGCGCCACAACCTCCCTGCTCATCCATCAAATCGCTTATACTATCACGCCTTAGCCTCGTAGGAATCTGAACAAAGAAGTTCACAGCGTGGTCAATTCTTCCGACGGTGACCTTGATCGGGTGATCGCCCCCCGTAGCTGTAGACTTGATCTCGAATGCCGCAATTATTTCTCTCGGAGTGAACTGAACTTCAGTAGCGATGATGTCCGCACCAGTATCGAGAGTTCCCATCGTTCCGAAGCCTTCTCCCTTGATCGTGATATCAATCTTGGTCCCAACAAGAGCGAGAGCAGGGTCTATGGATGTGATCTTAAAGTCGACCTTGACGTTGATCTCCTCAAAGACCGCGAACGGTGTGGCGACACATATCACCGGGCAAATAGGCCGAGGGTCGCCTATCAGCGCATCTAATTGGCAATCCGGCGAGATAATCGGCTCAAAATCCAACTCGTCGTGCTCAACGTGTATGATCGCCGCACCCGGCGCGATCAGACGTACTTGACCGCCAGACACATCAGCTATCGACGCATCAGAGGAACTCAACGACAGCCTGCCGCATGTCTTTGGGAACGGCCCAAAGATGCGTCCGTCGCAGGTAGTCGTCTTGGTGACTAACACCGTCACCGAACGCGACTCGCCAGGCAGTCCTTGTATTGACGAAGGAACGGCAACCGATGATTGATAGGTCGGTGGGCAACATGCCGCGCTGCACCCAAAAGTCGTTATGAGGCCCGTTTCGGCAGTCCATTGACTCAGGTGACCAACCACGCTGCCGCCACAGTCCTGAAACCATTGAATCTGTCCGCTCCTCGCCCCTATCGGTATCCTGTGGCCGTGTATG
>JAHFUG010000134.1:3083-16577 GCA_023265195.1 Blastocatellia bacterium | reverse complement strand
GTGGGGTATTTGGGTTTTTCATAAAGTCCGGCGCGAAGGAAAGGCGCAACAATGTCAATGATCGATTTCTTGTTTGGGAGACCCCTCGCTTCGGCCGAAGATCACGCGCAAAAGATCGGCGCGGCGGCGGGCGTTCCCATCTTCGGACTGGATGCGTTGGGTTCCGCCGCCTATGGGCCGGAAGCGGCGCTCACTCTGTTGATCCCGCTTGGCCTTGCCGGAGTCCATTACATAGTTCCAATCAGCGGCTGCATAGTCGCGCTGTTAGCGATCGTCTATTTTTCCTATCGCCAAACTATCGAGGCCTATCCGACGGGAGGCGGCTCATACACCGTCGCTACCGAGAATCTTGGGGTGTTCCCTGGTCTGCTTGCCGCCGCGGCTCTGCTCATTGACTACGTACTGGTGGTCGCGGTCGGAATCTCCGCCGGAGCCGGCGCGTTAGTGTCGGCGGCGCCGAGCCTGCAGCCTCACACGCTTGCCGTCTGTCTGTTCGCGCTGGTTGCGATCACCATCGTAAACCTTCGTGGCGTGCGAGACACGGGGACCGCCTTTCTTGTCCCAACTTATCTATTCGTAGTCTGTCTGGCCGCCGTGCTGGCGTTTGGTCTTTGGAAGATCATTCTGAGCGGCGGTCATCCGTCGCCGGCCAGCCCTCCCCGCGAACTATCCGGAGCCGGCCAAGCCGCCGGTCTCTGGATTCTATTAAGAGCCTTCTCGAGCGGTTGCACGGCGATGACCGGCGTAGAAGCCGTCAGCAACGGAGTCACGTCGTTTCGAGAACCACGGGCTAAATCAGCTCGCAAGACGCTGTCGATCATCATCACAATTCTGATGGCGCTGCTCATCGGAATCGCTTACCTTTGCCGAGCCTACGGTGTTGGCGCAACCGAACCCGGAGCGCCCGGCTACGAGAGCGTGCTTTCGCAACTGGCGGGAGCCGTCGCTGGCAAGGGCCTGTTCTACTACGTCACCATGGGCTCAATCCTCCTTGTGCTGGTGCTTCAAGCGAACACCGCGTTCGCCGGTTTTCCGCGGTTGTGTCACGCCATTGCGGAAAAGGGATATTTGCCGCGATCGCTCACAATTCGAGGCAGGCGGCTGGTCTACTCGCAGGGGATTTACCTGTTGGCGTTTCTTTCGGCTTTGCTGTTGGCTCTCTTTGGAGGAATAACGGATCGCTTGATTCCGCTCTTTGCGGTGGGAGCATTCCTTGCCTTCACGCTGTCGCAAGCGGGAATGGTCGCCCACTGGAAGCGAATTCGCGGCTCGCGCGCCTTGCATAGTATGGCGATTAATGGGATTGGCGCGGCCGCGACCGGGGTCACGACAGTCGTTGTTATTGTTTCGAAGTTCAGCGAAGGGGCTTGGGTCACCTTGCTTCTCATCCCGGGGTTCCTGGCGTTGATGATCGCAGTTCGACGCCATTACGACTGGGTGAATAGGCAAGTGATCAACCCCGGCGCGCTGGATACCGAAGAGTTGCGCCCGCCTCTGGTTGTAGTCCCGATCGAAAAGTGGAGCACGGTTTCGGAGAAGGCGCTGCGATTCGCACTGATGCTGTCACCAGACGTCATCGCCGTTCACGTAGAGCTCGATGAGGAGGATGACGGGCTATCGCAATCGTGGCAAGCCTATGTTGAAGGACCTATTCGGCAGGCAGGCCTAACGCCGCCGCGGATCGTGCTTCTCAAGTCGCCTTATCGGTACGTGATTTATCCGATCGTCGACTACGTTCTTAAACTCGAAGATCTTCATCCCGGCCGCAAGATCGCGGTGGTAGTGCCGAACCTAGTGGAAAAGCACTGGTATCACCGCCTCTTGCACAATCAACGGGGCGAGCTTCTTACCGCGCTACTCGTGATAAAGGGCAATCGGCGTATTGTGGTCGTGAACGTTCCGTGGTATCTGGATGCGTGATGGGAGCAATCGCGGCTTTCTGCTCTCGAAACGTGCTTTCCAGGAATGGATAGTACCAATCCATGGCTTCAACACCCTGAAGTGCGGCGACTTGTCGCCGCTTTGGTCATCGACCACTTCTGATTGAGTCGTCGACCTTGGAGCGCGGCGGCTTGCCGCCGCTTTTCTTTCTCCAATCGCGCTCCATTAGCCGTCTCCTGACCGTGACTGTCTGTGACCGCCAAAGCGGCGACAAGTCTCGCACTCCGGACTTCGCCGCGTCGGGCTCCGTCAGGAGCGGTCTTGCCGAAGTAACAGGACGCTCCTGACGGAAGCCTATCAGCGATCAGTAGGGCGCCTTTGCCTTCTCCATTGGGCGATTGCTTAGCGGCAATGGCGCATTAATGCCCGACGACGAACAGGTGGCCTGCGTTTTGTGAGTAGATCTTGCCATCACCGCCCAATGAGGCCGGCGTATAAGCGGCGCCGAGAGCCAGTTGCTGGAAGATCTTTTTCTTAAGCGTTCCGCCCTGCTCAATTGCAAACATATTGCCGTCTTCGCTGTTCGCGTATACAACGCCATTCGCATCGACTACCGGCGCATTTACGCACCACTCGAAGGAGTTCGGGTGGTCGGATACGCAGGTGATCGACCCATCCGGATTTCGCGCGCAGCTTAGCGTGTTGGTGTTCTTGAAGCTCCACTCGATCGTCATGTTCGGGCTGAGCTGCGAGATGAAATACTCTTCAGGGCTGGCCGGGTTCGTGGCGGTGCGATCCTCCGGGCACAGAACCGGATCGTTGCAATATGATCCGACGCCGCCATAGTGGTTGTTCTTGATTACGATCGAGTAGGTCCCTCCGTGCGGGTAAATGGCAGGCGTGATGTCCCACCCGAAACCGAATGCATTGAGGAACTGCCCAGAGGAACTAAAACGCATAAGGTGACCTTGCGCGTAGTTGTAGCGCGTGTAAGAACCATAGAGGATGCTGCCGTCTGGGGCGATCGTCGGCGTTGACGACGAATCATCCAGCACCCGTCCTCCACCGAACCTGTTCGTCGCCGGATCGACGCCGGCGTTCGCGCCCGCTCGGCAGCCTCCCGGCGTCCCGTTGAGCGGCAGCAAGCTTCCAGCACTGGCGGGAGTGCCGTCGTTGCAGCCATCGTGTAAGTAACCCACTCCGTTGGAGTCGTGCAGCGAGGTGATCCACTTCTTCTTCAAGTCGGGAGTGGCGGCGACGAGATACCCCCACCGGCTTATGAAGTGAGCCCTTGTTACACTGTAGATCGTGCCGTCCGCCGCGATGGCAGGGGCAATATTGAGGGCCACTCTCTGTGTACCGCAGGGGACTGAACTGGGAACGGCCCCGGGGCTGGGCGGCCACGGAAGCTGGTTGTCGCCGAATACGTTTTCGCACGCATCGTTCTTGCTCTTCGCGCCTTTTGTGAGCACGGAATAACTCACTGTGGTCACCGTGTCGTTGGGCGCGACCTTTACCAGCCACGAATCCACGACGTCGTTATTATAGAATCCGCCGGGGCCGGACGTCTTCAGCACGTTATAGTAGATGTTTCCGGCGCTGTCCGTGCTTAGCGGGCTGACCGTGAAGGTGTTTGGGTCCAGATTGCCTTGGTCGAGGAACGAAGCGGGGACGATTCGCTTGACGACGCCGCCATCGGTCTTATTGAGTTTGAAAATCGACCCGCCCGCTCCAGGATCATAGACAAAACCGTTAGCCAGCACTGCGTGATAGACGGGCTCCCAGAAGTCGAATGCCGATCCCAGCGCGGTCCAGTCGCTGTCGAAGGTCCATGCTTTGACAAGTTGCCCGTTATGCCAGGTGAATTTGTTCTGATGCCAGGTCTGCGTTGCATAGCTGTCCAACGTGTAAACCCCCGCCTTCGACTCCATGTACACGTCGTTTCCCTCCACCAGCGGAACCTGGTAGTGGGCCAAAAGATCGCCGTCATTTTGCGCTTCCTCATCGGGGACAAGCGGATCATATACGATATTCGCGAGTATCCTTCTTAAGTCCTGGCCCGCCACGTTCAGAAACCCCGTATGCTGAGGGTTCTGTGCCCACTGCGGCCATCGCCCGGCGCTGGGGGCGGCTTCCACCTCGAGCAGTGACGGCTGAGATGAACTGGCGGCGAATCCACTGAAGTCGTTCTTGAACGGACCAGTGGGCCCGGATTCTACTTTTGGGTTGAAGATGCGCAGTGGCGTAGTCCCAATCCGCCGAGCAGACCTCATCTGCGACTTGGCGGGTAAGTCAGCCTGCTCCACCCGAGAACCAACGGGTTGAGACGTTGTCTGCGAGTAACCTGAAACCGACGCAAGCGCTATCACCACCAACGCGCTTGCGCAAATATCAAAACGTTTCAGCATAGTGTTTCCTCCTTGTACGAAAGCGAACACAAGTTAAACCATCGCGCCAGAAAGTGGTCTTTAGGGAATCGTAGCCGGCGCCGGAACATAGCATTCGCCGGTACGCCTCATGTGAACTGCTTTCTCTCGCGATGCGATAATCCCGAGTTCCCCTGGAACAGAGACAATGGCCCCATCGGCTGTGTAAAAGTACCCGGAGCGCCGAGGGTCACGAGGGAACTAACGCCATTCGTCCAAGGGTGGCCGCGGCAACGGGCGGGATTATATCACCAATAATGGCCAACGCAACGGTTTTGTGACTATCCGCACCTCTTGGCGGGGTATCGAATACGGGAAACTGCAGGCTCAGCGCGATTGTAAATCAATCCCGTCGAGCCCGGCCGTGAAAGACCGACGTACGAACATCCATAGCGAAGTCTTGATCCCTGCGCGGCGCACTGTTGACTCTCGCGGGCTGGATTCATCCGTGGGGTGGCGTCAGCTACGACTACCTTCTCTTCCAGAAAGACAGCAAGATCACCTCACGCACTGTAAGGAATCGGAGTCTGGGTCAGCCACGCAATGATAGCCGCCATCGAAGAGGTCGGCGCGCGTGTGACGCCAAACACCCAAGCGGCGCTTTAGGCTGCAACATTGAGTCTTGTAGATATCTTTGGCTGATAATTGCCGCCCAAGCTTATGCGCTGCAAGGCCACAGTCTGGCTGCGGTGCAGCTTACCATCCAGAATCACGGGTCCGCTTCAACAACATGCCAACGGTCTTGGTCGCACGTGTTTTTCTTAATGCGTCGCCGGGAGTGACGTGAAATTTCAATTCCAGAACCATAGCCATGCATAGTACAATGCTACCCGCAACGAAAGGCCAGACGTTACCTGCGCCGCCAGTTCCACTTTCGGCGGCTGCCGTTTCGAGCAGGTTATTCTTGAACGCGGCCTGGAATCGCAATGCTGATCTTCAGCGCATCCGGAGGAGTACCGTAACGAGAAGCGCAAGGATCAGCGCAGCCAGTCCCGGCGTGGAGTCTGGCGTCAATGTTTGACCGGTCACTTCTTTATTTGAGAATGCAGTGTTGCTTTGAATTGAAGTTGCTTTTAAGCTTTGCGCCGATTCGCCCGCATCGCAGATGCAGGTGCTAGTTCCGCAATCACAGCGGCCGCCCGCTTGAGTATGGCCGGCAAAGGCCAGCATCGAGGATGGATCAGGACTCGTAATGGCGGTATTGCTCGAAACAAAGAACGGCAGGAACAGCAACACCGCGGCGCAGCCTATTACATGTAGTCGTTTCATTACTCTACCCTCCGGTCAGATTTGGATGTTGGAATCGGATGCCTCATCGGGGCCAAGTCTGCACAGGCAGGCGATCCATACGTTGCTAGCCCGTGCTCGATATGCCCGCGATGAAATCGAATCACTGTACATGTCGCTGGCTCGGATTGCAGCCCAGGCCCATGCACTGAAAGATGTCGAGGCCGTGGAACTCGCAAGCCAGATAATGATCGCCCTGCCCGTTTCGTCTCGCTCAAAGAACGTCGCGCGGTATTACCAAGCGTGCTGCGTAAAACGGAAGGGCGACTTTGAGGCCGCGCGAAAACGACTCGATCGGTTGTTAGACGAGGATTTGGATCCACGATCACGCTCCCTGGCGCTTCTTACCAAGGGTGGGACATACCTCGATAGCGGTCAAATCGACGAGGCGCTGCCATTCTATGTCGAAGCAGGCCGGATGGCTCGCGACTGCGAACTGGCCGCCCTCGTCCAATCGTTTCGCCAGATTGCGATCATCAAAGGAATGCATGGTGATCACCATGAAGCCATTTCCGACCTTGAGTCTCTGGTGCCGACCGTATCGCGAATATTTGGTTCCAAGTCCATACATGGCCGTCTAACCTATTGCGAGGTGTTGAACAGCTATGCCGTCGAACTTGGAGAAGTAGGCCGGGTGGAGCAAGCGCTGAGCGTAGTCTCGACCATTGCTCCATTCGCATCGATATATCCCGAGTTCAGCGAAACCATTGCGCAGCTACAGCGCAAACTCCCAACTCGTAAGCGCTCAGTCGTAGTCATCCATAGCTCAACCAAGCTAGAACCTGAACCGCAGGCTGACCCTGATTCCGATTCGGCGAAGCGCCATTCTTTGCCGTTAGCGTGCGTAACACGCGAGGGTGAATGGCGGTTCACAAATAACCGCGCGCTGCGGCCGGCCAGTGTTCGATTTACCGTATTTCCAACAATCACGGTCTTGAATCCCGCGCGCGCGCCAACCAAACCAAGGGCGCCATAAGCCTTCTTCGCCCACTTCCAAGCCAATCTCAACGTTGATTCCCTAACCTTATTGGGACCTTAAGGCGGACCGCCATTCGCTTGACGACCCGCCTCGCCCAAAGCAGCGCCGGTTAGTGCGAAGAACACCCACATGGCGAAACAGTGGGGGTGTGTCTTCACGCCGGCGCGGAAAGGCAGAGTTATGATAACACACACAGACGAACCGATTGACCAACCGAAAGACGACAACCACGATGAGAACAAGAATGACCCGGCGCTCTCTGTGCGGCAGCTCCTCGATCAGTCTTTCGGACCGCGAAGATTTGTCGTGCCGAACACGCAGATTCATGCGTTCATCAACCGTCTCACCATTCAAGAGGCGCGCGATGTGGGTGTAAAAATCACTATTGCCATGCTTGCCGTGACTTATCTACAGATCGAGGGCTTCGAGGCTGAATTGTCCAAGAAGCATCTGGATCTAATCGCAGGGTTGGCGCGCGAGCACCCGAACAAGCGCTACCGGGAAGTGATGACCGCACTGCGGCACAACTGTGAATCAAGGCGCCCCGACCTTGACGCCGTGCTTTGGACCCTGACGGAAGCCCGGGAGATGCTAACCGAGTTCAAACCGGACCTGGGTAAGGCTCTGCTGATCTACAGCCAGCGTCTAGGTCTGTCGAGTCTCTAGTTCGAATCACTACGAAGCCCGGCTGATTACAACTCAGCCGGGCCGATTCTCTTCGAGTTTGACAGTCTGGCTGCAGCCTTTGGCGCGCTGATCCGCGCAGATCAGCGTCACGCAGTCAGCGCAAATCAGCGGCTTTCCCGGCATGACAACTTCTGCCAAGCACCACTAGATGGTCCGATTGGGAGCTTGTATGATCACGCCGAAGTCATGGCGATTGGTTCAGCGATGATTGTCTCTAATCCGCCTTCAATGATCTCCGCCGTTTCCGGGCCGGCGATGGTTGCGATCAATACAGTTCTTCAAGGCCGATACAGAATCGATAGCGTGATAGTACTTGGATAGACGCCGGCTTTCCGGCCAAGGCTGCTTATCGGACATCGGAAGTTTCACGACACAACAAGAATCATTATGATTAAGTACCGCGCACCGGACTAACCGGCGCCGGCGGCAAGGAGGAAAACAAGATGATCGCAAAGCTCTTCCCCGTCCTGTTAGTACTTTTTTCAGCGGCAAGCCCAATTCGGGCGCAGGTGCGAATTGTTCCGGAAGACCCGGGCAAGGCCGATCGGGACCTGATCCGCGCGCATATAGAAAGCATTTTCCAGGCATTCATCGACTGGGACGTCGACAATATCTACGCAACGCATTCGGAAGACTGGCGCGGATTCCTGGAGGGTTCCCGCGTTCCGATCAAAGGCATCGACGAATACATGAGGGCTAACGGTATCGACTGGCCGAAGGACAAGGGCTCCAAACCCGTTCCCAACCCCGATCGAGTATATAAGATAAGAGACTTCGATGTGATGTTCTATAGTCCGGAGTTAGCGGTGGCTTCTTTCATCGGAGAGTTCGAGAACAAGTCGGGCGGCGGCTGGGTCACTACCAATAGACTGCATATCATGGATGTTTACGCCAAAAGAAAAGGCCGCTGGATCCAAGTCGGATCTCACACAGTGGTCGATCCGGCCTGGCGAGCCGAGCAGGCGTCAATGCCGGCGACCCTGCCTCCTCGAGCTCGTCAGCAAATACTGAACGCGAGGGAAGCCGTTTGGAAGGCTTATTTCTCGAACGACCGTGCCGCTCTCGAGAAGCTCATCCCGGATGAGACCATCGCCATCGAAGAGGGTTCGGAGAAATGGTCCGACCGGGCGGCTATTCTGGCGGGAGCCAGGCGCTTCGCTGAGAGCGGGGCAAACCTGGTGAGGTTGGAGTTTCCCAAAACTGAAATGCAGATCTACGGAAACACCATCATCATCTATACGACGTATGTTACCGAGATTGAGGCCAACGGCCAACGCATAACGACAACCGGCCGCGGGACGGAGATATTCGTCCGGCGGGGCAATGATTTGGTCAATGTTGGGTGGCATCTCGACTCCGGAAAATAGACTGCGCAGCGCTCGGCGGAAATAATTGATCATTCGCCCCATAGAGTGTCGCCGAGTCAACTTCCGGAATAACCGCTGATCTTCGCTGCCTTCGGGTCGCTGATCTGCGCTGATCAGCGTTACGCAGTCAGCGCGAATCAGCGGCCTTCCAGTATGGCAACATCACTGGGGCCTGGAGATCATCTGCTTAGCTCGCTCCATACCGGCGCGAGATGTTTCATCTCGGCCCGCCGCCGCCTCATCGGCGCGCTGATATGCCGATAGCGCCTTGGCGTACTGCTTGTCGCTTTCGTAGACATAACCGAGTTCAAGCAGGGCGGCGATGTTTTTCGGCGACAGCTTGATCGCTTGCTCCAGCGCCTCGGCCGCGGGCTTCCACTGATTGGATCTTGAATTCGCCAGACCGAGGTTGAACCATGCGCCGCCGGAATCCGCGTGAGCGTGAGCGTACTTGTCCAACAGCGGCGCCGCCTTGGAAAATTGTTTATCCAGCAGATATGCCTGCCCAAGCAGCGACCAGGCTCTTTCATCGTCCTTCACCCCCAGGAGCTTCTCACCGGCGGTGATCGCTTGTTTGATCGCCGAGGGATTCTGCCGGGATCGAGCCAGAAACATTTCCCCCAACAGCACTAGCGAGTCCGCGTCGCGGGGATCGATCGACAGAGCCTGATTCAGCGCCGCGATCGATTGGTCGTCTCTATTCAGCTTATGATGGGCGAAGCCAATGTAGTAATAATTGGCGGCGTTTGTTTTCATCTCCGAGGCCGCCGCGGTCAATGCCGGTATGGCGTCGTTATACCTTTCAGAGAAGACGTAAGATCGTCCAATCGCCGCCCGCGCCGTTGGGTCCACTTTCTGCTGAAGCTTTTCGGAGAGGGATATATACCTGACAAGGTGTGGAATCGCTTTTTCGTATTGCTTCAATTGGTAGTAGGAAAAACCGGTATAGTAAGCCGCGGTGATTTGCTCCGTTCCACGGTCGCCTGCGCCCCTGATGTAATTCTGGAACGAGTCAATGGCGTCTTCATGATCTTTTAGTTGATAATGCGCGATTCCTATGTAGTACCAGGCTTGCCAGTAATCCTGGTTGGACCGCAGCACCGCGTGGAATTCACGTATCGCCTCTCGATACTGTTGCTGGTTGAACAGCGATACCGCCCTGTCCCAGTTCTGCGCAAGAGCCGTAGCGCACATGCACGAAACCGCCACCGTAGCCAGAACAAGCCTGCAGAGTCGCTTAATCATGATTTCCCCCTTATCGCTGCATCACTAATCTTAGTTATCGCGACGGGCGCGGACAACCGCTCGGAATCATCCAGTCGATTTAAGCCACAGCCGCCGGAACCTGAGATGAGTCATGGCTGCGGGTCGTGTTGCCTGACGGCTTGTTATCGGGCTTTTACTCAGTGCTGAGGGAATCCGCCCTCCATCCTGAACCGTGGTTTGGCCGGGCGCCGAGAGTCTCGAGCTTACGTTTCTTCTATATTCACCGGAAACAGTAGAGAGAGCAACGCAACCACAACGGTCAAACCCAGTCGGCGTAAGTCCTCGGTTTCTCTCGCGGAACTCGTGCTCCACTCAAGCTAAACCACCACGGCTCTCCCGTGCTTTTTCCCTCATTTTGGCGGCTGTCGCAAAGAGAGGTCTATTGCTTTATTTGCGGCTTGGCAACGCCAGCTTGAGGCTCGGTATTTGCTGCTGCCTCAGCGTCGATGAAGGAAAGATCCCTGGATGGCGGGAACGCGGTTTGTGGGTTTATTAACTCAGCCGGAGCAAACGTTGTGCGTCCTTCGTTGGTGGAGGCTGATGGCAACCACACTGAATTCAGACAAGGCGGAATTCAGTTACTTCCGAGGTGTTTGGCGGTTCGCCAGCGCATCATTATGAGAGGGGCATTTGTGACCAAACAGAGAGACCCAGAGCGGGTTACGTCCCTCTGTCTTTTACGTCAGATCGGGCATTTTTGTGTTGACCCGTAGGCTATTTGCTAGTATATACATATTTGCTGTTCTTGGTTGGGCTTAAGTGGTAAAGCTCAATTGAAATCTCGCAGGAATCATACCCCCTGCCCCTGAATTTGGAGCTGGGCGACCAAAGACCTGGTAGTTCAGAGGCGACGCGTGTTAGCAAACAGTTTCTTAATACCAACTTGGGCATTCCGTTTTATGAGTACTTCAGGAGGCGAATGATGGAAGCGGCTAAAAGAGTAGGGACGCTGGTGCTGGTGGTTATCGCTCTATGCGCAAGCGCACTGGCTCAAAGTCACAACGGAAACATTGCCGAGCGGCAAAAGGCGCCAACAGTTGCCGGCGGCACGGGTCTTTTCAATACTTTCTCGACGCGCACGCTTTGCAAGGGTGAGTTCAACTTCGCGGTCTTTTGGAACAACATAGACCGTGATCCGGGCGACCTGGATATTAATCAGGTCCCCTTCAACTTCACGGTCGGTCTCACGAACCGGTGGGAGTTTTGGGTCAACTGGATCACCTACCAGCGCGTGCACTCGGAGAGTCCGTTCCTGTTAAGCGGCTATCAGTTGAGCGCAGTTCGCCAATTCGGCGATCCCTTCACGATTTTGGGCCCAGCCGTCGGTGGCGGCGGCGGCGCTGCCTTCTTCCCGGGCACGGGCGCGTTCGGGGGCGGAATCCTTCCGGCTCTTGGTCATTTCGGCACACCGACGAACTTCCCAAACAGTCTTCAGTCACCGGTTCGACCAAACGGCCCGCCTGCTGTTGGTCTCGGGCCCGCGATTTTCACGGACAGGCCGAGTTACTTTAATGAACTGCCATTCTTCGGAGAGGTGAATTTCTTCGGGTTTGATAGTCAGGGCCGTCCGGTATTCGGCTTCAAGGATACGTCAGGCGGCGTTGGCGATGTCTCAGTCGGGACGAAGCTGAATCTGGTTGATGCTAACAAGCACTGGTTCAGCATGGCGCTCGGCGGTTACATAAAGATACCTGTTGCGACCGGCCAGGCGGACCGCGCCGAGGGCCGATCCAGCGGCGAGTACGAAGGCGGAGTCGTCCTCATACTCGGCCAGGAGAGCGGCGGTCACCGCTTTAGAGTTTATGAGAACGTCGGCTACATCCACACCGGCGACATAGATCAAGGCGGCAAGAAAGTGCTTGATCTCAGGGACAAGCTGATCTTGAACGCAGGCTTGTCCATAGCTCTCAACCGTCATACGGAATTCATCAGCGAGGTTGCGGGAACCGTTTTTGTCTCGAGCGGAACGCCTAATCTGAACCCGGTCAATCCGGTCGACCTAAACGTTGGGCTTCGATTTTTCTTTAGGGACGGCGCTATTTCGTTCGGAGGCGCGTATCGTCACTTCCTGACGAACGCGAATAAGAGAGATTACTCGGTGGCGAGATTCGTTGGACTCGGGCCGTTCTTCCGGACGCCGCTGTTCGACTTCCCGCCGCAACAGTTCGGCGAAGGCAACGCCAGCGGCTTTGTCGCCTACTTCTCACTTGGGCATCGCAAGCCCTGCCCGCCTGCGCCTGTTCCAACCTGCTCGCTGCAAGGATCGGCGCAATCCGTCAATCGCGGCGAACGCTTGTCGCTGACGGTCAAACCGAGCACAGCCGGGTACGCTGATGGAAAGGTCTCGTACGAGTATCGCTGGGATGTTAAGGATTCATCCGGGCGGCCAGTCACGGTGAGCGGTTCCGGTCCTTCCGTGGAAGTTCCGACTGGGCAACTCGCCTGTGGCAGTTACACGGTGACTACGACGGTCACGGCGACTGTTCCTCAATGCGAATGCCCTAGCGAGTGCGTGACCACCGGCAGCACCTCCTGCACGACGTCGTTCAGCGTGAACGAACCGCCATGCCCATCCGTTTCGTGCGACATCGTGGCGTCTCCCTCATCGGCGACCGCGGGTGACAGAGTTTCACTGAGAGCGTCGGCGCGCGGCGAGGGCGGCTTGTCGCTTTCGTGGTCGACCACGGGTGGAACGCTGTCGTCAACCAGTGGTTCGGAAGTCACTCTCGACACGACCGGCGTCTCCGGCGGCGTGACGGTGACGGTCAACGTGGCGACCGATAAGACACGGTGCAACACGCCGTGCCCGGGCAGCAGTTGCTCGACTACCGTAACAGTCAACATGCCGCCGCCGAGAGAAGTCGCTCCGCTTTCGCCTTGCGGGCCGATTTTCTTCAAGTTCAACTCGGCTAGAATCAACAACGAGCATAAGGCATGCCTCGATGACATCGCATTGAGGCTGCAACAAGACCCGCGCGCTTCGGTCGTCATCGACGGTCACCGCGATGCGTCGGAGAGAGTGGGCATCTCACTTACCCGGGCCAACAACGCTCGCGATTATCTGGTCACGGAGAAAGGCGTCGACAGTGCGCGCATAACGGTGCGCAACTACGGCGACACCTGTCCGCACGAATCGGGTGATCCCGCGCTCAACCGTAGAGTTGAATTCTGGATCTTGCCGGACGGCGCCAGGATGGAAAGCATTATGAAGAAGTGCGGGGGCGGCGCGTCCGCGCAGGTTCTAACCAATGAGCAACCGGCGGTGTCCGATGATAAGAAACCGCCGCGCCGCCGCGCGCCACGGCGCAAGAAGAAGTAAACGATTCGAGGGTTCGGTGATTCGAGCCCTCAATGAAACAAAAGGGCGGAATGATCTCTCGATCATTCCGCCCTTTTTTGTCACCAAGTAATGGATCAGGCTGAGGGACGATAGTCAGGAGATCACGTTTGACACGGGAACCCATTCAGTCGTAACACGGCCATTCTGAATAGTCATGGTTGGTTTCCAATCTGCCTAGCTTAGTTTCTGTCGCGCAACGCCCGATGTCCGACAAGCCGCGGCTTGTCGGACATGGCCCTCCGTTAGGAGGGCCATGTTTAT
>JAHFUG010000134.1:0-2983 GCA_023265195.1 Blastocatellia bacterium | reverse complement strand
TAGGAGGGCCATGTTTATCTATGTGTCAGGGTGACGCCCAAGAGATGGCTCAATTCCCATGTAACATGGCCCTCCTACGGAGGGCGGGCCGTTCCACCACGCGTGCTATAAACATGACCCTCCTCTGGAGGGCCGGAATGGAATGGCCAAATTCCAGCGACAAGTCAATTACCAGAGCCATCGCAGAGAATAAAGCTCCCTCTGCGTCCCTCTCTGGTCTCTACGCCTATTCCCCTCGTAAGAGGGAACCTATTCCTCGACACGCCTAACCTTGGAAATCTCGCCGCGCCCTCTACCGGCGTGAGAGCAACATCGCCAGGAGAATGAGCCGTCTCATGCCCAAGTTGCTCCCCGCGGGATCATACCATTCGGCAAGCGTGTGGCAGTTACCCGAAGAGCCTCCGGCGCCAATCGTGATCGATGGAATACCGAGTGAGATCGGGACATTCGAATCCGTGGACGAGCAGTCGAGCCGAGGCTCGATTCCAAGAAGGCGCGAGCACTCGAGCGCCGCCTGCACGATCGTCGAAGCAGCGGCGATTTCTCCTGAAGGCCGGTTCCCAACCATCTCGATCGAAGCCGTCAACGTCGTTCCGCTCATCGCCCGCTGGGAGTTCTCCTCACGAACCGCGACTTGGACCACCCGTCTCAAGTAGGCTTCCAGTTTGTCGATCTCCTCATCGGAGACCGAACGCATATCGACGGACATACTTGCTGCTTCCGGAATCGCATTGATTGAACTGCCGCCTTCTATCACGCCTACGTTGAAGGCGGTGCGTGGCGAGAGCGGAGCCGGATATGATGCGAACCTCGCTATGGCGCGGCCCAGCGCGTGAACCGGGTTGACGATGCCGAAGTCGCCCCAGGAATGGCCGCCGGGCCCTCGCAGGCTTACCTTATATCGCCTGGACCCGAGCGCTCGATGCGTGATTCGCTCCAGGCCCGGCCCATCAAGCGAGATGAAAAAGTCTACACCTGCGCGACAGGCTCCTTCGCTAAATAGATATCTGACGCCGCGAAGATTACCTTCTCCTTCCTCGCCCACGGTCGCAGCGAAAAGAATGGGCCCGGCCAGCTTGACACCGGCAGCCGCGAACGTCGTTGCAAGGCACACCAGACTCGCAACGCCGCACGCGTTGTCACCCACTCCCGGTCCAAACAACCTGCCGCCCTCGCGTGTGACTCTCACATCCGTCTGTTCCGGAAACACGGTGTCAAGATGAGCGGAAAACACTACAATCGGAGCGGGCGACTCGCCAGGCAGGGTCGCCAAACAGTTTCCTTCTTCGTCGATTCTTACATCCGCAAGGCCAATTGCTCTGAACCGGCCCGCGACAAATTCGGCTCGCGCTTTCTCCTTGAACGGCGGGGCCGCGATTTCCGAAACGCGAATGACTTCGTCGGAGATATTGTATTGATCTATGAACTCGAACGCCCTATTGGTTTCGACCGATTGTAGAATCCGGTGCAACGCCGGGTTGCCGGCAGGTAAGACAAATTGCCGGATTGACCCTTCGGTGTGAAGCTCGGAGTTAGGTCTCATAAAGCGGTTCTTCCTACGCCGGCGTGACGACAGCGATGCTGAAAACGTCCCGACGGCTCCCGCCGCGCACTGTTGGAAAGACGGCAATCCTCCTGAAAGAAGTCGGCAAGCCTGTCTCTTCGGTTCCTACGGATAAAGATGAAAGCCGTTTCGCCACCCTGCTACAGGAGAGCCTTGACCTCGTCGTCTGAAAGAACGCAGTCAACTTGCTTGGCGCGATTGAATATTCTCTCAACCCGCTCTTCGCTTGGTTCGAAGCCATGATGTTCGAGCCAGAAAATCACGTTGGATTTTCCGCTCATGGGTCCGATCTCGATTAGCTGTTCGCGTCCATACGCCGCGGCGGGCACGCCGGAGTAAACCATGTCAGCCAGCCAGTTGTCCCCTTTTCGAAACGCCTTGATAACAGCGGCGGCGTGAACGCCGGTGGCCGTCCGAAACGCGTCGTGGCCTACCACCGGATAGTTAGCCGGTATCGGCACGCCGGTGGCCTCGCTAACCACTTCGCAGTATCGCATTAGATTGGACAGATCCCTGTTGATGCGGCCCATCAACTGAAGATTCACCAGTAACTGATCCATCGGCGTGTTGCCGACTCGTTCGCCGATGCCCAGAGCGGTCGCGTGCAGTCTATCCACCCCGGCGTCCAGTGCGGCGATCGCGTTTATCACGCCCAGCCCCCGGTCCTGATGCCCGTGCCAATCAATCTTGATATCCTCGCCTGCCGCCGCCACTACCGTTTTGACGTGCGCCAGCAGGGCTCGAACTCCCTCGGGCGTGATATGACCGACGGTGTCGCACACGCATATGCGCCGCGCGCCGGCTTCGATCGCGGCGGTGTACAGCGCTCTAATCGTCTCCGGATTCGCGCGGGTCGTATCTTCGGTCACGTACATGACGGGCAGGCCATGACTCACGGCGAATTTCACCGCGTCTTCGGTAGCGGTCAGCATCATTTCAACCGACCAACCTTCGGCGTATTGCCGGATTGGACTCGACCCAATAAACGTGGAGACCTCGATCGGCGCGCCTATCTTCTGCGAGATGTCGATAATTGGTTCTATGTCCGCGCGCACGGTTCTAGCCGCGCAATTCGGCGCGATGTCGAGCTTACACTCGACGATCTCCCTGGCTAGCCGCGTGACGTCAGCCACCGCGCGAGGTCCGGCGCCCGGAAGCCCGATGTCGGCCGAGTTAATACCGAGAGAGTCCATTAAGTGGAGGATCTCGATTTTCTTTTCGATTGGCGGATCGATCACGGAAGGGGATTGAAGCCCGTCCCGAAGAGTTTCGTCATTGAACTGGACTCGTCTTTGAACAGCCGCCGTTTGCCCCACAACGTTCCAGTCGTAAATCAGCTCGCTTTTTTCCACGCCTTACCTTCGAGTCGTCAATTCCAATTAGCGATTACAACAAAAGGGCGCGCTTACGGTCAAGCTT
>JAHFUG010000133.1:9349-16587 GCA_023265195.1 Blastocatellia bacterium | reverse complement strand
AATCGTCGATGACGAAGAGCTTGAAGGACCCATAATCGGACACCTCGACGCAGCCGAGTCCAGCCGCGGCCGTGGCGATGTCCGGCTCGTCTCCCGCAATCAATATTTTGTGACGGCCGCCCGGACTCCTGTAATTTAAAAGATCGGGGCCGAAGCGGATGTCTGCTTTTTTCCGGAGTTGAGCCCGAACGGTCAGAGCTTGATCGCGGGCGCCCGCGGCCGAGAACGACGCCAGTACCGCCAGCGCCAAGCCTAAGGACGGAATGTTGCTTCTCATAACTTCTCCGAGGTCTCTCCAGGAGGGCTGGCGTTCCGGAAGACCGGCAGGTTCGTTTCAATCTCGCCGCGCGGGGGGCGGTAGCACGGCGGCAATTTCTAATCCGAGTGCGTGGTTTCGCGAGAGCGTTCTCAACTCAAAGCGGTAAGCGGCTCACTTGCGGCAAGGTCAAGAGCGATGCTTGAGAAGGATGCCCATGAACTTCCACTCGCCATCTTCATCGACGAATTTGAGCATCACCTCGCCGATTTGACTATCGGTTTTGATGTTATAAACGGGTTTCACCACTCGGTATTGTCCCTCTTGCTCGATCGTCATGCTGATCCTGTTCCAGGCCGCGATCGGTCCCATCTCGCTGAGAATGCGCAAGCTTTCGAGCAGCGTAGCGCGCGAATTCTGCTCCTTGAATTTGGTGGCGGAGTCGTCGTAGATCAGATCGTACTTGGCCTGTTTGATCCGCTCGAAGAACTGAGCGGCCGCCTTGTCCACGTCGGTAGTCGGCGCTTCGGAGTGACAGGCGGTTGAGAGAATTGCCGATATGATGATGAGAACCGTAGAAGCTCGGAGCATCAGGGTGTCTTGCCTCAGGGGACTGGATTGAGCAAACCTCGCAGACAATATCAGCAGTTTCACGTTACGCGCAAGAAAGACGGGTGAGACGCGGGGACAGGGGACAGGGTACAGGGGACAGGGTACAGGGGACAGGGGACAGGGGACAGGGGACAGGTGACAGGGGACAGGTGACAGGGAACAGTAGAGAAGAGGAAAGAGTAGAAGAAGAGGCGACAGCCGAGCTTTGATTCTCCCCACCGCGGCTTGAAACGAACCGACAAACCTCAACACGCCGAAAACCATCGGATAGACTTAAGCTTTCAGCCTGCGATCGCGATTCGGCTCGGGGATCCGCGCGGATCAGCGTTACAACGTCGGCGGAAATCAGCGGTTTCTTCGTTACCCATTTCGCTCTCCTCAAACTGAACCACTACCCGCCTCCCCTCTCCCTTGTCCCCTGTTACTTCCGCTCACGGCGCGAAAAAGTGTATGCTCAGCCGACCCGGAATCTTGATCAACTCGGCGAGGCGACAATGTTCGGATTAATGAAGGCCCGCGTATGCTCGCAGCCCGGCCCGCTACGGCAACATCGGCGTTTGCACTACTGCGGGACCTGTAAAACGATAGGCCGTCTCTACGGTCAGAAGAGCCGGATGTTGCTCAATCACGATGCGGTCTTCCTCGGTGAAGTGCTGAGCGCGCTTTCGGGTGAGGATCGCGATCTCGAACGATGGGACCACTCCTACCAATCGTACAATTGCTTTTCGCTTCCCGCGGGAGTGGAAGAGGCGCCCGCCGCGCTTCGATTCGCCGCTACCGCGGCGATGATTTCCGCCGAGTTCAAAGTTGCCGATGGGCTCGCGGACTCCAATCGATATACATGGAAGATTGCCGGCAGGTTATTCTCGTCGGGATTTCAAGAAGCGTCCGCACAATTAGAGAAGTGGCGGTTTCCTCTGGACCTCTTATGGCAGTGCTCGCGTGACCAGGCGGCTCTTGAATTAGCCGCGCCGGAGGATCGAAGGACCAAGTCTCCCACCCAGATTCTGAAGCGTCTGGCTGAGCCTACATCGCGGGCGACCGCAATGATCTTTGCCCACGGAGCCTTGGTCGTGGGATGCGTGGAGTCGCGGGAGATACTGCGAAGCGTGGGTGACAGTTTTGGAAGCATCGTCTACTTGCTCGACGCCATAGAAGATTACGAAAAGGATTTTCGAGCGGGTGGTTTCAACGCGATTCGCGCGGCGTTTGATTTGTCTGCCGGCGAACTACCACCCAACATCCGTGCGGAGGTTACTCGCGAGATATGGTTGGCCGCCGAGCGGGTGGCGGACGCTCTGGGCGAGCTTCCTATTCCGAGCGCGTTGGCCGCGCGGTTCTCAACGCGGCTTAGATCCAACCTCGCAGGAAGACTGAGCCGTGAACTGCCGGTCCTGGCTCACGTGTGTGAACACCGCTCGGAGGTAAAGGTCGCTGCTCGTGAGCGATGGCGCGACGGAGTTCGGTTGGCTCGCTCAATTACGAAAGATCGAATGGCGTCGGCTGCATTCAAGGCGGGTGGGACACTTCAGGCCCCGTTCATATTCCTTTCCGCGTTGGCGGTGACTCTCGTCTTTCCGCGTCAAACAAGATCGGCGAAGAATTATCGCGAATGCATGGACGTGGCCTTCAATTTGATGTTTCTCGGTTCGGTTTTGAAGCCGTCGTTCATCGGGTCGAGCCATCTTTCGTCTTCGCCCGGGGGTGGCGGTACAGGCGGAAGCTCGGGACCTGGGTCGATTTTTCCACCGGGATACACACCGCCCGCAAGTTCACCTGGCGGACCGGGTCATCCATCTGGACAGCAGTCTGGAAGTGGAGGAGAAACCGGCGGAAAAAAGAGGGGAGGCGGGTGTGGTGTTTGCTGCTGCGATTGCGGCGACTGCGACTGCTGTTGCGATTGCGGTGAGTGTTGCGGAAGCTGCGACTGCTAGTAATTCGAGACTAAGAACTGACTAATGTAGGGGCGGGCCTCCGGGCCCGCCCCTGTCGAGAAGACCCATCCGTTTCCGTGAAAATCGCGCAGCCAAAAGAGGGGCGGGCGCGGAGGCCCGCCCCGACATTAATCGCCAAGCATCTATCCCTGAAGAGACGAACCTGAGATCTTATCTACGCGGTTTCCCCTGTTCACCGATGTACCGTTTGTATGCGCGCACCCAATCCGACGCGATTTCTTGTTGCGCGGTCTTCAGGTCAAGCTCGCCGCTGCAAACCATCTTATGCAGCCGATGCTCCAGCTTGTCCTTCAAAGCGTGGCTCCATTCGCCGGACACCGGCTGCGGCCACAGGTTCTTTATCGAGTTAGATCCGCCGAGGTTCGGCGGGATCAAGTGTTCGACGTCGTACAGGCCCGGCGAGTTGGGGCCGATGCCATACCTGTCGAAGATCTGACGCTTTAGCGATACGGGGATGCCGTGTATCCGATCCACGCGATTTGGTCCGCACAAATCGTCTTTCGTGACGTTGAAGGCGTCGCCGGGCGTTAGTCGAGAATTCGGCAAGTATGCCGGCCGATCTTGAGCCCACGATATGATAGAGATGCTCTCGATGATCGCCAGGCAGAATAAAACGCTGCTCCTGAAAGTTAATGAGTCCATGTTTGGTTTATTACTCCAAAGGCGTTCCCATCGCAAGCGCGTGAGGAGCGCTGCGCTCGCATAGCTGAGACCTTCGCTCTTAACGCAAGGTTCGCCGTTCAGAGTGAACGCCAGGGGAAAGTTCTCCGCCGGCGTCGGTGTCATCGTGTTGTTCTGCTAATCCGAGCGTTCTTTTCTTCTCCGGATGGCGTTCCGCTCATCCGCTGACCCGTCTCAGCGCGCTTGCGCTTTCTTCGAAGAGAATTCCTCAGTATAGTGCCTATCGAATGGGGTTCTCCGCAATCGACTACGCCGTGCTGGCCGTCTACCTCCTCGGCATTACTCTATTTGGAATTCGTTTTAGGCGATCCCAGCGAACAGTCAAGGATTACTTCCTCGGAGCCAGGAATACATCGTGGATTGTGATCGGTCTATCGATAGTTGCCACGGAGACTAGCACGCTAACGGTCGTCGGCGCGCCGGCTCTCGCCTACTCGAGTTTCGCCAGACCCGAGCAAGGCGGGAACCTGACCTACTTGCAGGTTGTGTTCGGCTACATCATCGGGCGGATCGTCATCAGCCTGCTCCTCCTGCCCGCGTATTTCAAAGGCGAGATTCAGACGGCGTATGAGCTGCTCAAACTACGGTTCGGCGAAAGCACGAAGAATCTCGCCGCTTCACTTTTTCTCATCATGCGCGCCCTTGCGGAGGGCGTGCGAGTCTTCGCGGCTTCCCTCGTCTTGAGCGCGGTCTTGAGCAGCAGCCTTCCGCGTTTGCCTCATCTCTGGGTGTGGTCGATCTTGATAGTTGGACTGCTTACGCTCGTCTATACGTTTGAAGGCGGCGTCGCGGCGGTTATCTGGACCGACCTGGTGCAGTTTGTGATCTACGTGAGTGGCTCGCTCTTGGCGGCCTACCAACTGCTTCGGCTCACTCCCGGAGGCTGGAGCGCTATTGCCGCCGACGCCGTTGCGGCGAACAAGTTCCAGGTATTCTCGTTCTCTACGGATTTGACCTTGCCCTTCACGTTCTGGGCGGGATTGCTGGGCGGAGCGTTTCTGACGATGGCTTCACACGGCGCGGATCAGTTGCTCGTCCAAAGGCTTCTGACATGCCGCAACAAGCTTGATAGCCAGAAGGCGCTGATTCTCAGTGGCCTGGTCGTGCTTTTTCAGTTCGGCCTCTTCTTGATCATCGGGGTGATGCTCTTTGCATACTACAAAGCCTATCCTCTCGAAACACGGCTAACGAGCAATGATGAAATCTTCCCCACGTTCATCGTTCGCCGATTGCCACACGGCGTCTCCGGGCTTGTGATCGCGGCGATCTTCGCCGCCGCCATGTCGAATCTGAGCGGATCGCTGAACTCGCTTTCTTCCAGCACGATGATGGATTTGTACAAACCGCTTCTCAACCCGCGCGTAACCGACGAGCGGCTTCTGAGACTATCTCGGTGGGCGACGGCTGCATGGGGTGTTGCGCTGATTCTCATCGCGTTCTTGGCCCGCAACTGGGGATCCGTTTTCACAGTGGGACTGACCATCGCGTCGCTGGTCTATGGACCCATGCTTGGCGCGTTTCTGCTCGGGGTGCTGACCAAGCGAGCCACTCAACGCGGAGTAATGGCTGGAATGGCGGGGTCGCTGGCGGCGATGATGGCGATTAGGTTTTACACTCAGATCGCCTGGACATGGTACGTGTTGATCGGCGCCGCGGTTTGTTTGGCGATCGGTTATGCAACGAGCGTATTGAGCGAAGAACATGGATGGATTAAGCGGGATTGATGGGCCTGTATTGAGAATAGCTGGGTTACTTACCTTAAGCGAGATACGGAGTCGCAACGCCCTTTCACCGCGGAGGCGCAGAGAACGCGGAGACAGCGCAGAGCTTTGCGCGAACAGACTTTTCTCTGCGCTGTCTCCGCGTTCTCTGCGCCTCCGCGGTGAACTGCGTCTTGCAACGTGAGACTTGCTTTCGGTAATCGCAAGACAGGAGTCTTGAAAAAGAGGTGAAACCGTGAAGTTGAACCTGCTCGATTGGGCTGTCATCGCGGCCTATTTTCTCTTCAACCTCGGCATAGCTTTTTACTACTCTCGCCGGGCTCGGGGCAGCACGAATGAGTTCTTTCTGTCGGGCCGCGACGTGCCGTGGTGGCTGGCGGGCACGTCGATGGTGGCGACGACGTTCGCGGCCGATACGCCTCTTGCCGTAACGGGTTTCGTGGCGGCGAATGGAATAGCCGGGAACTGGCTCTGGTGGAACTTCGTGATGAGCGGAATGCTGACGGTGTTCCTGTACGCCAGGCTGTGGAGGAGAGCTGGCGTGATGACCGACGTCGAGTTCGCCGAGCTGCGCTATTCGGGCAGGCCGGCGGCTTTTTTGCGAGGCTTCCGCGCGCTCTACCTGGGCCTGCCGATTAACTGCATCATCCTGGGCTGGGTCAATCTGGCGATGCTCAAGATACTTCAGACCACACTCGGTATCGACAAACGCACCGCGATGACCATACTCGTCGGCCTGCTTGTGTTCACGGCGTTCTACACGACGATCTCAGGGTTGTGGGGAGTTCTGGTGACCGACCTGTTTCAATTCGTGCTCAAGATGGGCATGGTTATAGTGCTGGCCGTGCTTGCGGTTCGCGCGGTAGGCGGGATCGACGCCTTGAAGATCAAGATAGCCGCGATGGACGCCGCGAGCGGCCAGCCGGGATCGCGCCTGTCGTTCTTTCCAGATCTCAACTCGGCGTGGATGCCCGTTCTGACGTTGTTTGTTTACCTCGGCGTCAACTGGTGGGCAAGCTGGTATCCAGGCGCCGAGCCCGGCGGCGGCGGCTACGTCGCTCAGCGAATCTTTTCCGCGAAGGATGAAAGGCATGGTTTGCTTGCCACGCTTTGGTTCAACATAGCTCATTACGCGCTCCGCCCGTGGCCGTGGATACTGACGGCGCTGGCGTCGCTGATTCTGTACCCCGAGCTTGCCGATAAAGAAGCGGGCTACATCAAGACGCTGATGGATCCGAACGTCTTCCCGGTTTACCTGCGAGGCTTCATGCTCGCTGCGTTCGCGGCGGCGTACATGTCCACGATAGGCACTCAGCTCAACTGGGGCGCTTCATACGTTATCAACGACTTCTACCGCAGGTTTGCGGCTCGCGATAAGACCGAGCGTCATTATGTAATCGTCTCTCAACTGGTCACGATGCTGCTCATGTTGATTTCCTTAATCGTAACGTTGAACCTCGACACCATAGGCGGGGCGTGGAAGTTTTTGCTGGCGATCGGCGCCGGGACAGGTCCGGTGTTACTGCTCCGGTGGTTTTGGTGGCGGGTCAACGGCTGGTCTGAAGTATCCGCGATGGTTGCCGCAAGCGCCGTATCGCTGTTTCTTCAACTCTACGTGAAATGGAACAGCGATGATCCGAGACAGTTTGCTTATCTGATGCTCACAACAGTAGCCATAACAACAGCGGCGTGGCTGATTATCACGCTGGCGACTTCTCCCGAACCGGATGACAAGCTGGTGAGCTTTTATCGAAGGGTTCATCCCGACGGGCCGGGGTGGAGCCGCATCGCGGCAATGTCCGGCATGACCTTGGACGGCGGCGGGGAAGGGTTGGCTGCGCAATTGACGAATTGGTTGCTGGGCTGCGCGTTGATCTACGCTTCGTTGTTCGGAATCGGCAAGCTGGTCTTCAAGGAATGGCTTTCAGGGTCGATCTGCATGGTTGCCGCTATCGTAGCCGCGCTGCTGATCTCGTGGAATCTCTCGCGAACAGGTTGGAATAGTTCCAAGAG
>JAHFUG010000133.1:0-9249 GCA_023265195.1 Blastocatellia bacterium | reverse complement strand
GAATCGGCAAGCTGGTCTTCAAGGAATGGCTTTCAGGGTCGATCTGCATGGTTGCCGCTATCGTAGCCGCGCTGCTGATCTCGTGGAATCTCTCGCGAACAGGTTGGAATAGTTCCAAGAGCAAACGAGTCGATGTGAGATAGACGGCACTCCCGTGATCAAGATTTTGGAGCAATGACTTGAGTTCGTCAGAAAGGGAAGTGCGACCCGGCTCTTCTGATTTCAATTCCGATCAAAGCGAGTTCTTGAATCTACTCTACTCTAGGGCTTGCTGAAAAGTTTGAACGACCCCTGAACGAGGAGCGGGGATAAGTCCCTCTTCCCGACCTGTGATTTTGTGAAGTCGAACGGGGAATTTGGATTCGGCCTTTCCAAAAAACCGCCTAACTCCAGCACCCTCGGCAGGAGGGCCATGTGTCCTTGAGGATTGAAGCAGCATAATTGTTCCCGTACAAACAAAGATGGACATGGCCCTCCTGACGGAGGGCAGACGCCGAGACCGATCCTGCTATAAACATTCCCCTCCTATGGAGGGCAAATGCGACGCCAAATCCCTGGGCCTTCTTTACTGAGGGCCACGCGGCTCACGCCAGCAGCCCAGATTGTGAGGCTGCGATGGTTGAGGTTAATAGCAAGCTGCTACGTGCGCGCGCGGTATTAGAGCAGCAGGTCATTCAGTGCTTCGAGCAGCGCGGCGGCCCGCCCGTCCGAAGGCGACGAGATCAATGTGTCTATCAATGAGCTGTACACACCGTGAATCTCTCGTTCCTTGTCAGTCACAGGTGCGAACCTGACGTTCATCTGCACGTTGCTGAGGTCGGCCCGCACTCCAAGATTTCGGCCGTCGAGAGGATCGAGCTTCAGATACATAACGCCGCAGAATGAAAGTGGTCCTGTAGCCTCCACTTCCGGCAACGTTCGGTTTGAATTCCGATCCTCCACTCTTTGACCAGAATCGGTGCTTCTTTGCTCGGCTGCTCGAGGCGGCCGGGCCTCGGTTGTTCCCGCCGATTGAATCGGCCTGCGCGGCGGCGGGTTTCCAATGCCGCCTTGAATCGCCGCCAAAGTTGCTCGAACGCCATCCTGGCTGTAAGTGCGTCCGCTCGAATTCGAAATCGTCAAGCGACCGGTCAACTGAAGGCGCGTGTTGACGGCTTCTGCTCTCGACGGCGTGTAATTAAGGGTGTAATGATCGCCGCCGGCCTCGAATTGTCCGGCGAAATCTCTGGCCTTAAGCAGCGCCGCAACGGAATAGACGCGGAGTCCGGCCGCTGGTCGTCCCGTGGTGGCCGGTTTTGCTGTACTTTTTCTTTGAAAGGTGAACGCCATTTTTGGAATTGCGAATTGAGGACTGCGAATTGGGGATTGCGAATTGAGGACTGCGGATTGCGAATTGGGGTTCAAGCGCCCTCAATGAGCATCCTCAACTCTCAATCCAGTACCCTCTATTCTCTATCCTCAATCCTCTATCTTCAATCTTCAATCCTCAACCCTCGATCCTCTATCTTCAATCCTCGATCCTAAATCCCGACGCTCAAGGTGCAACCCGTCATCAATCCGCAATCCGCAATCCGCAATTCCTCACAATCCTCCCCGCTTCATCTCATCGGCTATGTAATCGCAAGCCCGCATCGTTAGCGCAAGTATCGTGAGCGTTGGATTCTGATTCGCCGACGTAACGAACGAAGCGCCATCGACGACAAACAGGTTCTTAACATCCCAGCTTTGATTAAACTTATTCAGCACCGAGTTCTTCGAGTTACTTCCCATCCTCGCCGTACACAATTCGTGGATGATGCGCCCGGGCGCGGTCATACGGCCGCCAGTCGAGATCACTTCCGCGCCCGCCGCGCGCAGAATTTCTTCGCTCGTCGCCGCCGCGTCTCGAGCCATCTCGCGTTCATTATCCGAGTACTGGGCGTGAATCTTCAGAACCGGGACGCCCCATGCGTCCACAACGCCGTTCGGGTCAATCTCGACGTAGTTTTCAAAGCGGGACAGCATCTCCGCGCGTACGGTCATGCCGACCGGAGCGGTGTAGTAATGCCGAACCCGCTTTTTGAAGTCCGAGCCGAACCCGGGAGTGAGCGCTGAGTTCCTCGTGAAGCTTGGGAACATGTGAGCGCCCGATCCGCACTCGAATCCGTAGCCTCGAATGAACCGTTGTTGTTTGCTCCGTCCGTCAATGTTGCGAAATCGCGGAATCAATAAACCCGAAGTCTTTCCATCTTCATTCACGGGATCGCGCCCGGCCAGAATATTGAAATAGCCGCTCGCGCCTATGCCGCCGAAATGATCGACGAGATAATGGCCAAGCACTCCCGATGAATTGCCCAGTCCGTTCGGGTGCTGCCGAGCCTTCGAGTTAAGCAACAGGCGCGTGGACTCGAGAGTGGAAGCCCCGAGGACGATTACCCTGCCCAATGCCTCGTGTTCTTCGCGAGTCACTCTATCTACAAAGGCCACGCCCTTGGCTTTGCCTGTTCTCGTGTCGGCGATGACGTGACGCACTATCGAGTTTGGGCGGAGGGTCATGCGGCCCGTTGCATGAGCGGCCGGCAGCGTTGACGACAGCGAGTTGAACATGGCGCCGACGTCGCAGCCGTCACCGCAGTTTCCGCAGTAATGACATCGCGCGCGGCCTTTCATATGCGGCTTTGGCGGTCCCGTGAGCATGGCAAGCCGCATCGGGATTCCGTCCCTGCCCAGCTTCTTTGCGCCATTTCGCAGGAGATGTTCTCCACAGTTGAGCTTCATCGGCGGCATGAAATTACCGTCTGGCAATTGTGGCAACCCATCGCGCGAACCGCTCACGCCGATGAACTCTTCGGCCTTGTCGTAATAGGGCGCGAGATCGCCGTAGGAGATAGGCCAATCGTCACCGAAGCCGTCGTGCGTAGCCGCTTTGAAATCGAGATCCGAGAGACGATACGACATCCGGCCCCAGTGCAGGGTCTTGCCTCCGACTATCCGCGCGCGCACCCAGAGGAATGGTTTGCCGGGATCGGTCGTGTAAGGGTGCTCCGTATCATTAACGTAGAACTGCTTGCTGAATTCACCGGCAGTGGCTTGCATCCACTGTTCTCGATCCTTCCAGCCGGGCGGGCCGAATCCTCTATACATGGATTCGTAAGGCCAGCGATGGGTGCTAAGGTCCCGCTCCGGAATGACCGGCGGTCCGGCTTCGAGCACGAGCACTTGCATGCCGTGTTCGGTCAGTTGCTTAGCGGCCATGCCGCCCGATGCGCCCGATCCTACGATGATCGCGTCGTATATCTTTCCATTTTGGCGGCGGGATAGAATCTGCACGGTACTCGGTAATCCTCCGCGGTTGTCGGCTTAACGCGCGTGACCATAACATAGCGAACATCGTGAAGCAAGGAGCCTGCCCGCCGCCCCGTACGCTCGGTGTCGCCCCCAAAATGCCCGCACGGCGCCTACCCGGAAATCCTGATTGTAACCTGATGCTCCTCGCCGCAATGCCGCTCCACATAATCCCATACGGCGCGTCCTTGCGCCCGAGCAATCGCATTAAGCGCCTCGCGTAAGCTTACATTCTTGCAGATCACGTCGAATGCCCGCGGACGGGGTGACGACGGCGATACGATTATTGCCACGCCCGGCTTAAGGTGCAGATCAGCCATCGCTTGCCCGACCTCGGGCATCCGCACCAGTTGATTCAGCGCGTCTCTGGCCGATGTGACATTCTCGATGCGGAATTCGCCGATTCGCGCGCGAAGCAAGGGAGGTTCCTGTTTGGCGGGGAGCATATTTATCGAACCGTCTATAGCCTCCCAACGATACCGAGGATCCGCTGTTATGATTCCATCAAGCACTTGACGAAGAGGAATGCCCACGGGCTTCCATGTCTGTTGAACCAAGTCTGGCTCGCAAGTGCTGAGCTTTACGAACCCTCCCGGCGCATTTACCGCGCTGACAGCTAGTGAGAAGGCGTCCATCGTCGTGAGGTACTTCAGGTGATTTCCTAAGACGGGTCGATCCAGCACGGACTCGCGTTGAGAGGGTTCGGCGTTTTGTGTTGCGAGTCCGACGAAACCTTGCAGCAAGATAACCAAGACAAGGCGCTTTGCGACATCTCCCATGGTCTTTGTCCCCCTTCCATGACCAGCTATGGCCGAACAATCGTTATGTTCACAAACTTGCCGCCTGCAGAGTCTCGTCCAACACTCAGCGAGTTAGTCGTCGTCATGGCGTAAGACATTGGGCCGATTTTCGCGGAGAAACTCCGGGTCACGGTCGCTGCAAATGGAGGCGGACAGTTTGGCGTTGCGGTATCATCTCATCTGTTGTAACCGAACAGGCGAGGCCGAGTGTCATTGAACGAGGAAATCGAGAAAGAACTCATCTAGCCCGTTACAGTGCTCCTCGCTATATTGCCAAACCGCGTGACCGTGGGTTCGGGCAATACGGTTCAATGCCTCGCGCAGTGAGACATTCTTGAACCTCAGGGTGGGACCGCTCTCCTTGACGCTTGAGTCAATCAACAGGCCAAACTACCGCCCGCAACCTCTCTCTTAACCCCAGCCTTGATAACGCTTCGATTATCTCGGGAGAAGCCAGGAGTCTTCTTACAACGCTCCCTGGGAATTTGGAGTTCTTTGTCTCAACGAATTTGATCTGAGTCTTGAGGATCTCTGGTTCTCCCTGCGCGGGAACTAGGTTGATGACACCATCGTCGCTGGTCCAACGGTACAGGGCGTCGGTTTGGACCATCCAGTCCAGCACCTGCCGGAGAGGATATCCTGAGGGCTTCCACCGCTGCGTTATCGCTTCCCGCTGGCATCCCAAAACCGTGATAATACCTCCGGGCGCCCTTGCAGTCCTCAGTGATTCGAGGAATGCACCTGATGTTGCGAGGTCCTTCAGGTCATATCCGTCAACGCGGCGAGCAAGCACGGCGTCACTATTCTTGTGTGGGGAGTCTTTGCCGCCCTGTCCGTTGATTTGATTGAAATTGCCTGTCACGGTCAAGATTAGAATCAAGCTAGAGCAACGTTTCATTCAACCTCCAAGAATCCTACGGGTTCTCCGTAACAACGTTGATGCTGTATGATCCAGTAGACGACTTAGCATATTCGATACGCTTGACCGTCGTCAGCATAAAATCTCTTCCCGCCACTTTTGCGCTGAACGTTTGCCGCACAGACTCGCTCTGACCATTCCCCGGACAGATCGGATGCACTCGAAAGAGTGCGAGAAGGTCCTCGATTCGCCCGTTCTCGTCCGTGTTCTGAGTAAGCACAAAAGGTTGCCGACCACTGTCCGTAATGCTCACAACGGTCTCCGTGACGGATATAGATCCGCGGATTGTCTGCTTCGGATTGCCCTGATCTAGGACAGCATAGACAATCTTACGATACGCGCCACAAGCGTTCGGAACATCACCTATTGGACCTGGACCGGGGTCCACCACTGTAATTGGGCTGATGCTGTCTTGCTGAAGACTTGTAGGAATCTGCACGAAGAAGTCCACGCTGTGCTCTTTACCCGCGATCGTAACCTTGATGGAGTGGTTGCCGCCCGCAGCAGCCGATTTGATTTTGAAGACAGCGAATATCTCTCTAGGGGTGAAGTGAACGTCGGTGGCTTCAATATTAGCGCCGGTATTCAGCGTCCCGCTTGTTCCGAACCCATCGCCCTTGATCGTGACATCGACATCGGCGCCAATGAGACATCGATCAGGCTCAATCGAGTCAATCTTGAAATCGACCCGAACGCTGATTTCCTCAAAAACCGGGAACTGCGTAGCGACACATTTCACTGGGCAAATAGGCCGAGGGTCGCCTATCAGCGCATCTAATTGGCAATCCGGCGAGATAATCGGCTCAAAATCCAACTCGTCGTGCTCAACATGTATGATCGCTACGCCCGGGGCAATCAGACGTATTTGGCCGCCAGACACATCGGCTACTGACGCATCAGAAGAGTTCAGCGACAGCCTCCGCCGAGCGGAATAGCTCTAGGAGGATACGCCGTGCCCTTCCATTCAAGGGTCAGATTCGCATTCACATTTAGCGCTGAAGTGTTGGAGATCATGACTTCCCCGCTCGTATTCTGATCTATCGACCACCACAGGCCCTCGAGCCTCGCCGACGCCAGGCCCATCGGCGGTTCCATGTCGAACGAAACGCCATGCACTACGTCGGCGATCGTCAGTTGCGCGCCAATACCCATCGACGGCCCTGTGAACGTTACCTGGACGCTTCCTTCCTGGAATCGTACCGGATCGCTCGACTGACTCGTAAGCGCTTTCAACGAGACGGCCTTATTTTGGAATGGCTGTAGCAAAACATCGGGCAGAGCAAGTGGGCTGCCATCGAGAGCGAAGAGCGTGCAGGATGCGGTTAGCACTCTACTGGTGGCGTTGTTGAAGGTCAGCGTGGAATTCCAATCGCCGTTGGTTGAGTAATAGGGAATCGCGGAACGTGCGTGGCGTCTGGCGGAGTCGTGCTCTGAGCGTGTCCCTTTCTATTAAAGAAACCGTAGGCAGTAGCGAGGACGCCGATCACAAGAACAGCGGCCAGCATCGTTGCAAGGCGCGAGCTTCTTAACTTCATCGAGCCTTGTCTTCCAAGAGCGCTCTGGTGACGCTGCTTCCGAGGGTCGGCATTCGAGACTGGCATGCTGAATCCTCCTGAGTGCGGGACAAGAAGGAACGGGTCGAAGGCTTAAGCTCACCGCGGCTTGCCAAAGGGCGATTCCTGTTTTGTTGACACTCGTCACCGAGACGCTTCGGTGATCGTTTAATGGAACGTCCGAGCGCCGATTACTCATGCAATCCGTTTCGCCAGTCAACCGATCTGTGTTGTTCCCTCCCTTGCCCTGCGCGGTAAGCAGAGAACCAGCTTCGTCGACATTGCGATTTACGACGGGAGTTTAGAGGAAACTTCCCGGCTGCGGTGTAACGCAGCCGGGCAAGAGTCATTCTTTCAGCCACACTCGCCGTATGCCGATACGCTCCTCATAAACAGCCGCCGCCTTTGCCGAATCCGGTTGGGCCGCAGCCAGGAAGATATTAGCTTCGATCAGGGTCCAAACCACCGCGCCGAGATTCGGGGTTTTTGATTCACATATCTTGCGCAGGGCGGCCATGAACGCTCTGTATCGCGGGTCATGATGCTCGCGAGCCAGTTGCGCGATCAACTCCAGGTGCCTCTCCGCCAGTTCATTATCGAAGCCGTGCTGGTGTAGATAATTCACGGCGTGCATGGTTACGTTGATTCTTAGACCCACTTCATGGGCCTCTTCAACTGTCAGATGGTTGATGAACGCCCGGACCTGCGAGGTCGGCAACGCGCCTCCGGGCAGTCCGAGTGGTGAAAGGGCGTCTTTCTCGTGGTAAACGGGCGTTTCTTTGTCTATCATTGGTTCCGCCTTTCCGCGCTGGCGTGAAGACACACCCTTCCCGGTTAGCCAACTGGAGGTTGTTCTTCACAACTAGCGCCACTGGGGCAGGGCGGGTCGGCATGGCAAATGACGACCCACCTTACAATCCCAACGTTAATGAATCGAACTATGGTTGATGACTTGAAACTGGCGGAGAAGGATTATGGCGCCCTTGGTTTGGCTGGCTCGCGCGCGGGATTCCTGGCGGTGATGGTTGTAGTGAATCGACCGCGGGTTGCGGGAGGCGCGCGATAAGATGTGAAGCGGCGTTCAGCCCCGCCGATCATGCACGCTAACGTCGCGATGCGGTGATTAGTCCGATTTGGATTTGCGCGCGGCTCCGCGAGAGACTCGGTTCGATGGATGACTACGACTGAGCGCTTCCGAGTTGGAAGTTTGCTCCGAAGCTCGGCGATGGTTACGTTGAACTCAGGATGTATGGCGGCAAATGGAGTGATCCTCGAGGCGACATTCAGCGCTTGCTCGGCTCGGCCGATCTCGCCAAGCTCGACCGCATAGCTGTTCAACACCTCGCAATAAGTTAGGCGGTCATGTATAGACCTGGAGCCAGACAGTCTCGATACGATCGACGCCAAAGATTCAAGATCGGCGGCCGCTTCATGGTGATCGCCATGCATTGCCTTGATGACGGCGATCTGCCTGAGCGACTTGACGAGGGTGGCCAATTCGCAGTCGCGAGCAATCTGGCCTGTCTCGATATAGAAAGGCAGCGCCCGGTCGATTTCACCCGCATCAAAGTGTGTCGCACCCTTGGTAAGAAGCGCGCGGGAGCGTAATAGTGGATCCAAGTCGTGCTCTAATAACTGATCCAGGCGTTGTCGCGCGGCCTCAAAGTCGCCCTTCCGCTTTATGCAGCATGCCTGGTAATACCGCGCGACGTTCTTTGCGCGAGACGAAACCGGCAGGGCGAGCATTATCTGGCTTGCGAGATCGGCGGCCTCGACGTCTCTCAGCGCATGGGCCTGAGCTGCAATCCGAGCCAGTGATGAATACAGCGACTCGATTTCTTCTCGCGAATATCGGGCACGCGCTAGCAACGCGTAGATCGCCTGCTGGCGCCGAGCCTGCCCTGATGAGGCGTCCGATCCCGACATCCAAATCTGACCGGAGGGTAGAGTAATGAAGAGACTATTATTATCAGGATTAGGCTGCGCGGCAATAATGCTGCTGCTACCATTCTGTGTATCGAGAAATACCGCCATTACCAGTCCTGATCCGTCCTCGATGCTGGCCTTTGCCGGCCATACAACAGCCGACGGCCGATCATGCTCTTGCAGTGACGTGGGCTGCATCTGCGAACAGCCGCAAAGCTTGAGAGCAACTTCAAGTCAAAGCAACACCACAGCGTCAAACAAACAATCAACCCGTCAACCACTGGCGCCCGAGCCAGGACTAGTTGCGCTGGTCTTTGCCTTTCTCGCTACCTTCTTGCTGCGGATGCGCTGAAGACCAGGGTTGCGGATTCGAGACCGCGTTCAAAAATACGCCACTTAAACAGCAGCCGCAAGTGAAACTGGCGGTGCGGAAAACGACTGCCCTCTTTGTGCGGGTAGTAGTCTACTACACACAACTGCACAGCGGGAATCGAAATTGCAGGTTCGTTCTTGTGGCCTGATAAAGAAAACGGCGCAGTATCAACGGTGTAGGCAGATCGCTGAAACGCCAGCATTGCTTTGGATGGTGAGATGCACCGCCATCCGAGTATTGATGACCCAACAGTGAGCTTGAGCAGCGATACTGAATCGAGCTTACAGTTTGCTCTTCCCGAAACGGCCAGCCGCAAATCCCGCAGTCGACTTGAGGCAAATCACCGGCAACGTA
>JAHFUG010000132.1 GCA_023265195.1 Blastocatellia bacterium | reverse complement strand
AGGATTCAGGATAGAGGATCGAGGACGCCTCAATCGGATCGCTAGCGCCAAAGGAGACCTTGAGGTCTCTCTCCAGTATTTGCCGCCTCGCGCCACATGAAGCCGGTTGGACTCACCGAAGTGCGCTGGCGTGTTGGAGCCTTTCGATCGCGCCGAAGAGTTCGCTCGCCCGGAGAGGTTTTTGAAGGTATCCGTCCATCCCCGCTTCGAGGCATCGCTCCTTGTCGCCTTTCATCGCATGAGCCGTTAAAGCGATGATCGGAATGTGAACGCCTGACGATTGTTCGCGCGCGCGGATCGCGGCGGCCGTTTCCAGGCCATTCATATCCGGCATCTGAATGTCCATTAAGACAAGGTCGAATCGCTGTCTTTCCAAAGCAGCCAGAGCCTCGACTCCATTCGCCGCGCCCACCACTCTGTGTCCACGTTTTTCCAGGAGCCGGGTGACCAGAGTCCTGCTGATCGAATTGTCCTCGGCCAGGAGAACGTCCAACGCCGGCGGGCCGCACCGCGAGGATGTTTCGGAGCCGTTGCCTCCGGAGGATGTTTCGGAGCCGTTGCCTCCGGATGCTGTCCGCGCGCCGGCAAGACTTCCAGCCGGCGTAGCGGCTGGGAGGGCAACCTCTAACTCATCGCCATCGCGCTTCGCGCCAATCGGACGCGCCGAATGCTGTAAGCCGAATCTTGCGGTGAAGTGGAAGGTGCTGCCGCTTCCAAGCTCGCTGTCGACCCAAATCCCTCCGCCCATCATCTCCACCAGTTGAGCCGAGATCGTCAAGCCCAGTCCACTTCCGCCATACTTGCGCGAGTCGGAGCCATCGGCCTGGGTGAACGCATCGAAGATGGTCTTCAATTTGGCCGAGGGGATGCCGACGCCGGTGTCCGTGACCGAAAAGCGCAACAGGGCTTCGGTGTCCGACAGCGACTCGGAAGCAACGCTTAGAACGATCCGCCCCTCGGCCGTGAATTTGATCGCATTGCCCACGAGGTTGATTATTATCTGGCGCAGCCGGACAACGTCTCCGATGAGAAGATCGGGGACATCTTCGTCGATCTTGCAACTCAAGCTCAGGCCCGATTGACGAGCCCGCAGGGCCAGCGTCCTCACGGTGTCGTCAAGACTCGAGCGCAAGCTCATGTTAATGGCCTCCAGATCGAGCTTGCCCGCTTCGATCTTCGAGAAATCCAGGATGTCGTTTATCAGGGAGAGCAGGGAATCGGCGGAAGCATTCACCAGACTCAGGTATTCACGCTGTTCGGCTGTGAGATTGGTGTCGAGAGCGAGTTCGGTCATACCAATGATTCCGTTCATCGGCGTGCGGATTTCATGACTCATCTTGGCTAGAAACTCGCTCTTGGCCCGGCTTGCCGCCTCCGCGCCTTCTTTCGCCCGGCGGAGATCTTCTTCGACTTGTTTTCGCTCGGTGATGTCGCGGCAGTTCACTACGATTCCAGGGCTGTCAAACGAGCCGGGCAGCGGCCGGCTCATCGATTCCATTATTCGCCATGAACCGTCTCGAGCTCGAACCCGGAACTCTATAGCGATGTTTCTGTTTGGTCCCCGGACGGTGTGATCAATGGATTCCTGCACTGCTTGAACGTCATCCGGATGGACAAAGTGGACGGCGTTGACGTTCACCACGTCCGCTGGACGATATCCCAGCACCCGCAGCCCGGATGAACTCATATAGCTGACGTTTCCTTCCGGAGTGAGAATCAAGATGATGTCGGAGCCGTCTTCGATCAACGAACGGAAGCGTTCCTCGCTTTTTTGCAGCGCCTCCTGCGCCCGTTTTCGTTCGGTGACGTCCTTGGCCAGCACGAGACGTGATTCGCGCCCGCCGAAGTCGAGATGGTGCGAGGATATTTCGACGTCGATCATCGTTCCGTCCTTCTTCCGATGCCGCCACTGGCTGGCCCTGGTGAGCGGGGAAGAAATATTAGCCACGGCTTGTTGCACCTTATCGGAGTCCTCCTCGGACCGGATGTCCTTGAGAGTCATCGCGAGGAACTCCTCTCGCGAATAACCATAGTGCGCCGTGGCCGCGTCGTTGACCGCGAGAAAAGCGAGCGTCTCCAAATCGTAGACCCACATCGGCTGCGGATTGCTCTCAAAAAGAGTTCGGTATCGCTCCACGCTGTTCTTCAGCGCCTTCTCGGCCTGTCTCCGCGCGGAGATATCGATCAACGTTCCCTCGATAATAGGGGGCTCGCCGTCGGCCGCCAGCAAGCTGACGTTCGCCAGGATCCACACTACGCTGCCGTCCTTGCGCTTGCCCGGGAACTCGAAGTCCGTAAGTCGGCCGGACTTGCGGAGCTCCCTGATTACCGTATCGCGATCCACCGGCTGCAGATAGAAGTCCAACATGTTGTGGGACATGATTTCTTCGGAAGAGGAGTAACCCATTATGCGGGCTCCGGCTTCGTTGCAATCGAGAAGCCGCCCGTCTAACGAAGCGCGGTATACGCCGGCCAGATTCCGCTCGAACAACTGGCGATACTGCCGCTCGGATGCGCGAACCGCGTTCTCAGCCTGTTTCCGCTCCGTGATATCGGTAAGAATGATCAACGAGCCTGCCTCCTGACGGCGATTTTGAATGCTGACGACACGCCCGAGAAAGATGGCCCTGCCCACGGAGGTTTCGAAATCACCTTGCGTTCTGCCGGACTCGCCGCCCCGATTAAGGCTTGCGGCCAACTCAGGCGCCTGAGCCTCTATTCCGTCTCCAAGTTTGAGGTTGGGGTACACGGCGGCGGCGGCGGGGTTTCCCTGCACGACCACCCCTTGCTTATCGAGGATTATGACTACGTCGCTCATGGCGTCGAACAGCTCTCGGACCGCTACCGGCACGATGCGGAGCCAGCCCATTCGCAGCAGCGCGTACGCTAAAATAACGTCGGTCGCCATAAAGCAAATCACCGTTAGGTCGATGCTGAGTCGTACGCCGGTGAATTGACGCGTGAGCCAGAGCACGTTTCCCAGGATCGGCGGCAGACTCGCGAAGATCATTACAAGCGCTTGTTTTCGGTGAACGCGTTCGGTGGCTCGCACCGCCATCGTCACATACCACTTGAAGGGCCACAGCACCAGGCAATAGCCGGCAAGAGCGTACGCCCAGAAGGCCGGCCCGTACGTCCAGGCGTCCGGCTCATAACGCGGGAAGAACTGATGGTGCAAAGGATTCGTGACGGCCAGGGTCATTCCGAACGCGCCGGGAAGATATAGAGCCGCGCGCCTCCATCCGGAGGTCCATTTCCGTTTGCCGGCAAAGGCCGCGGCGAAGATTACCCAGTGCGCAGCCAGGGCCGCGACGGAACCTAAAATGACGAGATGATTAATCCAAGCGATGACGCCATATGAATGCGGCGCGGGATCGAGCCACAACCCGAGGTTCAAGCGGATGAATTGGAATGACGACCAGATGATGGCCGACAGACTGAGCAGCAGAAACGCCCGAGTGATTAACTGCTTCTCCGCGCGCTTGAGAACGATGAAGCATAGAAATATGCCCAGCAGCGCCGCACCGAGCGGCAGGAGCGAAAGCGCATCGATCTCTATTTTGGCTGAAGCAAGCGCCGTCAATAGCGGCGCGGCCTCCGCGATCGATGAACACTGTAACCTCATCCTCTTGACCTTGTTTGCATCGCCGCAAGTCTCCATCGGCAGGGGCCGATGCTTAGGCTTTCTCGCTATCTTATCTTCGCAAGCCGGTCGATGTCGGGCTTAACGTACAGGTCGTAGCACGCCGGACAGACGCCGTGACTGAACTCGACCTGCGAATGGCGGCTGATATAGCTATCGACTTGCTGCCAGTAATTTTGATCGTCCCGAATCTTCTTGCAGTACGAGCAGATCGGAAGCAGCCCCTGAAGTTGCTTGACCTGAGAAAGAGCTATTTCCAACTCTTGAACACGGGCTGCGATCGTTCGCCTCAGTTCTATGATTCGTATGCCGACCCTTATGCGGGCATGGAGTTCCTGGCTGTTGAAGGGCTTTGTTAGATAGTCGTCCGCCCCAGCCTCGAGGCCCGTAACCACGTCGTCCTTCTGGCTCTTCGCCGTGAGCATGATGGTGTATATCGGGTCGGCGATTTGAACCGCGTGCATGCGGCGGCACAACTCGACGCCGTCAATCTCGGGCATCATCCAGTCCAGCAACGCAATGGAGATCCCGTCCGGGGATTGAAGCATCTCCCAAGCCTCTTTGCCGTCGGAGGCGACCAGCACCTCGTATCCCCATTTGATCAAAGAAGCCTTAAGAAAGCTCCTGGAAATCGGGTCATCTTCCGCCATGAGAATCTTCATATGCAGTTCGCCTTTCTGGGCCGCCTTGGAGTGCGGGCGCCTGTCGCCGCTTTAGTTTACAATGAGCGCCCACCAAAGAGACCACCAAAGCGGCAAGTAGCCGCATTGGAGTTATGCCGTTTAGAGAAGACCAACTCTCCGATGCCCCATTCGACTTCATGCAAATCACAGGTCGGGAAGAGGGACTTATCCCCGCTCCTCTCTTTGCAGCCAGATGAGCGAATAGTAAGCGAAGGAGCGGGGATAAGTCCCTCTTCCCAACCCGTGATGTTTTCTTATTTAGCGTGCTCACACAATTCCTTCCGGCCAGGAACGCAACCCCAAAAGCCCAAACACCATAGCGGCCACAAGTGCAATCGCCGCGCTCCAAGAGCTGATTTCCCATAGCGCGTTAGACAACTCGAGGAAGCGATGAGTCGCAATGTCCTACGACGTCTTGTTCATCGCACGCGCCGTCGAAAGCGCTGACCGCCTTCAATGCCCGCAGTAGCACTTCCACTTCGCCCTTGAGGGCCACGATCGCTTCTCTCGCTCCGTCGAGGTCTTGCTCGAGCCCCATAGTCTCTAATCGTTGCGCCATTGCGACGGTTGTCAGGGCGCCGAAATTCGAGATTGCGCCTTTTAGTTTGTGAGCGCTGCGCCCCAACATCGCGGCGTCGCCGAGCGAGACCGCTTCATCCAGCTGACGGAGCATAATCGCGCTTTCGCCGGCGAATATCTCAACCAGCGTGCGAATCACATCGAGGTCTCCGCCGACGCGGTCGAGCAGAGCCGCCGGGTCGAACCGCGGCGCGGCGCCGTTCGGGGCTGATTCGGGCCCATCTTCGAGAGGCGCCGGCGACTCCGCGGCGGCCGCGCCTTGAGCGAGGCTTTCGATTACGCAAAAAAGGTCGTCGCTTCGAATCGGCTTTGAAACATAGGCGTCCATTCCGGCCGCCAGGCATCGCTCGCGATCGCCCCTCAACGCGTAAGCCGTTAACGCGACGATCGGGACGTGTCCCCCGGCCGAGCGCTCTTTCTCCCGAATCGCGGCGGTGGTTTCGAAGCCGTTCATCTCCGGCATCTGTACGTCCATCAACACGACGTCGAATTGCGCGTTGGCCATCACTTGCAGCGCGGCCACGCCGTTCTCCGCCACGTCTACGTGGTGGCCCCGCTTCTCCAATAGCAGCGTCACGACTTTTTGGTTGACGGCGCTGTCCTCGGCCAGAAGTACTCGCAATGGGCGGGCGGTCATGGTTTTGGGCCTCCGAGCTATGACGTCGTCCGGCCGCGGCGGGGCGCCGAGTTCCTCTCTGATCTTGATTAACAACTCAGACGGTGTGACTGGCTTTACAAGGCACGATGCGATACCCGAGCCGCGATACCGGACGCCGTCATTCTGCGCGAACGCCGATGAGAGCATAATGATCGGGACCCTTGACGCGCGCGCCATCGCCTTGAGCCGGCTCGCGGTTGTGAACCCGTCCATCCCCGGCATGTGGGCGTCAAGCAGGACCAAGTCAAACCGAGCGCCGGTCCGCTCGCCCCGGTTGACTTCGTCAATGGCAGCCTGGCCGCTATCAACCACGGCCGGGATCATGTTCCAGTTCAGGACGACCTTCTCGAGGAAGACGCGGTTCGTCGCATTATCGTCGACGATCAAGACACGTAGACCGTCCAGATTCACCGGCTCGTTGAATGAAGGCGTTTCCGGCGCCAGTTCGGGGAGGCCGAACCGCACCGTGAAATGGAACGTTGTTCCCATGCCAACTTCGCTTTCAGCCCAGAGCCTCCCGCCCATAAGCTCGACCAGTTGTTTCGAGATCGCCAGCCCAAGCCCGGTGCCTCCATATTTGCGCGACGTGGAGCCGTCCCCCTGTACGAAGGGCTCGTACATCGCCGTTAGCTTGTCCCGCGGTATTCCGATTCCAGTATCCTTTACGATGAATTCGAGCAAGATGCTTTCCTCGGTTTGGCTGGCGGTTTCGACCCGTACTATTACCTCTCCCTCGTTCGTGAATTTGATTGCATTGCCAACCAGATTCACCATAATCTGCCGCAAACGGCCCGAGTCTCCGCACACGCGATGGGGCGCTCCAGGCGCCGCATAATAAGCCAGCTCGAGCCCTTTCTCGTGGGCGCGTGCGCCCAATGTCTTCATCGAATCCGCCACCAGTTCCTGAAGGTCGAAGTCTTCGGCCTCCAGATCCAGCTTTCCCGCTTCGATCTTCGAGAAGTCGAGAATATCGTTGATGATCGCCAGCAGTGAATCGGCGGAGCCCCGGACAAGACCAAGGTACTCGCGTTGCTCGGAGTTCAGATCCGTGTCGAGCGCAAGCTCCGTCATGCCGATAATGCCGTTCATGGGCGTGCGGATTTCGTGACTCATGTTCGCCAGGAAGTCGCTCTTCGCGCGGCTGGCGTCCTCGGCTTTCTCCTTGGCCGCGCCAAGGCGGCCGTTCATCTCCGTCAATTCCGCGGTGCGCGCGGCGACTTCCCGCTCGAGCGTCTCGCTGTGTCTCGCCAGTTCCGCATCGCGCATCTCTATCTGCGCGAGCATCTCATTGAAGCCGTCAATGAGCAGGCCTAATTCGTCCTTACCGCGCCTTGTCGCGCGAATGGAATAGTTCTTCGCCGTGGACACGACTCTGGCAATTTCCGCGAGGTGCGTAATAGGCTGAGAGATTACGCGTTGGAGTCTGGAGGAGAGCAGGAACGCCACCAGCGAGGACGCCAGCAGAATCAGCGCAACCATCCACAAAGATCGCCTGAGGCGAGAGTGGAGTTCCTGGAGATCCGACTCCAGGTACACGGCTCCAATCATCTCTCCCTCCAACATGATCCGCCGGGAGAGCATCAGGCGGTCGGCAACGAATTTGCCGCCGTCCGCTTGCGCCCGCGGGGGCGTGACCACTCCTCGTTGATCTGCGCGCTGGTACTTCGCGAAGGGCTCGCCATCCTTGTCGTAAATACAAGCGGCCACGATTTGCTGCTTAGCCGCGAGGGCCGCAAGCACTTCATCCGCTGAACCCTCGTCGCCAAATGTCAGGGCAGCCGTGCTCCCTGTTCCGATCATTTCTGCCAGGGTCAGGAGATCCCGCGACAGCGCCTTGCGCGAGGTGATCAAGTCATCCCAGATGAACGCGGCTGACGCCAACACCAGCGCTACGCTGCTGATCAACATAATGATCAGCGTCAGTTTTCGCTTTATGGACAAGTCTTCTAGAAATGACATCCCTGAATCCTATGTCCCCGATCCTCTCTCCTCATTCCCCATTCCCCATTCCTCGCATCCTGAATCCTGACTCCTCTATCCTGACTCCTAAATCCTAAATCCCGAATCCTAAATCCTAAATCCTAAATCCTAAATCCCGAATCCTGAATCCTGAATCCTCTATCCTAAATCCTGACTCCTGTATCCTCTATCCTGACTCCTGACTCCTGAATCCTGACTCCTGAATCCTGTATCCTAAATCCTGTATCCTGAATCCTGAATCCTGAATCCTGAATCCTGAATCCTAAATCCTGACTCCTGAATCCTGAATCCTAAATCCTAAATCCTGACTCCTGAATCCTAAATCCTGACTCCTGACTCCTAAATCCTGACTCCTGTATCCTAAATCCTAAATCCTAAATCCTGACTCCTGAATCCTGTATCCTGAATCCTGTATCCTAAATCCTGACTCCTGAATCCTGACTCCTGCTTCACCGGTGTTCCGCCGCGCCGAGCTTCGCCACGCTCAGCAGCTTCGAGCTGATCCTGAGCCGCACCGCTTCCGCCGCCGGCCTATTGATCTCGAACCGCACCCGGTTGCCTTCCAGGACGAAATTGATTATTCCACCTTGCTCAGTGAACCTTTCCATCTCGCCAACGGTCAGTACGCTTGATCCTCTCAAACCGGCGAGAATCCGAGGCAAATCGCGTTTTTCCGATGAACTGATGAAGAGGATATGACAGGCCCTCAGGTCCTGGCCCAGGGCGAACCGCTTGACCCTAAGCAACCGGCCGTTGGCTGTCTGGTGGTTCATCGTTTGATCGATTGTTCTGGCGCGAGATTCGTCGGCGATTACACCAACGACAATCGCCCCTCCGCTTTCGTCGAATGCCTCGGCGGGCCAATCAACAAATCTAGCGAAGTTCAAAAGGAACGCGGCCTTTACTTCGTATTCATCCTTAGGCTGGGCTTGAAGAGCCCAACTGGGAGAAACGAACGCCCATGCCACCATGGGTATGAGCCACGCAAGCCGGGGCCGCCGAGCGTTCTTCGGCGTTGGCGGACGCAACCGAGTCAGGACCGCTTTCCGCGCGCCTTCGCCGCACCGGCCGGCTGGCGAAATAATCTGCACTAAAAGCGCCACGTTAGTTTTCCGTATCGGCTGGCTTTAACTTGACCCGAGAGAAGCCCCGTGCCGTTGCCCTCCCAAAATTCAAGCCGATGCCTTACATCGTCTTAGGGGGCGTAAAAAAATAACTTCCCTTTTTCGAGGGAGTTCACCGCAGAGCCGCAGAGCCGCAGAGGAACGCAGAGGGACGCAGAGGCGGCTTACTCTCTGCGGTGAAGTCCTGACTTCACCGGCGGTCCTCATCTCGTGCTGCCGCATAACTCAAAACGGGAAGTTATTTTTTACGCCTCCTTAGAAACGCCACGCCAGCTTTCCGTACACGCTGGGCCTGACCAGCCCCACGAGCACCAGCGCATCTTTGCCGCCGGACTCCGCGCGCCGTCCGGCCGCCAGATTCTGCAAGACGACGCTGATCTCAATCGTTTCCTCCCTCCGCCAACCGAGCCGAAGGTCGAAGCGCGCGTACCGTGGAACGCCTTGATAAGCGAGGCTGGATACATAGTAGAGCGAGCCGTCGGCCTCGAAGCTGCGCGGCAGTCTTAGATAAGAGCGGATTTGAAACTGATGCCGCGGATTGCTGCCTTCCTGTGCTTCCGCAAGGCTGTCGCGGCTCTCCGCCAGACGGTGTAATTGCATTCGAAGAAACGAATATGAGCCAGCGAGTCTCCAGTTTGCGTTTAGATCCAGATTCACCGCAGCTTCGGCGCCGTATGTTTCGCCTTTCATGAGGTTCTTCAGGGTTAAAGGGGCCACGATATGCGCGGGCGGCGGTTCCGTCTCCAGGAAGGGCGCCCCGGGCTCCTGCGTAAGCAGACGGTCGTAGACGTTGTAAAAGGCCGCTGCATCGAGCGAGAACCTGCGGCTGGGCTGCACACGATATCCCATCTCCCATCCCAAAACGACCTCGGGCTCGAAGCCTTTGTTTCCCGACAGCCTGACTACGACCGGTATTCCATGAGGGCCCGGCTGCGCCGAAAGGTTGAACCGAAGATCATCATCGCTTCTTGACTTTGTGCGAACCGCCCGCGAGACGGCCGCCCAGATTGTCTGGCGCTCTCGAAGCGACCAGGACATCCGGATTGTGGGCTGCGCGTTGAAGAAAGCGGAATCATCAGGACCATTTTTGAGCCGCACGAACTTGCTTCCCACGGCGATGTTAAGCCGATCCTTTATTACGCTGATCTCATCGTGCACGAAAGCTGTGAAGAGCGTGATACTTTCGTCTTTGGGGATTAGCTGAACCGGACGCGTATTGGCGCCGGTCTTGTGCGCCGCCAATCGATATCCCAGACCCCAGACGATATCCTGCCGTCCTCCGAGCTTGAAACGATGTTGAAAATCCACGTCAAAAGTATCGAGACGGGCGGGCAGTTGATAGACATCGCGGTTGAACCGGTTGTAATAAGCCTGCAGCGCCATTCCAGAGCGATCGGAAAAGGAACGAGTCCACTTCCCCAGCACCGTTCCACCCGAAAAGTCGCCGGGCCGGTTGACGGGTTGGGCGAAAGGATTCGCCAGGGAAATCCCGAGGGGCGTCTCTCGTATGTTGCTTTGATATATCTCGCCATCAACCGTCAGCGAATCGCGATCCGTCGGCTCCCAATCGATTCGACCAGCCCCTCTGATCGCGTTGTGTCCGTCGTTCAAATCCCGTCCCAACGCATCGACCAGGCCCGCGCGTTTGAAATACTTCGCGTACACCCGGTAGAAAGCTCGATCGCCGATCTCTCCGCCATATCTCAGGGCGCCAAAGCCTAACTCTTGGGATCCGCCTCCGGCCACCAACAGTCCACCCTGAGTGTCTCGCGCCTTCCTGGTGATGATGTTGATTACGCCGTTGACCGAATTAGCTCCCCAAAGCGCGGCGCCGGGACCCCGGATGATCTCGATCCGCTCGACCTCCTCCAACAGAATATCTTGTACTTCCCAGTACACTCCGGACGTTTCAGGGGAATAGACGCTGCGGCCATCAATCAAAACCAGCAGCTTGTTGGCGAATTGCCCGTTGAATCCTCTGGCGCTGACCGCCCACTTGCTGCCGTCGAGCCGTTCCACGTTCACCCCGGGAGCCATCCGCAAGAGATCGGGAATAGTGTTGGCGCCGCTACGCCGGATGTCCTCATTGGTGATTACATAGATAGCGGCGGGAGTCTTAAAGAGCCTCTCTTCCCTCTTCGAGACTGATGTGACCTCCATGTTCATTAGTTCTTCGAGGCTCGCGTTAGTAAGGTTGGGATCAGGCTTTTGCGCCGGAGCGACGGCGGCGGCTAAGGCTATGCACGATAGAGCCGCCGCGTGTCTGGCCAGCCGGCTGATGCGCTGGAGACAAACCGCGGCAGCGCTGTTGCGCCCCCATGCGTTGAGCGCCGCGACGTACCGATCGAGCGGCTCCCGGGAATCATCGAATCGAAAGTGAGGCTTCATGATTTCCTCGTGCGCAGCAGCGCCGCCGGCTGTTTCAATTGCTTCAATCGAACACGGCGTTGGCGCGATGCTTGGATTGCAACACGGGCGTGGGAGCCGGTACGTCAGGAGAGGGCGCTCCGATTGCGGCTTCTCGTAGCGCGGGTAAGATTCTCTCGATTTCAGCTTCGATCGCCACAACCACCGCGCCCGCTTCGACAAGGCGGCGTTCCCGGCCCAGGCTCTCCAGTTGGGCGGCCATTTCGACGGCGGCTCGGGCGCTGAAGTGCGAGATCGCCCCCTTCAATTTGTGCGCGTTCATCTCGAGTCCCCTTGCGTCGTCCGCCGCCAGGGCTTCTTCAATTTGGGCCAGCATCGTCCGGCTCTCGCCCTCGAACATTTGCGTCAGGAGCCGCAGCAGATCAAGGTCGCCGTCGACATGCTCGAGTAATGCTCGCCGGTCTATAGGCGGCGCGCCATTCGGCTCGCGCGGGTTCAAACGCGGAGCCGGGGCGAGATTGGAGAGGTCGAAGGATCCAGAGCAGGGCGCCCAGCTTTCAAGGGTCTGAAGCAGTTCGGCGGCGCGAACCGGTTTGGAAATGTAAGCGTCCATGCCGGCGTCGAGACATCGCTCGCGGTCGCCTTTTAACGCGCAGGCGGTTAGAGCGATGATCGGGACGTGCTGGCCCGTCACGATCTCTCTTTCGCGTATGGCCGCGGTGGCTTCAAAGCCATTCATCTCCGGCATCTGAAGATCCATCAGAACGGCGTCAAACCGCTCGTCATTCATGAACCGCAGTGCGATCTTGCCGGTTTCGGCGACGCGCACGCGGTGGCCTTGCTTCTCCAATAAGCGAGTGACGAATTTTTGATTGACGGCGCTGTCTTCCGCCAAGAGCACGCGAAGCGACCGCCTGCTCGGGGTCTGAGGTTGCACGGCGATTGCGGCGCTCTTATCAGCCACCGCGCCGATCGCGCCTGAGATTTTGCTCAGGAGATCGGATGGTCTGATAGGCTTCACAAGATAGGCGCCTATGCCGGCCTGGCGGCAGCGGGCGGCGTCATTCATCTCCAACGCGGATGAGAGCATGATAATCACGGTGTCGGACGCCCAGGGAATCTCCCTTAGCCGTTCCGCGGCGGCGAACCCATCCATCCCCGGCATGTGCGCATCGAGCAATATCAAATCAAATGGCCCGCCCATCTCGACTCGCCGCTGAACCTCGGCGATCGCGGCCCGCCCGCTCTCGGCTGGGAAGGGAATTGCTTTCCATCTCAAGAAGAGCTCTTCCAGGAACCGTCTATTTGTAGCGTTGTCGTCTACAATCAGCACGCGCATGCCTTCCAGATCGGCGGTCTCGCCGGCGTGTAGCTGGCGCGCGTCACGCTCGGAGACTTCAAAGCGCGCGGTGAAGTGGAAAGCGGTTCCGACGCCAGTCTCGCTTTCGGCCCAGAGCCGTCCTCCCATCAATTCGACCAACTGCATTGAGATAGGCAGGCCGAGTCCCGTGCCTCCGTACTTGCGAGTGGTCGAGCCGTCAGCCTGCACGAATGGCTCAAATACGGCTGTGAGCTTTTCCGGAGCTATGCCGATGCCCGTGTCTCGGACCGTGAATTCGAGGACGGCGTCTCCTTCGGACTGCCCGGTCTTGGCTGCCTCCACTACTACTTCGCCGTGGGCGGTGAACTTAATGGCGTTTCCAACGAGATTAACTATGACCTGGCGCAGGCGGCCGGCGTCGCCTCGCAGATACTCCGGCGTGCCCGGAAGCACGTTGTAGGCGAGCTCGAGCCCCTTTTCATGCGCTCGCATGGCCAGCGTCTTCATCGTCTCCGCTACGAGTTCCTGAAGGTCGAACTCGTCCATGTCCAGTTCGAGCCTTCCCGCCTCGATCTTCGAAAAGTCGAGAATATCGTTGATGATCGTCAGGAGCGAATCCGCCGAGGTTAGGACAAGATTCAAGTACTCGCGCTGCTCGGTGGTCAGTTCGGTGTCCAGAGCAAGCTCGGTCATACCGATGATGCCGTTCATCGGAGTACGAATCTCGTGGCTCATGTTGGCGAGGAATTCGCTCTTTGCGCGGCTGGCCGATTCGGCCGTTTCCCTGGCCTCTTGCATCTCCCTTTCGATCCGCTTGCGATCCGTTATGTCCCGCATAAGACAGATGACTTCGTTGCCGCCGCAAACGGCCATCCGAGCTTCCCTGAATCTGAACTCTTCATTAAAAGAGGCTTGGAACTCGAGGCTTTGCATCTTGCCCGTCTCGAGCGTCAGTCCAATGCATTCCATGAGACGAGCGGCGATTTCCGGTGGAAGCACGTCTAGAAGCGATTTCCCGATTATGCCGGTTGGCGCAACCGGCGCCGGAAAATCCCTTGGGATCCTTGCGTCGAGGATGACGCCTCCCCGGCTCAGCCTCGTCATCGTGTCGGGAATGGCGTCAACCAAGGCGCGGGTTCGCTCTTCGCTGCGGCGCAACGCCTCTTCCGCCTCTTTGCGCTCTATGGCCTGGGAGACTATGTCGGCGATCGACCCAAGCATGTTTATCGTATCGGCGGTGAGCTTATGCCGGGCGAACACCGCCACTACTCCCATCAGCTTTCGGCCGACAAGCAGGGGGCAGCCGGCGAAAGCAACCATCCCCTCGCGCTTCGCCCATTCCTTATCGGTGACGCGTGGATCATGCGGAACGTCATTCGTTATATGCGGCTTTCTTTCAAGGGCGATGAGGCCGATCTTGAAGGAGCCCACCGGTATTTGGGCGTGGGCTCCGTCTATGTGCGTATACAGCCCGGCGCTGGCCTGCAGTTCCAACATATTGGTGTCGACATTCAGCGTCCAAATGCGGGCGAACGCGGCGTCGAGGTTCCTGACAATGGCTTCAGCACAGCCCTCCAGCGCGATGCGAAGCGGTGCGTCTCTTTCGGCGAGCGCGGTGGCGACGTCCGCGCGCAGCGCAATCTGGCGGGTTCGCCTGACCTCCATCTCATCCATTTGCTTTCGCTCGGTGGTGTCGCGAACCAGCGAAATGACTTCGTCATTGCCGCACACGGCGATGCGGGCCTCACGAAAACGCACTTGGTCTCCGTGCGTGATGCTGAACTCCATCTCCTGCACTTCGCCGGTCGCCAGGGCGCGTTCAATGCATTCCATCGCGCGCGAGGCCACTTCAGGGGCCATAATCTCGCGAACTGAAACACCGGCCTTGGCGTCCGATGGAAAGTCCCGCGGCAGCCTGACGTCCAGGTAAACACCCTCGCGATTCAAGCGGGTCATTGCGTCCGGGATTGCGTCAAGCAACGCGTGGTTTCGTTCTTCGCTCCGGCGGAGCTCCGCTTCGGTCCGGTTGCGATGGGTGATGTCGTAGCACGTACCAATGTATCCAGCAAAGGAGCCGTCGGGGCCGAAGAAAGGCTTGCCAACGTCAACGAAATCCCTGTACTCCCCATCGAAGCGGCGCAACCTGAATTCGGCCTCGAACGGCTCTCGCGCGTCCAGGGCCTTTTGGATTGCGCGCATCAGTGGACGAACGTCATCCGGATGAACCACTTCGAGCCAGCCGGCTCCTGCGTTTTGCTCGAGGGTCCGTCCGGTGAGCTTCAGCGCGGTTTCGTTGAAATAGTCGGCCTTCCCGTCCTTGTCGGCCCGCCAGACAAGAGTGGGGAAATCATCAAACAGGGTCAGGTAGGAATCCCTGGACAGGCGGAGGTTCTCCTGACCGTCCTCTATCCGCCCAAGCATGTCATCGAATCCGCCGGCCAATTCGCCAATCTCGTCATTGCCCCGCGCTTGGGCGCGAATCGAATAGTCTTTCCCCTCGGAAATGACGCAAGCAGTCTCGGCCGGATGCGCGATAGGTTTCGTTATGATCTCCTGAAACTTTGACGAAAGCAGGTAGGCTCCCGCAAGTGAGATGGCCAATGTAAGAGCCAGTATGCTTGCGAGGCCCCTCGATCGCGAACGAAGATCCAGGAGATCAGATTTTAAGAACAGCGAGCCAACTCTCTCGTTGTGAAGATGAACGTCGCGAAAGAGGACCAGACCGTCATTTTCGAAAGAACTTCCCTCTTGCCGAACGGGCGGCGCGATGAAACCGTCGCCTTCGTCTCGCAGGTAAGTAGCCAATATAGTTCCGTCGGCGCGATAGAGGCGCGCGGCAATAATGCGTGGCGTGGTCCTGAGAGTCTCGAGAACGCCAGTCGCGATCTTCGGGTCATTGGACGCCAACGCGGAGACACTGTTCCTTTCCAGGACCGCCGCGATCGTGGATTCGCCGCGCGCCATCTCACGGCGGTTGTCCAGGTAGTCAAATATCGCGAATGCAACGCAAGCCGGCAGTAACGCCGATCCGGTAGTCAGCATCAGTATGAATCCGAGCTTCCGTTTTATTGAGAGATCGCGAATCGCCATGCGTATCTACATCCTCGGAGGCGTTTTTGTTTGCGCTCGGCGGCGCGGAGAATGATCTCGCCAGGTGTCATGTCTCCGCCTGGAAGATTCGCAAAGGCGGAGCACGGCGATCTTGACTTGCGCATCGGTTGTTGAAGTTCATGAGGGCGCCGCTTTGCCGCAGTCATCGAACCTGGGAAACCTGAGTTATCTTCTGCAATGTATATGCCGCCGCTTAGCCGGGCGCGCCTGGCCGGAAGTCGAAGCATTGCTGATTGTATGAGATTGCCTCGGTCTGGGACACGAATCGGATAGCGGCAAATCGCCGCAGTATCACCTGGTGTCTGGGGTTTGTAGGGACAGTTCCGCCTTTCTATGATTTTCAACGAAGTGTAATCACACCCGGATGAATAATCCGTTCGAGAGGGCTGTACGCCACCGTCCTCGATGCAACCGTCGATCCTGGAGGCGTCAGGTTGGTTGAAGGTGCAGGAAGCTACGCTGCCGTGTCAGAGAGATTCTTGCGTCGGACCGTGCCGATAATTCTACTCTTGGTCAGGGCGACAGGCGCACTTAAAGACGGCTCGGCGGCTCCGGGGCGCCCAACACCAAGAGTCACGACTTTGTGATACACGAAGGCTGGCGTCTGGCAATTCCTGATTGCTCATTTGGCAGGCGTCGAGATCGCGGATTTCGGCAAACATCAAAAACTCTCAGGCCGGGAAGGATGGTTTACCTCCGCCCCTCCCTTAGATTCACTCAACTGGCGGCAGGCAGCCGGGGGGAAACCATCCTTCCCGACCTGAGATTGATAACGTTGAGCCTGAGACTGTTCGAAGAAGCGAATCTGCCATAGCTAAGGATCAGTCCTAAGTGTCTTCGCCAGTCAGAACCAGAGAAATTGCGCCTCCTGCTCAGCTTCTTTGAGTTGCTTTTCCCCGTTACGAGATGGGTCTTGTTCTGTTTCGCCAGCGCGGCGGCAAAGCAGTCCGCAAATGACATTCTATGCTTCGACTACCGCCGCGTGATCCGGCATTCCGCACTCCGAACTCCGAACTTCCGCACTCCGCACTCCGAACTCCGAACTTCCGCCCTCCGAACTCCGCACTTCGAACTCCGAACTCCGCACTTCGAACTCCGAACTTCCGCACTCCGAACTCCGAACTTCCGCACTCC
>JAHFUG010000516.1:2100-5047 GCA_023265195.1 Blastocatellia bacterium | reverse complement strand
GGCCCTCCTAACGGAGGGAGGGAATGAACGGGTTGCGCGTTTTGGGAGCAAGAAATTGGTTCAAGTTCGCCAATCATGGAAATTGGATATTGGCCCTACTTTGCTTTTAATCCACTCGGCCTTTCGCGATAATCAATCAGTGCCGATTTACCTGCCAAAAGTTTACCCAATCACGGACGTTCATCTCTCTGGTCTCTCTCATGCCGAACAAGTGAAACGGCTCGCCGCGGGCGGGGCGAGGCTTATTCAACTTCGAGAGAAACATGCCTCCACGATCGAGTTTTACGAAGCAGCGCGTTCCGCTATGGCGGTTGCGCGTTCTCTGGGAGTCGATTTAGTCATCAACGACCGTGTTGACATCGCCGTGGCGGTCAAAGCTAATGGGGTTCATCTCGGGCAGGATGATTTGCCGCCCGATAGCGCCCGGCTATTGATGGGAGCTTCAGGACTAATAGGCTACTCAACACACACGCCGGCGCAGGCGCTCGAAGCCGATTCGCTGCCGGTCAATTACATAGCATTTGGGCCGATCTTCAGCACCAGCACCAAAGGTAACCCAGACCCGGCTGTCGGAATCGAAGCGCTTCGCTCGCTCACTCAAAAGATCACCAAGCCCGTGGTCGCCATTGGTGGGATCACCCTGAACAATCTCGCGCTTGTGCTTGCCGCCGGAGCCGCCAGCGCCGCCATTATTTCCGGCGTGATCGCGGCGCAGGACATCACCGGCCGCTTCAAGGCGTTGAAGGCCGCCGCCGGCGAAGTGTCTCTCTGAGGAGCGGATTTCCGGATAGATAGCGGCCGCCCGTTGCGCCGCGTCTGGCAATGGCGCTCAAGCCGCGTTCAATCGCTGCTCAGCCAGTCTGTCCGCCGCCTTATAGGTTGGAACGCCGTCGCGTTTGGCGATCTCGAAAACGGAGGTCAAAGTGTCGTAGATGCCGTCGACTCGGCTCTTGACGTATTCCCGATCCCAGCCCAATAGCTCGATCCCGCCATTGAGCACTCCACCTGCATTGGCCACGTAGTCCGGCGCGTAGAGTATGTTCCGCTGTTCAAGCGCGCTTCCATGCCGCTCTTCGAGAAGTTGATTGTTAGCGGCTCCCGCTACTATCGCTGCCTTCAGTTGAGCTATGGTCGCGTCATTCAGTATGCCGCCCAGAGCGCACGGCGCGAAGACGTCCGCATCAGCCGCGTAGATGGCTTCGGGTTCAACCGGAACGGCCGCCACCTCGCGCGCCGCGCGATCGAGAAGTTCGCGATTGATGTCCGTTATGATGAGTTTCGCTCCGGCCGTCTTCAACTCTCTCATCAGGTTCAATCCCACGTGACCGCATCCCTGAACGGCCACGGTCCTTCCTGACAAATCGTCGCTTCCCCATTTGTACATGGCTGAAGCCTGAATAGCGCGAAACACGCCGCGCGCAGTCACGGGCGATGGATCACCCGCGCCGTCCGCAAGTCCCGCCACATGGTTCGTCTCCATTCGCACGTAGTCCATGTCCGCTGGGCTCGTACCGACGTCCTCCGCAGTGATGTACCGTCCGGCGAGCCCTTCGACGAACGCGCCGTGCGCGCGAAACAGTTTTTCACGATCGACTTTGGTATGATCCGCGGAAATGACCGCCTTCCCCCCGCCGAGAGGTATCCGGGCAACTGCATTCTTATAGGTCATCCCTCGCGATAGCCGGAGTACGTCGATAACCGCTTCTTCGCCGCTGGCGTAGAGCCAGAGCCTGGTCCCACCGATCGCCGGACCTAATCTGGTGCTGTGAATAGCTATGATCCCGTTGTAACCCGACTTCGGATCGTTGCAGAAGACGACCTGCTCGTGGCCCATGCTTTTCATCAACTCCGTTACGTTCATCCGTCACCTTTCCCGCTTCGAGCGTCTCGCAAAACAACCCAGCCTTCAGAGGTGGGCGCTTGTTCGAGCGCCCCGCCGATCCGCGCGGAGCGGCGACCCGAAGGCCGTGTCGGTCCGAGGCTCATTCACATTGCCCAGGCATTGGTACGATTGGAGCAAAGCTCCACTCACGTTGTATAGGCGGCGGAGCGCCGCTCGGAGCTTCATTGTTTCGCTATCCAGCCGTCGAACAAGTTGATCACTCGATTACCATAGGCCGCGTTTGCTTCGGAGTGAGTCACCTGAATAATCGTCGCGCCTTCGTCATTCAGCTTCTTGAAAAGCTCCATGATCTCTTTTGCCTGGGTTGAGTGAAGGTTTCCGGTCGGTTCGTCAGCCAGCAGCAGCTTGGGTTTGCCGACGACCGCTCTGGCGACCGCAATCAATTGTTGCTGACCTCCCGAGAGTTGAGTGGGATACAGATCTTTCTTACCGACGATCTGAAATCGGTCGAGAATCTCCGCGACGACGCCCTGCCGCTCCGAACGCTTGATGTTGCGATATGACAGAGGGATGTCGAGGTTCTCATAAACGGTTAGGCTGTCGAGCAAGTGATATTGCTGAAAGACGAAGCCTATGTATTTCTTGTTGATCTCGGCGCGCTGTTTTGGTTTCAAGGTATGAATCGCATGCTCCAGAAGCCGGTATTCGCCCGTCCATGAACTGTCCAGCATGCCGATGATGCTGAGCAGAGTAGACTTCCCTGCTCCGGATGGGCCCATGATCGTTATGAACTCGCCTTCCTTGACGAGCAGGTTAATCCGGCGAAGCACCCACGTTTTGTTTACGCCGGTCTGGTAAAACTTCTCCACATTATTCAGTTCGATCATCTGGTTTGTCCTTTGTCATTTTGTCATTGGTCATTTGTCATTTGTCATTGGTCATTTGTCATTGGTCATTTGTCATTTGTCATTTGTCAGCCTCTTGCCCAATCCCCAATTCCCTGCTTTTCTAAGACCCTTGTTTTGTTTGTAGCTGCCGGATCAATTATCTACGATACGCCTCGGATCACCAACGACTAATCACGGGTCATTAAACGGGTCATTA
>JAHFUG010000516.1:0-2000 GCA_023265195.1 Blastocatellia bacterium | reverse complement strand
GGCCTTCACTGTCCTTTCGCAAATGACCAAGGACAATGACAATTCATAAAATGGACCGCCTGATAAACGCACCCGAGTCTGTGATGTTTTCGCGAATGCGGTCATTCTAGTGCAGGAGCAGCAGCATTACAGGAGCAAGCCTGATTCGCAGGCTCGTGGAAGACTTGGCGACAAATAGGAGGGGCCCGTGTGGCGTTTATGGACAAAGCCATCGAGTTCGTGTTCTTCGATATTGGGGGTACGCTCGGAGAGCGTAACGCCTCAACAGGAGAGTTCGTTTCATTCCCCAGCAGCCAAAGGCTGCTGGCCGCCGTCGCCGGTGAAGTCGGTCTCCGGATCGGCGTAATTACAAGCCTGGGCCCCTTGAACAATAGTCAGGGGCTTGCGCTGCTGGAGCAAGCGGGTTTGGGACGTTTCCTTGATCCCCGCGGGTTCGTCTCGGAACACGATACGAACGGGGTCGCCAAACCTGATCCGGCTATCTACCGGTTCGCCGCACAAAAGGTGAGCGTGCCCATAGAAAAATGCCTATACGTGGGAGAGAACTTGATTGAGGTTATAGGGGCAATCGCCGCTGGAATGCACGCGGTGCTGAAGCCCAGCCCGCCCGGCCGCGATCTGCCGGTGTAGGCATTCCTCGCGAGTCTGGCCCGCCGAATAGTTCCGTAATCGCATTGAGCGAGAAAGGAGAATCAAGATGAGTGAGCCCGACATCAGCAACTTGCAAAACTGCATTGAGGACGCCCGGCAAGCAGCGTTGGACCAAGACCCAGGTCCATCGGACGCCCTGGAATTCGACGTCCTCCGTGGACGGTTACAGGGATCTCGGTCGAGGATTCCGCCGTTGTATCTCCAATCAGTGTTCAACCCCTTCGTACAAACGCTCGACGAAATTGGGGAACGCGGCTTCAACCGGGTTCTCATTAGTGACCAATCGCGCGAAGGGGCGGCTGGTTTGATGTTAGATATTGCTCAAGCCATTATCCAACGAGGGGAGAGATTCGAGCGTCAAGCCAGCGCCGCCTTTCAGGAAGTGGTGGCGGATCTCTACGACGGCTTTCTGAGCGCGGAGGACCGCAAGGGTGTGGAACCGCCCGACCTCGAGGTTGTTGCGCCCCTGGTTAAGTTCGGCAACCCAGACTCCGGACCTTACACCTGGCCGGTGGATGCGACGGAGAACTTCGGCCTAAAAGCCGGCATAGTGAACTTGCCTCCCTCGAACGCGCGGCATGGTCTGCTCGCATGGCCCGCACTGGCGCATGAAACCGCCGGTCATGACGTTCTCCACGCAGACAACGGTCTCCTGGCTCAAGTCGGGACCGCCGTCCATGTAGAGTTGTCAAAAAACGCCAGCACCCGCGGTCTCGCTTCATACTGGGCCGATCGCATCGACGAAACGGCGTCTGATGTCTTGGGCATATTGAACATGGGCCCGGCCCCTGCAATCGGATTGATCGGCTTCTTCCGAGGACTGAACGCGGCTTTTTCCGGCAGGCCGGCCTTGCGAAACATCGGCCCAGCCAGCGATCCTCACCCTGCTGATATTGTTCGCGGCTTCTTAGCCTCCGCTACGGTTCGACAGTTGGAGTTTAGTCAGGCTTCCGCATGGGCGGATGTGATCGAAGCAGAGACAACAAAGGACGTCGCCGACATCGTACTGGCTGGCAAGCCTATCGATCTCCAGGTCGCCAAGAGCTCGGCGGAAATTGTCTCTCGCGTGATCGTCGGTCATCCCATGTCCAGCCTTGAAAACCACGCTCTTGGCCAAATCCAGAATTGGCGTGATCAGGACGAAGCCATCGTGCAGCGTTTGCGCCTGGTGTTGACTACCGCCAACAGTTTGCCCAGCGATTTGACGGCCGGTGTATTCGCCGCGCATCTCGTAGCTGGGGCTACGATGGCCGCGCTCGTTCGAGGAGCAAATATTCCAGTTTTGTTCCGGCGAATGGTGGACTTACTGAAAAAGATGAACGACAAGAATCCGTCTTTTGGACCATTGC
>JAHFUG010000131.1:13242-16605 GCA_023265195.1 Blastocatellia bacterium | reverse complement strand
CTCGAGGTAGCCGACTTGGCTGGCGAGCAGGGCGACCTGGATATGCGTAGGGCCCTTAGCGAGAGGTCGTCTTCTTGCGAAGTTCCCTGCTTTGAAGCGTGGGCAACTCTGTTCGGCCGGCCGGTTTTCGGCTGCGCCTTCCGAAGACTCAAGCTGGGCGGAGTCGTCAGAGTTCCGAGCTTGGTTTGGCTTTACGCCGTCGGCATAGTCGCCGCGATTTTGTGTACTCATCGTTTTCCTTTCTTCACCTGACTTTCCCTGTTTTCTTTTCCCTATCCCCTCTTCCCTGTCACCTGTCACCTATCCCCTGTCCCCCTGTCCCCTATCCCCTATCCCCTGTTCCGCCCATTCTCCTGAGCGCATCTTCGTCGAGAATGGTTATGGCGCCGTCTGTTGTTTCAATAAGGCCCAGTCCCCACAATTCGAGGAGCTTCACGGTGACCATCTCCCGGCCGAGGCCGGTCATCTCGGCAATAGCTTCCGGCGTTAGCTCTTTGATCACGGCGCCGTTGCCGCCCAGCTTGAGCAGCAATCCGGCCAGTCGCGATTCGGGCCTCTGAAACCGGCCTTGATAGAAATTGGCCTCGTATTCGGCTAGCCTGGGGGCGATGATTGCAACGAACCAACGTGGATCGGTCTCCATCCACTGCAATGCTTGTTCGGGATTCATGATCGTCACCGTAACTCCCCGCGGTCCGGCTATCGCCTCGGCCGACAGCATGGTTTGCGCCATCGAAGGCATCTCTCCGAAGACACCACCGGCGTACATTTCCTTGACCGGATACTCATCACGAGCGTGTCTGATCAGAACCGATCCACGTTCGATCGCGCACAAGAGACCGCTGCACGGAATGAACTGATTTGGTGGGAATGACTGCTTGGGCATCGTGGCCAGCAAAAGACAGCCCTTGGAGGAGCGGTCGACTTGAAGATAGCCGACTTGTTTGGCGAGCAAACGAGCGTGGAGGGTCTTGCTGGTATCGCCGGGATTAGAACTACTTTGGAGTAGCGCCGCTGGAGAAGTAGAGGAGAGGGTCGGTTCTGTTGCCGGCTCCCTCAGACCAACCTGGGAGTCATTATCACTCGGAGCTATTTTGAGGTTGTAACCCGCATAGCCGTCAATTATCATAGACGCCTCTTTAGCGTTGCGGCGTGGTCAAGGTAAAAGAATCCCTTCACGCCGAAGCGCTTGATTTGCTGAGAGGGTGGACGCCACTTGGAATGACGTCCACCCGCTCATCGAGTTTTGGCCATGCCGTAAAGTCGTAGAGCGATCACGTTACGGCATCGTTGTTCTTTGAACTTCTTTGAAGAAGAAATAGGTTATCTATGCGCCCGTAGATACGCGCTTGAGAATCCTCCGCAGTTTTTCACCCTTAAGCCAATCGATCGATTGGCCTACATCCTGTTTTGCGCTGGATGGAAAACACGGAGAGGTATTAAGGCGCGCGTGGTTTGGCAGGCTGGCGCGCGGGATTGATGGCCGCGAGGATGGTGGCTGGTAGAACACGGGACGCAGGAGGCGCCCGAAGCGACGTGAAACGCCGTTCGGCTTCACGCATGACCAACGTTGATGTTCTGACGCGCTTACGTCCCCGATTAGGGTTCGCTTGCAGCGCCGCGACGGGTTCCGGACGATGAATGACGACAACCGAGTGCTTCCGAGTCGGTAGTTTGCTTTTAAGCTCGGCTATGGTTTCCGTGATCTCGGGAACTAACGACGGAAATGCGGCGACTCTCGATACTACATTCAGCGCTTGTTCAACTCGGCCCAGTTCAGCCAGTTCGACCGCGTAGCTATTAAGCGTTGCTGCATATGCTTCAGGGTCGTGGCTCGCTATCTGGCAGGCGAGCGGCATTAGAACCTCAAGATCGGCGGCAGCAGCATCGTGATCGCCATGCATGCTCTTTATTATGGCGGCCATTCGTTGCGAGGTAATGAGAGCCGACGGATCGCAGTCACGAGCAAAGTGGCCAGCTTCGACATAGAAGCGGAGAGACTGGTCGATCTCACTGGAACGAAAATAGCTGGCGGCCTTGAGCAACAGGACCTGGGAGCGCAATCGTGGATTCAGTCCTTCTTCCAACAACTGATCGGCGGTTTCTCTTGCCGCCTCGAACTCCCCTTTTTTGTTCAGGCAGAATGCTTGATAGTAGCGGGCCAGATTTTTTCGCTGAGGCGGGAACGGCAGGGCTAGCATTATCTGGCTTACAAGGTCCAGGGCTCCGATATCTATCAGCGCGTGAGCTTGAGCGGCAATATCAGCCAAAGACCTGTACAAACCCTCGATTTCTTGGCGGCCGTATCTGGTACGGGCGAGTAGCGCGTAGATCGCCTGTTGGTGCTGAGTCGGCCTCGATAAGGCGTCCGTTCCGAACGTCCACAATTCACCGGAGGATAGAGCCATGAGACTATTAGCCTGTGCGGCGCTTATTCTGCTATCACCAGTTTTCTCGCGGAATACAGCCATTACTACTAGCCCTGTTCCATTCCCAACCCAAGCCTTTGCCGGCCATTCGGTAGGGGGCGGTCGATCATGCGCTTGTGGCGACACCGATTGCATTTGCGATCCATGGGAACTAGCGCCGTCTCTCAAAGCAACCGCAAATCAAAGTAGCACCTCAGCCTCAAACAAAGGATTAACATCTCAACCACCAACGCCAGCCACAGCCGAGCCTGGACTGGCTGCTATGCTGATCCTCGCGCTTACCTTGATCATGCGGATGCGCTGAGACCAGCCTTACTTCCTGGCGCTTCAAAAAACCAACCGAACACCCGCCATCTGAGTGCAACTGGCCGGCGGCTCAAGGAACCGTGGCCCAAGCTCCTTTGAGCATCCGAGCACGCCCGCTTCTACCCGTTATCGCATTACTCGAGTGGACTCGATCTTAGATCTCCACAACGAGTGTTCCAAACATCCTGTCGGCGTTTCGCTTGGATTCACACCGGCGCGTCTGCTCAGTTTACTGCTGCCAAAGACCTCCGGGCTGAAGCCTGTGATACAAGTGGCTGCCAGCCCCGGCTCGACACGCTATCATGCTACTCCACTTGTGACAAGGGCATTCCAAAAATAAGTGATACAAATCTCGTCACCAACGTGACAAACGCGGTCAATCTCACCAATTCTCCCCCAATTCTTTGCCTTCCGTTGAATTGACTTGGGCCAAGCGGAGAAGGTATCCACAGGCAATCCGCAATCCGCAATCCGCAATCCGCAATCCGCAATCGGCAATCCGCAATTCGCAATTCGCAATCTAAGAAATCCGTTGACTTGTCTACGACACTTGTAGTAGAGTCAGCCTCGCCTGTAGTAGTCAACGGAAATCAGGTGGAGGAGCGATGGCGCGAGAGCGAACGGTAAA
>JAHFUG010000131.1:8899-13142 GCA_023265195.1 Blastocatellia bacterium | reverse complement strand
CGCAATTCGCAATCTAAGAAATCCGTTGACTTGTCTACGACACTTGTAGTAGAGTCAGCCTCGCCTGTAGTAGTCAACGGAAATCAGGTGGAGGAGCGATGGCGCGAGAGCGAACGGTAAAGCTGACCAAGCTCGAGATGGAAGTCATGGATGCGCTTTGGGATCTTGGCAGCGGATCAGTCAGGGAAGTCATGGATCGACTGCCCGCCGCCAGGCAACCGGCCTACACGACGGTGCAGACCATCATTCGGAGACTCGAAGAGAAGAAGGCGGTTCGTCTGGTAAAAAAAATAGGCAACGCTCACATCTTCGAGCCTGTCTTCTCCAAACAGGCCGCTCATCGCCGCTTGATCGCCGAGTTGCTCAACGTGTTCGGCGGATCAGCCCGTCCGTTGATGGCCCATCTAGTCGAAGCTGGAAAGTTGAGCCTCGACGATATCAAGGAGCTTGAGGCGATGCTGGCCGGCCAGGCTGAAAGAAAACGTAAGACCGGGAAGAGTTGACCGCGGACAATCCTGAGCCGCACGATGTTTCCGAGCGCCGGATAGGAGAAGTCATGAACATTCATTCGTGGCTGGCCGATGCTTCCAGCCTCCTCTGGCCAAGGGCGGCCAACCACTTGTGGCAAGCGACGTTGTTTTTGCTCCTGGCGTTCCTGGTGAACGTAGCTCTCAGGCGGGGACCGGCGCGGGGCCGTTACGCAGTTCTGCTTCTGGCCGCGTTGAAATTCGCCTTGCCCTCCGCCGCGCTGCTGTTCATTGCAAGCAGGATCGGCCTCGACTTGCAGGCGCTCTTCGCGCATCAAACCGCGGCCACGACGCCCGTGTTCTCGCAAATCACCGAGCCGGTCAGCCGGTTTACTACTGGATTCCCGATTGCTTCCGAAACCGGATCGGGCCACTCGGAAGTCTACTGCGTTTTCAGCGCGTTGTGGGCTGTCGGTTTCGCGGCGGTGGTGCTGGTCTGGTGGTGGCGGCGGCGCAGCCTGTCATTGGTGATCAAGAACGCCCGCGAGATACCGGAAGGCCGGGAAGCCGCGGCGCTATCGCAGGTCCGAAACACGCTTGGAGTAACGCGTGCCATCAAGCTTGTTTTCGTGGATCGGGCCTTGGAGCCGGGCGTCTGGGGCGTGCTGAGACCGGTGCTCGTCATGCCCGAGCGCTTTTGCCAACACCTCGACGAAGCGGAACTCGAGGCGGTGATGATGCACGAAGTTATTCACGTGAAGCGCTGGGACAATCTGATCAGCAATCTCCACATGGCGCTTTGCTCCGTTCTCTGGTTTCACCCGCTGGTGTGGGTGCTCGACCGCAAATTGCTGGCCGAGCGCGAACGGGTTTGCGACGAAGGCGTAATCAGTCTCAATGTAGCGTCCGAAGTATATGCATCGAGCATATTGAAAGTGTGCAGGTTATGTTCGGGTCACGAAGTGCCCGGTCTTTCCTGCGCCGCCGGTCCGAGTCTACGCAGGAGGATTGAAGAGATCATGGCTAATTCATTCAGAAGAACGCTCTCTGCATTTCAGCGAGTTTTGATCGCCCTCGCGGTGTCGTCGCTTGTGGTCATGTCAGTGGGGGCGGTCGTGCTTAGCCGCGATGGAAGCGGCTTTCAAGGAACCAGGAACCGCGATCAAGGAAGCAGCGCGGCTAATCCCGGCGTGAGAGGCGGAGTTCCGGGCGGAGTTGTAGGTGGAGTACCCGGCGGCGTAGAGGGTGGTGTTTCCGCCGGAGTCCCCGGTGGAACGCCGGGAGGAGTGATTGGCTCCGTGGCGGGCTTTGACGCGGCGGATCAGGAGAAGGTCGCCGATCTCTTGAAAGGACTGGACGACGCGCCTGATATTCCCATCGAGTTCAAGAACCAGGATGGAACGCCGCTGAGTATCGCGTCCGCGAGCGTCAAAGCCGTCAAGACGGGCGTCGTATATAAGCAAGGCAAACGAGGCGACAGCGTCCGCGAAACCAGCGATATGTACATGCTCAGACCCGCAATCGTGTTTGTAAACAACACGGCAAAGCGGATCATCGGAGTCGGCGTTGAATTCAACAATAAAGAAACGCGGAGCGTCAATTTCATCGGCAGGGTCAAGCTTGTGATCGAGCCGTATGGTTCCGTTAACGCCGGCTCGGATACAGTCTTTCTGGCGCCGCTGCCGGGTGATCCAAGCCAGACGGTGGTGCGATTATCCGGAGTGCTCTTTGAAGGTGGGGGGCAGTGGGGCACGTTCCTTCCACCCCCACCGCCGCCGCCTCCCCCGATGGCCCCGCCGCCTCCGGCGTCAGATCAACCGCCATCGGGGCCGGGCGCTCCACCGAGACCTCCTTCCGGCGACGGGCCGCCGCTTGTAATCCGCAAGTCGGGAGCGTTGCTGCAAGAAACAGCGATCAGGAAAGTCGAACCGACTTATCCGCCACAAGCCAAGGCCGCTCGGATCAGCGGCTCGGTTGTAGTCGAGGTAATGATTAACGAAGACGGAAAGGTTGAATCAGCCCGCGCCGTGTCAGGTCACCCGCTGCTGAAAGGCGCGGCAGTTGACGCGGCTCAGGGCTGGAAATTCAAACCAACAAGGCTGGAAGGGAAAACCGTGAAGGTCATTGGGACCCTGACTTTCAACTTTCAGACGTAACGCCAAGGTTGAGATCGTTTGTTTTCCTTCAGTAAGTACAGCGCCACGGAATGAGTGCTCAATTGGAGGAATACGGAGGCTCCCAACCCCAACAGGGTTGCGGCTCGGCAAGGTCAGCCCCGGGGTTGTGACGCACTCCTTAACAGATCTCTGGAGTCCGGCCATTTTTCGGGAAGGGCATGAACCAATTTCCATGTTCAATTCCACAACCCTTCAGGTCGGGAAGGGCGGCTTGCTCCCGCTGCTCGCGGTCCACTCAAACTGACTCGGGAGCGGGGGCAAGCCGCCCTTCCCGACCTGAGAGTTTCTGATTGTTCGCGAATCGAATTTGCGTCGAGACGACTGGGAGGTGAATCACAAGCGAGTACTTCGGATCATGCGAGAGGATAATCCCTTTGTCTGCGTCGGAGATGCTTTGTGCGGACGACGGATTCCCATCACAAGCTGAGTTCTAGCACAAGATTCGCTTACAGATAGAGTTGAGCGTAGCTTAAGCATGAGTTTTCCGAGGCATAAGGAAATCTATCCGATCCAATGTAGCGGAAGCTCTCCAGCAGAGCCCGCTTCCGCTTCACCAACCGCGGCTGATTGTGAGACTGCGATCAGCCGATGGCAAGAACCTTTTTCCTCCCGGTGCTGGTGTGTCTTAACTTTTTGTCTCACGGAAGGGGTGCAACCCCAACGTGGCTCAGAAGTCACAGAGATGAGAAGACAGACACCATATCCCACAGTTCTCTCTTGTGATCTTGCGCATCTTTGTGGCTGATGAATTACTTCAGCCGAGCACCGCTAGTTGCCCGCGTGTCAGGCCGCGGAGTTGCGCCGTTTGGCCGTCTTAGAAGTGTTCACGGTGCGTTGATGACGGCGATCCTTAACTTGACTCGGACGCGCTGGGGAGGGCGTGACGTGTGAGGTTGATCGTCCTCTTGAGTCATCTAATTTCGCCATCCATGATTTTGTTCCGAAGACGCCCGCCAGCAAGCCGGCGACCGAGAACTGGGCATCCAGGGTCTTCCAATGTAGATCGAAACCGCGCGGCTTCAATTCAAAGTCCGCCAACTCCTCATCAGTCGCTCCGCGCAAGCCTTGCATCACATCTACCGGGACCATCAAAGTGCAGCCGTTTACAATCTCGATTACCATGCGTCGAGAATTGGCGTCATATTCGGCGCGGGCTGCACGAGGTTCCTTCCTCAGTCTGTCTTTTCCGCGTTTGTCGGCCGTGCGAAACATGGTCTCCAGTTCGACTTCGCTGTATGACCACTTGCCGGCGCTAAGAGTCGCCATGTATTTCCTCCACTCACTGATCAATAGATGCTGGTTGCCGGCTGCGATCCTTAGAGCTCTTCAGAGCTCTTCGGGCGTTCTTCTTGTTCATTCCGTTGTTGGCGCGGATGAATGGAGCCACGTTTTCATCGCCTAGTGGTGGGTGGCAGAAGTTCTCGAGCCACAAAAAGGCTCAAAAGTCACATAAATGAGAATGCATTTAGCGCAAGCGTTGTTGGCCTTCCCGCAGGTTCTTTCTTGTGATCTTTGTGCTTCTTTGTGGCGGATGTCTTATTTACGCCGAGCACCACTAGATTGATGACAACCTCACCGCCCACCTTCCAACAATGAGAG
>JAHFUG010000131.1:0-8799 GCA_023265195.1 Blastocatellia bacterium | reverse complement strand
AGCCGACCGCGGCGCCACAAACATTGCGCCCCAGATGGGGTGCGAGGCAGCACGTCGCGGCGCAAGGTCCGGAGTGCGGCGGCCGGTCGCCGCTTTGGCAGTCTCCTTGGGTGCGGGCCCGAAGCGAAGAATGAAAGCGGCGGTAAAGCTGCCGCACTTGAAGGCCGCGACCGCTCTTACCGCGTGTGAATGGCCAAACACGAGAACCCCTACGGGGTGCGAAGGCGCGAACGGGATGCGAATGCCGAATCATCCTGAAGATATGGTTGCGCCCCAGCCGATGAGCATTTAACCTAAGACGTTTGGCGCAACAACGCTTATTCTCAGTTGCTCGGATGCTTCTATCGCGAGGTGACGATGGCCGGTAAGCACAACTTCCTGGGCGGCGCTTCGATTGATCCTAAGCCCATTACAGGTTCGATGACCGTAGCCGACCTCGTCGAATCAGCTTTCCTTGCTTACAACGCCGCGCGGCTCCGCGAAGCCTGCCAACTCTTCGTCGAGAAGATGCTCGACGAAGACGTCACTATCGGGATGAGCATAACCGGCGCGCTGACCCCCGCCGGGCTCGGCATGTCGTGCGTCATTCCGCTCATCGAAAATGGATTTGTCGATTGGATTGTATCGACGGGCGCCAATCTCTATCACGACACTCATTTCGGAATCGGGCTTCGAATGCACCGAGGCAACCCTCAGACGTCCGATATCACGCTTCGTGACGAAGGCGTGGTTCGAATCTACGATATTTTCTTCGATTACAGCGTCTTGCTGTCGACGGACGAATTCTATCGCCGCATAATCGACGGCCCCGAGTTCCAGCGTGAAATGAGCACCGCTGAGTTTCACTATCTGTGCGGCAAATACATCGCCGAGCGTGAGCGAGTGCTCAGGATAGGCCGCAAGAGCTTGCTCGCGGCCGCCCATGACGCCGCGATTCCAATCTACACGTCGTCACCAGGCGACAGTTCGATCGGTATGAACGTCGCGGCCAAGGCGCTCACCGGGGGCAAGCTCCGTTTCGACGTAACGGCCGACGTTAACGAGTCGGCGGCGATCGTTCTGAACGCGAAGCGGACGGGCGGCAAGTCGGCGGTATTGATACTGGGCGGCGGAAGCCCTAAGAATTTTATCCTTCAAACCGAACCGCAGATTCAAGAGGTGCTGAAAATCGAGGAGAAGGGACACGACTACTTCTTGCAGGTGACCGACGCGCGGCCGGACACGGGCGGACTGTCGGGCGCGACGCCTAGCGAAGCTGTAAGCTGGGGCAAGATAGATCCGGACAAACTGCCCGACAGTGTTGTGTGCTATCTCGATTCCACGGTCGCGCTTCCGATCCTGACGGCGTATGCGCTGGCTCGACACAAGCCGCGAAAGGCGAAACGTCTCTACGAACGCCGCGAAGCGCTGATGCAAATGCTGGCCGACGAGCACGCGAAGGCGAAGGGGAGGGGATAGGGGGAATTGATGATTGATGATTGATGATTGATGATTGATGATTGATGATTGATGATTGATGATTGATGAATGCCGGAATGGTGACCGCGTTTTTCAATTCGCGATTGGCAATCCGCAATCCGTAGTCAACAAGCCCAGTCAACACTCAAACAATTCGCGCGAATCTCCATTCATCAATCATCAATCATCAATCATCATTCATCAATCATCAATCATCAATCATCAATCATCATTCATCAATCATCATTCATCAATCATCAATTCCCCTTCCTATGAGCCTATCGCATGGCGCGATCATTCTTCTGGTTGGATTCATAGCCGGCATGATCAATTCAGTGGCCGGCGGCGGAACGTTGCTTTCGTTTCCAGTTCTGGTATGGCTGGGAAGAACGCCTATTCCGGCCAATGCAACCAATGCCGTGGCGATTTGCCCTGGATCGCTGGCGGGAATGATCGGGTTTCGTCAAGAGATCCGTGGCAGCCGCCGTTGGGCGCTCTTACTGGGATTACCGTCGCTCGCCGGAGCAGCGCTGGGAGCCGTTTTGCTGTTGCGCACGCCGCCCGCCGTCTTCGATTCAATCATTCCGCTCCTCGTCCTGGGAGCCACTCTGCTATTCGCGATGCAGGAGCCGGTGCTGCGTCTGATGAAGATGGACGTGGATGCGAAGCGGTCGAATTCATGGTGGGCCGGCGCAATGGTCTTTCAGTTCTTCGTGGCGGTCTATGGCGGTTACTTCGGGGCCGGAATGGGGATCCTGATGCTTGCGGCGCTTGGGCTGTTGGGCCTGACCGACATACATCGGATGAATGGACTGAAGAATTTTTTCGCCGCGTGCATCAACGGCGTCGCGGCGGTCTACTTCGTATGGAGCGGAAGCGTGATCTGGCCGGATGTTCTGATAATGGCCGCCGGAACGATAGCAGGCGGCTATGGCGGAGCCGGTCTCGCCCGGCGGCTGGGCCGCACGTTCGTTCGCCGCGCCGTCGTGTTCATCGGGTTGGCAATGGCGCTCTCGCTATTGCTTAGACGGCGGTGAGCGCCGGTCAGATTCATCCGATAATTCTTCTCAGACCTTTTCCAACACACCACCGTCATATGTGCGCACGGCTCGCCTCGAAGGAAATCAACGGAGGAACATTATGAAGAGAGTGATGGGATACTTCCTGGCGGCCATTCTGACGCTCGGCGTCACCGTCATAGCGAATGCAAGCACGCCTCGCATCAACAAGCGCGAGCACTATCAGCAGGAGCGAATCAGAGAGGGCATTCAAAGCGGCTCATTGACTCGCCACGAGGCGGCGCGGCTGGAAGCGGAGCAAGCGCGGATAAGAGTGGATGAGGCGAGGGCCAAGGCGGACGGTCATGTCTCGGATCGCGAGCGCGCGCGGCTCGACCACGAATTAGATAAGTCGAGCAAGGATATCTACCGTCAGAAACACGATCGTCAGCATCGCGGACAGTAGCCCCTAACGCGTGAAAGTTAATGGTGAAGCGCGAGACGTGCTTCACCATTAGCATTTCGTTTAGAGTTCACGCTTCAGCGTGCGGAGGTTCAGAGTTCGCGCTGTTCAGAGTTCGCGCTGTTCAGAGTTCGCGCTGTTCAGAGTTCAGCCTTTAGGCTGGGACGATAAAGCGCGAACTCTGAACGGCGGCAGCCTAAAGGCTGAACTCCGAACTCCGAACCCTGAACTCCGAACTCCTCACTCCGAACTCCGAACTCCTCACTCCGAACCCTGAACTCCGAACTCCGAACCCCGAACTCCGAACTCCTCACTCCGAACCCCGAACTCCTCACTCCGAACCCCGAACTCCTCACTCCGAACCCCGAACTCCTCACTCCTCACTCCGAACCTCAGCCGGAGTCATATCGTCTTCGCGCAGCGGAAACCCGCGATTACCCATCTCTCTTGAGGGTAGAAGAAATTCCGGTACGTTGTTCTAATGTGTGACCGCGGCGTGGCGAAGCTGCCGCCCCGCAGCACCATTTGTCCTACGAAGAACTTGTCGTTGTACTCGTCGAACTCGCATTTGAAGCCCGGATATGGAGAGTAATCGGACATCGTCCATTCCCACACGTCGCCAAGCATCTGATGGCAACCACACTCGCTTTTTCCTCGATGAAGCGATCCGATCGGAGCGGCGCCCCACAACTCGTTTTCGAAGAAATTCGACGCCGAGGCTGAAGACCCGCCAGCCGCCTTTTCCCATTCCGCTTCCGTAGGCAGCCGCTTACCCGCCCACTTTGCATACGCGGACGCTTCGTAATAGCTGACGTGCGACACCGGTTCGTCCGCCCGCGCTCGAGCATCGTGCAAGCCGTGAAAGTCGCGAATCAACCACTGGCCGCCTTCGGCCTCCCAGTACATCGGCGCTTGCCAGCCCTCTTGTTGAATAAGGCTCCACGCGTCGGAGAACCACAAGCGATGATCCCGGTATCCTCCGTCTTCCATGAACGCCTGATACTCGCCGTTGCTGACCGGCGCAAGATCGATCGCATAGTCTTGAAGGTAGACGGTGTGAGCAGGCTTCTCGTTATCGTAGGCAAAGCCGCTTCCGGAATAGCCCAACTCGAACAGTCCTCCCTCGATTTCGGCCATTCCCCTTTTTAACTGAAAGGCGGCTGGGGCGGTCGCCGATGGCGCGGCGTACCGATCGCAAAGAAGGTGTTTGATATCGTAAACGAGCAGTTCCTGATGCTGCATCTCGTGTTCGAGTCCAAGACGCGTCAAAGATAGTAACTCGCCGGAACGAGGGTGATCGGCCGCGGTTTGCAGGAGTTTCGTCATTTCGCCGTTCACGTGATCTCTATACCGAACAGTCTCGCGAACCGTCGGACGGGATTTGGCCCCGCGTCTGGCCCGCTCGATGCGCGCGCCAAACCGCTCGTAATAAGAATTAAAGTAGAACAAGTAGTCTTCCGAGTACACTTCATAGCCCGACGCGAATTCCTTTAGCAACATCTCGAAAAACCATGTTGTGTGGCCCAGGTGCCATCTGGGCGGGCTCATGAAAGGCGCGGTTTGAACGACGTAATCTTCGATTTCAAGCGGAGCTACGATGCGCATCGTTCGAGCGCGAACTTGTTCGAACATTTCTGACGCAGGTTGATCCGTCGATTGTATCTCGCTTTCTCGCGCGGCCATTTGTTTTTTCCTCAGCCCTTATTGAATTGAACCTTTGTTGTGACGGCGGTTATTTTTGGCGTGCTCCGCGTGACTTGTGTCCCGTTACCTCGCTTATAGTAAAACCCGGCGGCTGATTCCGCCAGTCAAAGTTGTAAGGCCACGGGGTGTGACGGTGAAGGATTAGCGTTCGATCTCACGCACCCAAACTTCAGACCAGAGTAGCGAGATTGAATGGAGAGAAGCAAGCTGCTTGGTCACTTCAACCAAAAGGGTTTGCGGGTTCGGTCCAGAGTTGCCGCACTCGGCCGCCACGCGAAACGGATGACGCAATAGTAGCTGACCGGAAGACCATCCTTGGAAGCGAGCGAGCACGGGAACTTGCGGTCTTCGATGTTTTCGAATAAGGGGCGGTGAAGCCAGAATGGTTGTCCATCTTCACCAGCCTAAACTGGCCCACCATCTCAGAACGTGCCCCGGCCTCCTGACAGAATCGACCACAGCGCACCTGCGCCGCCGCCGATTCCGGGCTCCGGCAGCCGCGCCGCGTCTTCCGCCGGCGAGCGCGCCTATAGCAGTCCCCGCGCCCGCGCCAATCAGTGTGCGGGTCAAAACCGTCTACCCCGAGACCTTTCTGGAAAATGCGCGCCGCATCGGGTTATTGGAAGATCACGGGGTTCGAGCGCCTGTCCTCAGGGAGGTTCGACACCGTAACGACGTCTCCCGGCCTTATCTTGATTCGGCCCCGCAAGGCGCCGCCTTCTCCGAGGCTAGTCGGGCGTTGGACGCCGTTTACTTCAACGATCGAATCGGCGATGAATCCAGCGCCGGCGACGTCGATGAACTTCTTGGACACTTTCGTGACGCCGCTAATGCTGGGCGCGCCGGTTCCCGGAACCAGCGAGAGGTTCAGACGGTAGAACCCGCGTGTTGTTTGTTCAAATGAGCCGACTCCCACGGCGTAACGCCCCGTGTACGGCAGTGTTATGTTGAAGCGAGAGTCGTCGCCGTCGTACTGGTCGTTGAAGAATAATTGAGTCCCTGTAGACGGGTCCCTCAGGTTGACCTGGGAGTCCAACTTGGAACCCAGCACTTCCGCGTCTACGTCAACGATCAAGGTCTGGCCGGCTACGCCATCAAAGGCGTAGAAATCCAGATCATCCTTTGTTTCCAAGGCTCCAAAGACCGTGACCGGCAGCGAGGGCAAGCCTTGAGACGGCGTGTTATTGGGTTCGATTTCATCTACATCGACACCCCTTACGATATTCAAGATGTAATCGAATCTGGGGCCGCCTTCGTCGAATAGATCCGCGACGCCGGCAATCAGTATCTCGTCGCGGGAGCTGGTGTAGCGGATGAGCGGATCGCTCACGTCGCTTCCGGCGTCCTCCAGGAGGAAGTTTCCGTTTGCGTCAAACAGGGCTATGTCCGCAATCAGGATTGAACCTTGCAGCCTTGCGGCGAACGGCTCAATGGTGACCTGCTGCCCGGCGAACGTTCGAAACGCGAAGAAATCCACGTCGAAGTCGAAGGTCATCTCCCCGAATATGTTGACCGGCAGCGAAACCCCTTGCGCCACGGGATCATTCGGCTCGATTTCGCGGATGTCACCCCCACCGGTTCCAAGACTCTCCAAGCCCACAAATTGAGGCGGCCGTCGTCCGCGCGACAACCATCGTTGCGTTGAGGTTAGGTTAGAGGGCCTCTCACTGCTTAAGCCACGACGAGCAATTCGGTCACCCGCTTTATCTCTATCTTTGGCCGGCCAGTTCTTGCTCATACTGCTTAAACCACGACGAGCAATTCGGTCACCCGCCTCGGCCGGTGACAATTGGGATCCTCTCCAGAACGCCGCGCCCTCGATAAGCGGAGCGCGGGGAACAACTTGTTGAACCTGCCGTTCATCGCGCGGCTGGCTTGCAATCCCGAGAATCTCTGCTTGCTGTCGTGTCCAAGCGATTGATTTACCTGGCAACGTCAGCGAGAGGCCAAGAACCACTTGTAAGAGCAACAACAATCTCGTTTTCAACATTTGAGCCCTCCCGTTCATATCGCAGTTGGACTTGTGATGCGTTTCGGGCAATTCGCGTGGCTCACTTGTCATTTGTCCCTCGTCATTTGTCATTTGTCATTTGTCATTTGTCATTGGTCACTTGTCACTTGTCACTTGTCACTTGTCATTTGTCATTTGTCATTTGTCACTGGTCATTTGTCACTTGTCACTTGTCATTTGTCATTTGTCATTTGTCACGCGGATTGCGGATTGATAGTTCAATCATCGTCATTCATCCATCATTAATGACAAGCAAGTGAACAAGCGACAAATGACAAATGACAAATGACAAGTGACAAATGACAAATGACAAATGACAAATGACAAATGACAAATGCCAAATGCCAAATGCCAAATGCCAATTTTAGCTTACGGCTGGAAGCGATATCTCAAAAGTGGTCCCGACTCCGGGTTGGCTGTCAAATCGAATCCGGCCATTGTGTATCTGAATGGCGCGGAAGGCCTGGGCCAGTCCTATTCCGGTCCCATCTTTTCTCGTCGTGTAATAAAGATTGAAGATCTGATCGCGAGATTCGGGAGCGATGCCGACCCCGCGGTCGGTCACTCTTATGAGCGCCGACCCGTCCTCGGCGCTCGACGTGGTGATGACGAGCGGCCCGCCGTCGGGCATGGCTTGACATCCGTTGATGATCACATTCAACAGACCCTGTTTCAGCAAATCCGGGTCGCCCTTGATTATCAGCGGTCCTTCGGCCAGTTCTTTTGAAATGCTCACCCCAAGATCGACCGCTTCCGTGAAAGCAAGGGCCACCACCTGGCTCACCAACGCGTTGAGATCGAGCGGCTCGAGCCTGACCTCGAGCGGGCGAGTGAAGTTCAAAAAAGTTTGAACCACACGGTCCAGCCGCTTTATCTCGGAGTCCAATATCTCGATCTGTGGCGTTGGGTTCGAATCCGGCGTCTCGAGCTTCGCTCGGAGAATCTCGAGATGTATCACCATTGCGTTTAGCGGATTCTTGACCTCGTGGGCGATGCCGGACGTTATGCGGCCAAGGTCGGCGAGCTTCTTCGACAAATCCCATTGCGATTCGAATTTCTGAAACGACTCGTAGTCGCGAAGGCTCACCAGCGCGCCGACCGTCTCTCCCGCGTCTTCGATGTACTGGACGCGCACGATGAGTTGGCGCACCCGGCTCCCGTCCGGCAGGTGGAGAACAGTTCTCGCGACGGATCGGCGTTCGGTCAACGACCGTTCAATCAGCGAGACCAACGGGTGTGATTGTCCGAGAGTTTCGTCGATCGGCAAACCTGCCAGCTCGCGAGCCTTGCCGCCGATCAGATCTTCCGCGTCGGGACTGGCGAGAATAACCCGGCCCTCCCGGTTCACAAGCAGCAATCGTTCTTCAAGGTGGCCCATCACCTGTCGCAGCCTGCCTCGCATTATCTCCAGTTCGGATCGTTCGCCGGCCAGCCGCTCTCCCAATTGCCGCAATCGAGCGGTGACACTCGACACGACTTGATCCTTGGGAAGGTTCGCGCCCTCGGCCTGAGCGCCTTCCTCGCCGCGGTCCAACCGATCGATGCTGGACGAGATCGCTTCAAGCGGCTTCAGCAGAAGATTGGCGGAGCTGAGCGCCACGATCGCCGCCCCGGCCACGGCGATGAACCCGATTAGTAAGTTGGTCGCGATGGGCGACCATAGTTCATGCCGTATCGTCGACGTCAACACTCCTATGTGGACCTTGCCCGGCGCCGAATGATCCGTTGTGAGATCGGCGGCCAGATCGAACACGGGTTTGCCAAGAAGCAGTCTTACGAGCTGCATGTAAGCGTTCTGTTTTGACAACTCGCCCAGGTCGTACGCCGAAACGTCGATCATATGAGCGTTTGCCGCCATCTGCCGCCCATCCTTATCCGCGATCGTCTTGCCGGATTCATCCGCCAGATAGACGTACGCGATGGGCCGCGACAAGCTAGCCGCTATGTCAGTCTCCATCAGGCCACGCACGCCGGAATGTTCGATCATTATCGCTTCATAAGCCGTGGCCGAATGCTCGACCGCCGTGTTGTGCGCCAACTCTTGAGAGACCGCGTACTGTATCTGATCGGCAAGCTGGCGCGCCTGAACCTCGGTCCTGCTAATGATGACTCCGGTCATGTTAGCTATGTTGGCGACGGTCGTGATTGCAACTACGATCGCGACC
>JAHFUG010000130.1:2842-16611 GCA_023265195.1 Blastocatellia bacterium | reverse complement strand
TGTAGGTAGGGGCCTCCTCCCCAGCCATGAAGTATCTCATCAGCGCCCACACAAGTTTAAGACACTACGTCACCGTTGGTTCAAGACGTCTCGCGCGAGTTCGGAATTGGTCGAGATCGCGCGAAGCGCTTGTTTGACACGTTACCTGCGCCGCACTTAGAATAACTCCGCGATTCGAAAAGGAGACTGAGAGTTGACTCCACTGTCCTGCTCGATTCTTTCTTTCTTTCAATCCTCTGAAAGGCAAGCAACTTCCCTGATCGATCTGCTTCTCCGAGCCAGTCCGGTAGCAAAGTTTGTACTGATCCTCTTACTCGCCTTCTCGATAGGTTCATGGTCGATTATCTTCGCAAAGCTCATGTGGTTAAGGAAGGCTGAGCGGTTATCCCGGAGCTTTCTGAGTCACTTTCGCGCGCGATCCAAGCTTTCCGACGTGTATGTCGCGGCCGACGATTTCAGACAGAGCCCACTGGCGGCTATCTTTCTCGCGGGCTATGACGAGATCGCCAATCAGATGAGCGAGGGAACTCGCGAGGTTCGCAGCCTCGAATCGATAGGAAGGGTATTGCAATCGGCGGCCATTGACGAGGTCACGAAGCTGGAGAAAAGTCTTTCATGGCTGGCGACGACCGCCAACGCTTCGCCCTTTGTGGGCCTTTTCGGAACAGTCGTCGGAATCATCATAGCTTTCCAGGGATTGAGCACCGCTAGCGCGTCATCTATACAATCAGTCGCGCCCGGAATCGCCGACGCATTGATAGCAACCGCGGCCGGCATCGCGGCGGCCGTGCCGGCGGCGATCTTTTATAACGCTCTTTTGAGCCGAATCAAGGCGTTGACGGCCGAGATGGATCGATTCACGCTCGAGCTCTTGAATTTCGTGGAGCGGCATTATGTTCGAGCGAGCATTTAGCCGGCACTCTTGCGATGGCTTTTACTAATCAAAGAGGACGCACCCAGACTTCGCTCGCGGAGATCAACGTGACGCCGCTGGTGGACGTCATGCTCGTGCTTCTGGTGATCTTCATGGTTACCGCTCCGATCCTTCAAACCGGCATCGAGGTGAATCTGCCGAAGACACGCGAGACGCAGGTCGAGCAGCCGAAACCCAAGGCGGTCGTTCTCAGCATCGATAAAGACGGCAACGTGTACTTGAGCACGAGGTCCGAGGCGCATGCCGTCAACGTCAACGATCTTCCTAAGCAACTTGTACAAGCGCTTGGCGAATCCGGCGAGAGAAAGGTCTATGTGCGCGGAGACGGCGAGACGCCTTATCGCATAATCGCCTACGTGCTCGATTTGGCCAAACAGGCCGGCGCCGATGTTAGCCTTGTGACTGAACCGACGTTGAAGAAAAAGTGATGGGCCTTCACGGATTCAGCAACGCAGTGACGAGCCGGAAGGACGGCGGGGGCCGCCTTGGCGTCGCGATCTCGGTCGCTTTCCACGCCGCCGTGATCCTTGGAATGGTGCTTTGGGTTGAATACAGAGGCGGCGTTCAACTCGTCGCGGCCGGACCGGGCGAAGGAGGCGAGGGCGGTGGCGGCTCAATCGACGTTGGCGTGGCCGATCCATCGGTGGTGCTTGGATTCGCCAAACCAAGACCCGTCTCCTTCGTTGGTGACCGCGACAACGCTTTGAATAATGCTAAGGTCGAGACCGCCCGCGCTTCAAACGAGCATCCCGATGAAGTGATGCCGAACACCGAGAAGGACAAGCTGGAACCAAACTCTGTGAAGACGGATAGGCCGGTAGCCCCGCGAACGGAAAAGGCGTTCACTGGAAAAGACGAGCGGGGAAAATCTTCATCGACTTCGATAGACGTCGGACGAACCTATGGCAACCCTATCCCCTCCTCGATGACGGGCGGAGTGGGGCTCGGTTCCGGAGGTGGGGCCGGCGTGGGCACGGGCTTGCCCGGCGGCTCGGAGTACGGACGGCGAATTCAGATGATCCTGAGCAGAAACTACAATCCGTTTGGCTCGGACGCCGCCTCGCATTACATTATCGTGCTGGTGCGGATCGGCCGGGACGGCCGGATTCTCTCTCTTGAAAACGGGAGAGTCTCTCGCGCAAGCTTCAAGCAGCGAAGTCAGATTTCGGATGCAAACACCGCGGTCGAGCGCGCGCTTCTTGCATCGAATCCGCTGCCGCCATTTCCCGCGGGATTTCTGGGCGGCGCGCAAGACGCGGTAGCCGAGGTGTGGTTTCGTTATCCGAAGTAGCCTGATGGACTTCAGTTCGCGACCTTCCAGGTGCGCGGTTCATCGCGGTATCGGCTCGGTCTTTTGATCAAGAGATGGTCTCAATTATGAACTCACTGAAAGCTTCACTAGTCGTCCTGGCGCTTTGCTGCGCGGGTAACGCGCGGCAGCCGGGTGGATATAAACAGCAACCCGAGCAAGGCGACCTTGGCAAAAAGCTCGGCGCGATAATAGTGACTCCGGGGAACGGGCCGAATCTCGCGCTGGCGGATTTCGTTCCGCGCTCCACCGGCGTTGACGCCGCGGTCGCGACGTTCAATCAAGCCTTGCGTCAGGATCTCGATTTCGCCGCGGTTGCCGCGATGGTTGGCAAGAGCCTCAATCCAAGAACTCCGCTGCCGGATCCCGCGTCGTTGAAGTTCGACGATTGGAGCGGCGATCCCGCCAAGGCGGACTACGTCGCGTTCGGGAATATCCAGAGTTCCGGCGGGTTGATGGCCGACACTTACCTCTACGACGCAAAGACCAAACAGCAACTCATCGCGTCACGGCGCAACGGCGACCCGCGCCGCATGGCTCACGAATTCGCCGAAGAGATCGTGAAACTGCTGACCGGCCAGAGCGGAGTAGCGACCTCGAAGATCGCTTATGTCGGCGGCGGCGTGATCAAGGTCATGGACTACGACGGATTCAATCAACGGGCGTTCGCCTCGGATGGCCCGACGCTGCTCTTCCCTCAGTTTTCGCCCGACGGGAGTCACATCGCATATGTCAGCTACAAAAGCGGCGTGCCCAACGTCGTTGTTCGATCCGCCGATGGCGGCCTCATTGGGGGCACTCATTTCAACTCGACGACAACGTCGCCTTCGATCTCGCCTGGCGGTCAATTGGCCTTTAGCTCCGCTCTGAGCCAGGATGGATCGATGGAAATCTACGTATCGAACCTCGACGGATCAGGACCGAAGCGCCTGACTCGCACGTCGAAGGCGGTGAACATATCTCCGCGTTGGAATCCAAAGACGGGCCGCGAGATCGCGTTCATATCTGATCGCGGAGGATCGCCCCAGATCTACGTTATGGACTCGAGTGGGGCCAATCAACGGCCGCTCATTGCTCGCGGGGGCCACTCTGATTCTCCGTCGTGGTCGCCCGACGGACGCTACGTGGCTTTCACGTGGGGCGGCGCGGGCGGCTATCAGATTTTCGTGGCGGACGTAGCCTCGGGGCAGCTCTTGCAGTTGACCTCGCATGGCAGAAATGAGAGCCCATCGTGGTCTCCGGACAGCAGACATCTTGTGTTTCAATCAAACAGGAGCGGCCGATGGGAGGTGTGGCTTATGCACATAGACGGCAGCGGTCAACGCCAGCTTTCACAGGGCGGAGGCCGAACCCCAGCGTGGGGGAAATAGGGGCTTTTGTAATTTCACTCGCGGTTTCCAGGGGCTTCCGGCGGTTCAAATCAAGAAGGGGAGTTCACGGTTTGATAGCGGTTCAGTTTGAGTGGAGAGAGACCCACTGAGAGGAACAGCGGATTCGCGCCGACTGCGTAGCGTTGATCTGCGCGGATCAGCGAACCGAAGGCGGCGTCGATCCGCGGCTGATCCGGAAACTGACGCCCGGGACTTAGCTCGCTACAAACCGAACCACTACCCACGGTTTTGATTCATAGTCATTGAGTGTACAATCCTTGCAAAATGCGCGGGAAAAAATAACGCGCCCTACTTGGAAAGGAGCTGAAGATGGTAGACAGAGCTTCGAGAATTCTCTTCACCGCTATGGCCAGTGCGATGGTTCTGATGGCGGTTGGATGCGCTAAACCCAAAGTTTCCGTTCAAGTTTCACGCAATCAGATTCAACAGGGTGAGGACGTAAAAGTTACTTGGGCCTCGCAAGACGCGAAGGCGGTGACTTTAAACGGAGAAAAGGTCGACAAGACCGGATCCAAGGTCTTTACTCCTAATCAAACTACCGACTTCACCGCGGTAGCAAAACGCGGCGACAAAGAGGCCCGCGACAGCAAGACGGTCAACGTCAGCAGCAGGTCGGCGCGCCCTTCGATTCAGATATCAGCCGATAAAGACGCGATTCAGCGGGGGCAGAGCACGACGTTGCGGTGGAGTTCAACCAACTCGGACCGAGTCAGCATCACCGATCTTGGCAACGTGCCGCCAAGCGGATCGCGCTCGGTGAGCCCGGGTCAATCGACTACTTACACGGCTACGGCTACAGGGCCGGGCGGCGCCGAGTCGGCTTCTACTCGCATCACGATCACCGAAGACGACGCGGGACCAAGCAGACCGCTGAGAGTTAACCCGGCGACGGGCGTCGACATCATTTTCAAGCAATGGGTGCAGCCTGTCTTCTTCGACTACGACAAGGCGGACCTTCTTCCCGAGTCTAAGGATCGTCTCCGGCGAGCGGCCGGCTGGCTCACGCAAGGCCCGAATCGTTCGATTGTCTTTCGAATAGAAGGCAATTGCGATCCCCGGGGCACTGAAGAGTACAACCTGGGTCTGGGTGAAAGGCGCGCTCAAGCCGCTAAGGAGTTTTTGGCGTCGCTTGGCGTCGATTCGTCGCGAATGATGACCGTGAGCTATGGCAAAGAACATGCGATCGGAGCGGACGAGGGAGCGCCGTCGATGACGCCGTCGTGGGCGCATGATCGACGCGATGATTTTATATACGTGTCCGGCGGCGCCGCGCCTTCGAATTGATGCGTTGTTGACGTGAGAACGGGAAAGCCGCTGATTTGCGCTGACTACGTAACGCTGATCCGCGCGGATCAGCGTTACGTAGTCAGCGCAAATCAGCGGCTTTCCCGGCCTGACAACTTTCGCCAAGGACCACTCGGTCCTTGGTCCCCTTCCGTCCATGGTTTCGAAATTGGGGGTCTTTATGAACCGAAGAATGATGATCGCCATTGCCGTGCTGGTTTTATCATCGGTGGGCATTTCCGGCGCCGCGAGCGACAAGGAAAAAGACCAATTGAAATTGGCGGTGGACGATCTCAAGGCCGAGATAACCATTCTCGAGAGGCAAGTGAGAAGTATGCAGGAGAGCATGGACCGGAACAGCGGCCAGTTGAGCGCCTTGATCATCCAGATCAGCGATAACGTGTCCGCGATACGGCAGGCTCAAGGGCGAGTCGCCGAAAGCGCTGCAGCTACCGTAAACGAGGTCAATACTTTTGGAGAGCGGCTGGGATCCACAAACCAAAAGATGGACAGACTCTCTCAGACATTGGCGGAGTTGAAGAAGCTGGTTCAGGACATGCCGAAGACTCCCGCGTTTCCCGAAGTAAACCCGGGCAACCCCGATATGCTGTTCGCCGCCGCTTACGCCGACTACTCTCGCGGGAACTATGCACTGGCGATCAGCGAATTCAATACCTACGTCGAGTCCTATCCTTCTAGCGAAATGGCCGACAATGCTCAGTACTGGATCGGGGAGTGTTATTTCTCGAAGGGCGATATGGCTAGGGCCATCGACGAGTTCGACAAAGTCTCAACCAACTTTCCCAAAGGCGACAAGGTTCCCGGGGCTCGTTACAAGAAGGGCAAGGCGCTTCAGAAGCTGGGCCGGAACGATGACGCGGTCATTGAGTTCAAGGCGTTGATAAAGCTGTTCCCAAAGAGCAACGAAGCGGCGCTCGCAAAGCAGGAACCGGGCGCTCTTACCAGCGAAGGTCCCGAGCCCGCGGAATCAGGCGGACGTCCGGTAAAGGCAGGCTCGCGCCGGCCATCTGGAAAGGGCTAAGGCGCGCTCGCGAAAAGAACATACTGAGAGCCCGGGCGCGTTCAGCCTGGATTTCTCACAACTTCACGACGCCACACCGGCTTGAAGTGAGTGGATTGTTGAAGCTCAACCGGCTTAGCTTTGCGTCAAGCATACGACATCCGGCCATCGCGTGCGGAGACTGGTCGATCTAGTGTGAAGGCGGTGCGCTGATTGTGCGGAACGGGAGTATGCCGATTGAGCGGCCGGCTATCGCTCAGTAGGACGGCCCGTCTTCTCGTGGAATCATTCCGGCACAAGCTAACGCATTTGGAGGGTGACGAGTTGCGCACGCGGCTCATCCAATTCCGCAAGGAGACGCCCAACTCGCCGCATGCTCTGTAGCCGCAAAACTACGCGGCAGGGTGATGCGGAACAATCGGCAACACCGCGGGGTTGCCGTTACTCTCGGTAATGTGCGACCATCCCCCGCATGGTGCTCGCACAATCGAAGCTTACAGCGCAGGGACAGATCTCGGTTCCAGCGGAGGTGCGGCGGAAGCTCGGCCTCGGCCCCGGCTCGGTTCTGGAATGGGACGAGGATGGTGAAAGAATCGTGGTCCGGAGGGCGGGCCGGTACACATCAAAGCAGATTCACCGGAAGCTGTTCGGACGGACCCCAGAGCGGCAAAGCGCCTCTGAGCTAAAGGAAGGGATCCGGCGGCACATGCGGAAGAAGCATGCGCGCGGTTGATACCAACGTCCTGGTGCGGTTGGTGACGCGCGACGACGCGAAACAAGTGAAAGGCGCGGAGTCCTTCGTTGCGGCGGGCGCCTGGATCTCACATGTTGTTCTAGTCGAAACCCTGTGGGTTCTTGAATCCGTCTACGAACTCGACGCCGCGCAGCGAGCCACGGCTGTAGACATGCTTTTGAATCACGCAAACCTCACGCTTCAAGATCCCGATGTGGTCACCGCCGCCCTCGCACACTTCCGACGGAAACCGTCTCTTGGCTTTTCTGATTGCCTCATTCTGGCCATCGCACGGAAGGCCGGACACTTACCCCTTGGAACCTTCGATCGGGATCTCGGAAAAGTCGATGGTGTTCAGCGGCTGTGACCTGCTCGAGCCGAACGGCGGGATGGAGGAGACGCCAGGAAACGGCGCGGCTTATCCTGAGCGTTAGTCGCTTGATGGCGAAAGCGAAGGAAAGCAGTAACCGAAGGCAAGAGCAGAAATTCGCATTCTCTTTTCTTCAATGACAAGCGGAACAAAGAAATGAGCGAAGACGACTATAAACAGCTTGTCGAACGTATGCTGGAAAACGCCGCCGCCAGCCCAATGATTTCGAGTGATACTGGAGTGGAGGCGGCGCGGAAAGCAGGCCAACTGGCGGCCGAACAAGAGACTGAATGGGCAATCGCGGGCGGGCTGGCGATGTACTTTTACGGCAGCCCACGCATGACGAAAGACGTTGACATTATTGCCTCGCAAAACTTATCGCTGACGCCCAAACACAGTCTAAGCTTCGGCGGCAGTAGTTACACTCTGTTTTGAGTTATCGGGCAGCACGAGATGAGTCCCGCGGTGAAGTGAGGACTTCACCGCGGAGGCGCAGAGATCGCGAGAGAGCCGCGGAGAGTAAACGGTCTCTGCGTCCCTCTGAGCGGTCTCTGCGGTGAACTCCCTCGAAAAAGGGAACTTCTTTTTTTAAGCCCCCTAAGCGCTACGCAAAGTCAGCTAACGCGCTCACCTGAGGATCGTGAAAAGGTCGATCATTCTCGATCGGAGTTTGAGTCTCTACACTTCCTCTAAGCAAGAATTACAAATCCAATCTGGCTCCGTGGAGGCTCACGCTTCACTTCAGATTGAAAGAGAAGTTTTGTCATCGGTTGCTTTCGCTCAGCCGCAGGTCGGCCCGCAGGTCGTCACTCAATGCTGAGATGACCATGCCGGGCGTCGCTTCGGTTCTACACGCCAGCCGCCTTGAGCCGCCATCGTCATCGTCCGTCCATACCAGGCAGTTGACGCAGTCGCCATTCCAACAGTAGTTCCCTCTCAGAAGAGCGCCGGCTCTCGCATACTGAAAGCCCCGGAGAAGATTATTGTTCTCGGGCACGCTGAAGCGAACGCCGCACACGGTGATTTCGATAAGTTTGTCGAAGGGATTGAACAACCCTTCGTTCCACTCTGAGTGGGTCACTCTTATCTCCGGCCCGGACGAGTAACGGCGTCCGTCCTTCCATCGTCAGCATGCAGACTGAAGCCCGCGTCGAGTTTCGCCATTTGTTTTCCGCCGTTTTGGCAAGAGCTTAAATCAACCAGGCCCGCAAGACATCAGAAAATCACAGGTCTGTAAGAGGGACTTGTCCCCGATCTTCTCCTTGCAATTAGTTCGAGGGCGTCGTAAGTCCATCTTCCAACCCGTGATTTTTTGACGTTTTGCGAACTAACTCAATTTATCCCTGCCAAGAGCACTATCCAATGTGGCCAAACTCCAGATGCAAACTGAAGTTAAGATACGCGTCACCGCCAGTCGAACAAATCCAAGTTGCCCGAACCGGCTTCAATGACGGTTGCGCCGTCCTGCCCTCCGACAACAAGCACGTCCGCCAGCTTGGAGAACAGTCCGCACTCAACTACTCCGTTGATCTGTTTGATAGCCATTTCCAGACCGGCGGGATCATCCATCAAACCAGTTGCGCAATCGAGAATCCAGTTCATGTTGTCCGTGACGAACGGACTCCCATTCACCTCACGAAGTTTTGGGCTACATCCAACAGACTCCAGCGCACGAGCCGCGACTTTAGAACCGAATGGAAGAACTTCGACGGGCACCGGGAAGTGGGAGCCGAGCTTTCGCATAAGCTTCGAGGAGTCCACCATTATGATTCGCTTTTTAGAAGCCACCGCCACTAGCTTTTCGCGCGCGAGCGCTCCTCCGCCTCCCTTGATCATGTTGAAGTCTGGGTCGATTTCGTCTGCTCCGTCCAGGGTTACGTCTATATGGTCCACTTCGTTGAGAGATAGCAACTCGATTCCAGCATCTCTGGCCAGGCGCTCGGTCACGTTCGAGGTGGGCACCCCTCGTACCCAGAGCCCCCCTTGCACCCGGCGGGCGATCATCGTTATGGCGTGAGAAGCTGTGGAGCCGGTGCCGAGCCCCACGATCTGTCCATCCTCGATGAACCCCACTGCTCTCTTCGCCGCTCGCATCTTCTCTTCATCTCTGGACATCGATCACCTTGCTTGCGTCTTTCGATATGCTGGTGGCGCCCGAAAGATAGCATCCCGATTCAATCATCTTCAACTCGCGAGCCGGCGTACTTGAAATGACATAGATGTGCGCCGTGCTGGTCACAATGCTCACGGGATGTAAAGAACTACTTCCCATTTTTGAGTCATGCGTCAGCACGAGATGAGTGCCGCCTATGGAACCGAAGGCTGCTACGGCGGTGGCGCACAGACCGCCGAGAGGCGTGAAAGGGTTGATTTTCTGCTGTCGCCCTACGCCGTCTCTGCGTCTCTCCGGGGTGAATTCCCCTCGCAAAAGTAGAGACGCTTCCTTATGGATTCAGGTCGGCGTCGCTGGAGAGCGCGCCGCGCCGTCTTACTTACGCTGGCCGCATGCCGCCGCTTCAGGCTTACTTATCTTGCCGTTACGCGAATTGTTCAAGTTTACAGATAACTGGGTATGAGATAGATTGCGAAGGCGTCATTTCATGATTCGCCCCGATGTGGATCGAGCGCGGTCACGGCCTCAGGCGAAGAAACCAGCAAGCTTTTTGATAGAATGCGAGAGGGCAGGTTTCGGCCAGTTGAAGTTGGAACTACGAGCGCGGCCCGGGACAGCCAGCGCGGCGGGCGAATTCAAAACGAGCGCGACTGCTGTGATGCTACGGTCACCGCATGCCGCGCAGAGCGCCGGGGCGCGACCGCCCATCGCTTGGACTGTTATGCAGGTATGGGAGGCGTCCCCGCCGGCTGGAGTTGAAGCTCTGGAGTAGCGGCTTCCTACGGATTTCTCCCGGCAGAGAACTTCGAGCAAGCTTGCGAGGCAGCGCGGACGAATGCGATATGCAGTCTTGCGCCCACGGCATCACGGTTGGTTACTTAGGAGGCGTAAAAAATAACTTCCAGTTTTGAGTTATGCGGCAGCACGAGATCAGGACCGCCGGTGAAGTGAGGACTTCACCGCAGAGTCGCAGAGATCGCTGAGATCGCTGAGATCGCTGAGAGAGACGCAGAGAGTAAGCCCCCTCTGCATCGCTCTCTGCGCCTCCGCGGTGAACTCCCTCGAAAAAGGGAACTTATTTATTTTACGCCCCCTTAGCTCATTAGGTTGGCGTCGGCGTACGGATGAGTCTTTTTTTACGGAAGAGGTCATATATGCAACTAGGAATGATAGGACTCGGCCGCATGGGCGCGAATATGACGCGGCGGCTTCTCTATGGAGGCCACAACTGCGTCGTCTTCGATTTGTCGCCGCAGGCTGTGGCGCGGTTGGCTGAAGAGAAGGCCGTGGGATGCGCCTCGCTCGAGGATCTGGCGAGCAAACTGGATAAACCGCGAGCCGTGTGGATGATGGCTCCGGCGGCGGTTGTAGACGAGACAATCGCGGGCGTCGCACGTTACCTGGAAGCGGGCGACATAATTATCGACGGCGGGAATTCTCATTATGTGGACGACATCCGGCGCGCGAAGGAGCTTGCTGTAAAGGGAATCCACTACGTAGACGTTGGCGTGAGCGGAGGCGTGTGGGGTCTGGAACGCGGTTACTGTTTGATGATCGGAGGAGAGGAAACGGTGGTCCAACACCTCGATCCAATCTTCACTACTCTGGCCCCTGGGCTCGGCGAAATACAGCGTACGCCGGGCCGCGAGAACATAAGCGGGACCGCCGAGCTTGGTTATTTGCACTGCGGCCCGAACGGCGCGGGCCACTTCGTCAAGATGGTGCACAACGGAATCGAGTACGGGCTGATGGCCGCGTACGCCGAGGGCCTGGGCATACTCCACTCCGCCAACATTGGGAAGCGGGAACACGCGATCGACGCGGAAACTACTCCACTCCGTGACCCCGAGCATTACCAGTATGATTTCAATCTGCGCGACGTAACGGAGGTGTGGCGGCGCGGGAGCGTGATCGCATCGTGGCTGCTGGATCTAACCGCAATCTCTTTGCTCGATGACCCGTCACTGTCGCAATTCGGAGGCCGAGTCTCGGATTCGGGCGAAGGCCGCTGGACGATCCAGGCGGCCATCGATGAGGCGGCGCCCGCGCCGGTTCTCACGGCGGCGCTCTACGCCCGATTCAGTTCGAGAGGGGAGGCGGGCTTCGCGAACAAGCTCCTGTCAGCAATGCGGTTCCAGTTCGGCGGACACCCGGAGAAGTAGGATTGATGATTGATGAACGATGATTGATGATTGATGAACGATGATTGATGATTGATGAACGATGATTGATGATTGATGATTGATGATTGATACACCGTGATTCAGGAATCAAGATGCATCGTGCAATCCTCTAGCCGAATCGCACATTGCACCACGAATTCCGTAACAAGTAATCCGTAGTCCGCAATCATCAATCCTGAATCCTGAATCCTGAATCCTGAATCCTGAATCCTGAATCCTGAATCCTGAATCCTGAATCCTGAATCCCGAATCCTGTATCCTGAATCCTGTATCCTGTATCCTGAGCCCTTCCAGTCATGAAATTTCAAATGCTTGACGATCCCGATTCCGTAGCCAGAGAGGCCGCGGCAATTATCGCGGCAGAAGCCCGGTCCGCTGTTGCCGAGCGCGGCCGTTTTACCATTGCCGTCAGCGGCGGCCAGACTCCCTGGCTCATGCTGCGCGCGCTGGCGAGTCTGGACGTTCCGTGGGATCGGGTGTACGTTGCCCAGGTCGATGAACGGGTAGCGCCTGCTGGGCATCCGGACCGAAACCTGACTCACTTGCGAGAGAGCCTGATCGAGCAAGCTCGTCTCCAGCCCGAACAGGTGTATGCAATGCCAGTCGAATCACCTGATTTGGAAGCCGCGGCGGCCCGCTATGCAGTGACACTGAGTGAAATCGCGGGATCGCCGCCGGCGCTCGACCTTATCCATCTCGGGCTCGGGCCAGACGGTCATACCGCTTCGCTTGTTCCTGGAGACGCGGTTCTCGATGTCACGGACAAGGACACTGCGATTACCGGCGTCTATCAGGGACGCCGCCGAATGACCTTGACCTATCCGATCATTAACCGCGCCAGACGAATCCTCTGGCTGGTTACGGGGTCAGAAAAAGCCGAAATGCTCTCGCGCCTTCTCGCGGCTGACACGTCGATTCCCGCCGGGCGGATTCGTCAAGAGCATGCGCTGGTGCTGGCCGATAGCGCGGCGGCGAGATTGGGGTGAGGCCGCTAATCCGGCCCGAAGACACATTTGCATATCAGCCGTTAGCGCCGATGAACATTACTTCTTTTCGGTGTGCCTCTTGATGAACTCGAAGATCGCTTTGTGTCCCTCAGCGAGAGTTCCTTTGATAAAATAGGCGGCGATACCGAGCGTGTGATCCAGGCCGTCGAAGTAGTGAAACTCCATCTTGGACTTCCCCGCCTTCTTTGCCTCTTCTTCGAGTTTCTTCACGCCTTCAATAGGCGCGGCGGCGTCCACACTGCCTTGAAAGAAACCGATAGGCGCGTCCAGCTTGGCCAGAAAAGTCCAGATGGGTTGGTGGGCGAAGTGATCCTTGAACCAGTCCTTCGGAGTACTGACCCCGGCAGCCGTCTTGACCCATCGATTCAACACCTCGTAGTTCTCCTCGTCGATGGCGTCGAGATAGACTTTGGTCAAGAACCTCGTCTCATCCGCCGTCCAAAAGCCGTCTCCATTTCGATCGAATGCCCCGAACGGCGCGTTCTTGAACACGGCCTCGCGGTACTTTTTGGGATCCGCCTCGAATTCGGCTTTTGAGATTCTGCCGTCCTTGTCCGTATCGAAGTAGCCAAGATAGGCCAGGAACGCCCCTCCCGTCATGATGTACCGGAAGTTTTCACGCATATTGGCGGACAACACGCCGTATAGAATCAAGCCGGCTATCTCCTTGCCCAATCTCGAAGCTGCTTCCGCCGCTAACAACGTCCCTTCGCTTGCGCCCATAAGAAAGATGCGCTGCTTATCGACTCCTGCTTGTTTCTGGACAATCCGGACGGCGCTGATGACGTCGCGTACTTTGTTCTCGAGGGTGCTCGTGTCGTAGTACTCCCAATCGATTTTCTCGTATCTAGGCGGGCTTTCTCCCATCTGTATGCCTCGGCCCTCGTAGCCAAAGAAGGCGACGTTCATTTCGGGGAGCTTCTTCCGGTAGAGGTCAAAATAGTTGAAGGTTCCACCGCGGCCGTCGCGGCGCTTCATATCCACGGTCATCCCTTCCGCCGTCTGAACATAAATGACGACGCCATGACGACCTCTCGTCTCCGGTAGCGTGAGTTTCCCAAACATCTCATAGCCATCGTGGGACCTAAAGGGAATCTCGATCGTCTTCGTTTTCACCGCGGCCTCTTGACCCGCATCGGCATCACGCGCTCGGGACAACGAAGGAGCAAGAAGAACTCCGATGACCGCGAAAACAATCCAGACCATACGCGGAAAACGGCTGCTTGTGATTTTGGATGTGAACATTCGGAAAATCCTCCGGAGGCCTCGTTGCAATTCAACTAATCGAGTCTTTGCGGCGGACAAGCATACAATGGGCGCGGAACGAAATCTATCGTGGCGGATAGCAGGGATCGGACTCGGCGTCCGCCCTCCGTTAGGAGGGCCATGTTTATAGCACGTGTGGTGGGATGTTCCGCCCTCCG
>JAHFUG010000130.1:0-2742 GCA_023265195.1 Blastocatellia bacterium | reverse complement strand
GGCGCCTGACATTTGGACTCACGAATTGCCTCTTGAGCTTGCCGGGCGCAAGCACTTCCCCATACCTCAGCTATACTTTCGAGATTGAAATCTCGATCGACTCAGCACCCAGGTTGAAACTCTTCGCATTATCGATAGCCGCCGCGGGGCTGATCTCAACCGCAAGCGTCTCCTCGCCCAGGTAGCCGGCGTGCGCGGCTATGGCAGCCGCCATTTCCTCGCTCGCCGAGTAAGCAATGCGAATGCGGTCGGCTACGTCGAGCCCGATTTCCTTGCGCAGATTCTGAATCTGCCTCACCAGATCGCGCACCAGTCCTTCTCGAATCAACTCGGTGTCCAACTGCGTCGACAGAGCGACGAGAAAACCGTTGCCTTCTGAAATTCGCCAACCCGGCGCGCCAGTCTTCTCGATCACAACGTCCTCGGCCGTGAGATCGATCGTTTCATCGCCTGCCCGCAAAGTCACGGCTTCGCCGCGTTTCAATTGAGCCTCTATTTCGGCGGCGGGCATCCGCGACAGCGCCTCTTGAAGCAGTGCGAAAAGGCGGCCGAACTTAGGCTTTCCGGTTTTCGCGTCCAACCGCGCCGATAAGGTGTATAGATCCGCCGCTGAATCCACGAAGCGAGCCTGCTTGATGTTCAGCTCATCGGTCACCAGCGAGAGATACGGCTGAACTTGATCCGGCAAGTCCTTCTCGGCGCTTACCACGCGCATCTCGCGAAGCGGCTGGCGCACTTTCATTGCCGCCTTGTTTCGCGCCGAGTGGCCTTGCTCTACGAGATCGAGTATCGCGTCCATGCCACGAAGCAGCCTTTCATCAACCTTGACCGCGCCCGATTTCGGGAACTCGCAATGATGAACGCTGACCGGAGCTCCGCCGTCGTAGGCCCGCACCAACTCCTGGTACATCGCTTCGGTGACGAAAGGAACCACCGGCGCCAGCAGCTTGATAGCCGTTACAAGAGACTCCCACAGCGTTTGATACGCCGCCAGCTTGTCCGCGTCGTCTTCGCTCTTCCAAAACCGCCTGCGGCCGCGGCGCAAGTACCACCGCGACAATGCGTCGATGAACTTCGACACGTCGCGCATGAACAAATGCACGCTGTACCGCGAGTAGTTCAAGTGCGCGCTCTCGATCAGCTTCTCGAGACGGCTCGAGATCCAGCGGTCCAAATCGCTTCGGGTTTCATACGGCAGCGGCGGCGTCAGCGGGTCGAACTTGTCTATGCGCGCGTAAGTCAGAAAGAACTCATAGACGTTCCACAAAACCAGGAACTCGCGGCGCGCGTCGTGAATCTTGTGATAGCCGAAGCGTAGCTCGTAATCCGGATTGTGCGACGCATACAGCCAGCGCATCGCATCGGCGCCTTCCTTTTCAGCGGCCTCGTTGAACTCGATGGCGTTGCCCTTGCTCTTGTGCATCTCCTCGCCCTTCTCGTCCTTCATCAGCCTGTAGCCGAACATGAGGCTGAAAGGCGGACGCTTCTCCATCACCGCGCTCATCGCAAGTATGGCGTAAAACCAATTGCGGAACTGGCCCGGAAAGCTCTCGGAAATCCAATCGGCTGGAAACCACTTCTCCCAGTACTCGCGGTCCGAGTTGTACTTCATCGTCGAGTAAGGAACGATCCCCGCGTCCAGCCACGGGTTGCCTACGTCGAGAATGCGGCTGACCTTCGCGTTACATTTCGAGCAAGCGATCTTAACCGCGTCAACCCACGGCCGATGCGGCGAGTGGCCGTCGAATTCGGCCCAACCCTCGATGGCTCGTTGCCGGAGCTCTTCCCGGCTGCCCATCACTTCAACGGAATTACACAATTGGCAGTGGAAGATAGGCAACGCCAGCCCCCAATACCGCTTCTTCGAGATCATCCAATCGCGCATGTTCGTCAGCCATTCGATCTCGAGCTGCTGGCCGACTTCGGGAATCCACCGCGTTTGTTTCGTGATTTCAATGATGTCGTAACGAAGCTGATCCATGCTGATGTACCACTCATCCACCAAACGAAACAGCAACTGAGTCTTGCAGCGCCAGCAGATCGGATACGCGTGCTTGTACTCTTCGGTGCGGTAGAGCAGGCCTTTGTCTTTCAACGCGCGGATGATTTTCTTGGGAACGGCCGCGGCTTGCTCTCCGGTGAACTGGCCGAAGCCGTCGATGAATACGCCGCTCTCGTCTATTGGCGCGATCGTGGCGAGGCCGAATTCCTTGCCAAGCTCGAAGTCTTCCTTACCGCAGCCGGGCGCGATGTGAACGATTCCAGTGCCATCCGAAGTGCTGACTTCTTTCCACGGAATTACTTGATGCTCGACTCCCTGCTGCGCTGGAAGCTCGTCGAAAGGACCGTTGTACTGCCAACCGACCATCGCCGCGCCGGTCAACTCTTCGAGGACTTCAACAGGGCCCTCGAATAGAGTCTGTCCGCTCATCACCGCTTCCAACCGCTCTTTGATGAGGTAATAGACGTCCGCCCCCCGGCGGACTTTCAAATAAGTGAGCTCGGGATGCACCGCGCAGGCGACGTTGGAAGTAAGCGTCCACGGCGTAGTCGTCCAGGCCAACAGGTATTCGCTCTCACGTCCTTTGAGAGGAAACCTGACGGTCGGAGAAGTATGAGTCACCTCGGGCCGCTCTTCGTTGGATATCTCGTGTTGAGATATGCCGGTGCCGCATCGAGGGCACCACGGCATCGAATCAAAGCCGTGATAGAGATATCCTCGCTCGTGACACTTCTTGATGA
>JAHFUG010000515.1 GCA_023265195.1 Blastocatellia bacterium | reverse complement strand
ATTGGAGGCTTGGCGGCGGGGAATACCGGCCTTGCGCCGCGAGCACTACGCGTTCACCCGGCGCGAGCCGAAGATTACGCTGCTGAACGAGGAGTTCACTCTCGAGATTCGCGGCGTGTGACGCGCGAGAGGCTCGACCCTTAGCGGCGCGGAATCCGGATCGGCGCCAGGAGCGACAAAACTCCAGACAATCAGAGTCATTCAAGGCCGCTGCGCGCAGATACTAAGGGGGCGTAAAAGAAATAGGTTCCCTTTTTCGAGAGGAGTTCACCGGCGGTCCTCATCTCGTGTTGCCGGATAACTCAAAACGGGAAGTTATTTCTTTGCGCCTTCTAAGGATGACGAAACCACTGTCCGCGCTGTTAATCTGCCTCGCCGCCTCGGCCGTCTGCTGTACTCGGCCGGGGCCGAACTCCACACACAGCGACGCCGTTCGTTCGGAATCGGCGGGCTGCGCGGATTCTTCCGATGGCCGGAAGCGGATCGACATTAATAAGGCGAGTGCGAAAGATCTCGAGGCGCTGGAGGGCGTCGGCGAGGTTCTAGCCGCACGGGTAATCGAACACCGCAGCCGCTTTGGGAAATTTCGAAGGGCGAGCGACATCATCGTCGTGGATGGATTCAGCGAGAGGAAATACCACGCGATTGAGCACCGAATCTGCGCCGGAGATTGACACACAGCGGCGGGGAGACGGTGCTGAAGCAGCGCGGGCGACCGGGCCGCAGGATTGTCGGCCCAGCCGGAGTCCTGTAGATTAACAAGCAATTCCTTGATCTTGGAGATAACGCATGTCGCAGCCTGTTTTGGTGGAAGTCAGACGCGGTTACATAGTCGAGTCTCGGCATCGCGGCTCGATCGTAGCGGTTGAGCCAGATGGCCGCGTCATAGCCAGGGTCGGCGACGAATACACCATCAGTTCGACCAGGTCCGCGATAAAGCCTATTCAGGCCATTCCCGTGATAACAAGCGGCGCGGCGGACCGATTCGAATTATCGCCGCGAGAGATCGCGCTAATCTGTGGATCTCATAGCGGAGAGCCTATGCACACTGAAGCAGTCCAAGCCTTGCTGACTCGGATAGGCTTAGGGGAACGCGCTCTGTTGTGCGGAGCCCACCGCCCTTACAGCGAACAGGCGGCGAAGAACCTGGAACTGTCAGGCCGGCCATTCAGCCAGCTCCACAGTAACTGCTCCGGTAAACACGTGGGTATGATTGCAACCGCCGTCCACCTAGGGATCGCGCTCGACGATTACGTGTCGCCAAGCCATCCCATTCAACGCGCTATCACGTCTCTGCTGAAACGAATTGGAGGAATCGAAGACGAGCCGCCTATCGCGATCGACGGTTGCAGCGCCCCTACTTTCGCCGTCAGCATTGCGTCGCTCGCGTTGTCGTTCGCCAGGCTGGTTGATTCTCTCTCTGAAGAAATCGATGCGGCGAACCCACTGGACGAACGCGAGCGAGCCGCGGCCCGCCGGATAATCGGCGCAATGACGAGCCATCCGGAGATGGTGGCCGGGAGCGCCGGCCGACTGGACACGGATCTAATGAGAGCCACGGCGGGAAGGCTCATCTGCAAGATCGGAGCGGAAGCCGTCTATGCAATCGGGGTACTGCCTTGCGAGCGGTTTCCGCGCGGGCTCGGCGTCGCGATGAAGATAGAAGACGGCGCAAGCCGCGGCCTGAATCCCACCGTCGTGGAAACACTGGTTCAACTGGAAGTGCTGGGTTGTGAACAGAGCAAGGAGCTTGCGGCGTACCACAGCGAGAAGATAATCAACTTTCGCGGCCTCGAAGCCGGCGAGGTCCGAGCAATATTCAATCTCGGTTTCACGGGGTAAGAATGAACGAGCAGATTCGATCTCTGTTCCCGGTCACCCGGAACTACATTTATATGAATCACTCGGCCGCTGCTCCTCTATCGACGAGGGTGCGTGACGCGATGACTGGGCTGATAGACGACGTAACCGAAAATGGCTCGGTTCACTTCAACGCGTGGTGCGCGGCGCTCGAAGACGCCCGCGGCCGGGCAGCCGAACTTGTGAACGCCCACTCTCACGAAATTGCGTTCATGCGGAATACTTCCGACGCGCTGTCAGCCGTAGCAAACGGCGTCGATTGGCGCGAAGGAGACAACGCCGTCACCTGCAACGTCGAGTTTCCCGCCAACGTGTATCCCTGGCTCAAGCAGCAGTCCGAACATGGAATAACGGTGAAGATGGCGGCTGAGCGCGACGGCCGGATTGACCCGGACGAGTTGCTGTCGCTCGTTGACCACCGAACCCGAGTGCTGGCCTTGAGCTGGGTTCAGTTTTCGTCCGGGTTCCGGTCGGATCTAAGGCGAATCGGAAGCTTCTGCCGCGAGCGCGGCGTGCTGTTCGTCGTGGACGCGATTCAAGGGCTTGGCGGGTTGAAGCTCGACGTTGAGCGGGACTGCGTCGACGCGTTCGCCGCCGACGCGCACAAATACTTACTCGGACCGGAAGGAATCGCGTTGCTGTACATATCCGAACGGATAATAGAACGTATCAAGCCAATGACCGTAGGCTGGATGTCTGTAAGGAACTACAACGACCATCTGAACTACGATCTCACTTACCGCGAGGGCGCGGCGCGTTTCGAGATCGGGACCATGAACACCGCGGGTGTTCATGGCGTCGGAGCCGCTATCAAGCTCCTCCAAGAGGCCGGCCCGGCGCGGATAGAAGAATACCTGATCGGTCTGAGCGATCACCTCGCGGAGCGGCTAACGTCGAAGGGCTACCGGGTCACGAGTTCGCGCATCTCCGGGGAGGCGTCGCCCATCGTGACCTGTGTTCATCCCAGTCACCAGCCGATGGAGTTGTTCAGACTGTTGATGTCGAAAAGAATCGTAACCGCGCCGCGAGTGGGCCGGCTCCGCATATCGCCGCATTTCTATAATACGCGAGAGGAAATAGACGCCCTGGTGGACGCGCTGCCTGAGTGAGCAACTCAATCCGCACTGTCGGCGGCTTCTTTTAATTTGCGCTTGGCGAACTGCTGGCGGACGCCTTCGGTATATAGTCTGACGAATTCCAGTATAGAGAGTTTCTGTGGCGCTCCTTCATAATAGAAGGTGCATGCCTGCCCGACTTCGCGCTGCAGCAGCTTCAAATCGAGTGGATCGAGCGGAAACTTGAGGCAGGCCGACGGCGCGTGCGGAGTAGTATAGACGGAGCAGTGAGTGTTAAAAGGGCCTTCATCCACGAAAAACGGGCATTGAAATTGAATCTTGCAGCAGAGTCCGCAGCGATTGCATTCGCCGCGCTGATAAGCTTTGTAACGGTAGAGCAAGTTATCCGGCAGGAAATTCGACATCAAAGTGCGCCGCAACGCCGCCCACGTGTGAATGGAGAAGGGCGCTCTGACGATTTTCTTTATGACTGCCCTCGTCATCTGGCTATACATCCATCGGCGTGACGCAGTCTCCGCGGGAAGCTCGGGCTCGGAGTGCTTATTGATCAGGTTTGATAAAACTGGAAGGACTCGGCTGCCGGGCTGGCTTTGCTGCATCTAGTGACTCCTGCGATTATAGGGTTTCCCGCGAGCATCGCGTCTCGTGGCCGCATTATGACGCCGATGCGCCCACTTTTGAGAGCCGCGGAATGCAGCGACAGGCGACATACTATCACCCATTCCGACGCGCGGCAAACATAGACCAGGACATCCAGCACATTGTCGCTTACGAAGTTCCCGGCGGGTTAAATATTCGTGCATTGGCTCCGTTCGCTTCCGCACCAAAGAAGTCTGGTGCATAGCCGTGCTAAGCCTTCGGCGTTCCAAACGCCTTCTTCAGGTACTGCCCGGCTCTGTCGTGCGAGTCGAAGACGTTCTCCCGCTTGAGGACCGTTTCGTACTCGGCGGTGGCCCCGGCGCGGTCTCCAAGCGCGTCCTGAGCCTGGCCCGCGCGCAGGTGCGCGAGTGTGATCAGATCAGGGCTCGATGCGGGCCAGCGAACGACTTCTCCATAGCGTTTGACCGCGCCCGCGTGGTCTCCGGCCGCCAACAGAGCCTCGGCCCATTGATAGTTGACCAGATCCACCGCGTTGCGAGTCACAACTTCATCCTTGAGCAAATCCTCGAAGGCATTGGCGCCTTCAACGCGTTTACCCAGACGATACAGCATCGCCGCCCTCTCAACGCTGAGCAGGTAATTGCGTGGATACTTCCTCGCTAGAAGGCCGAGGCTTTCAAGAGCTCGATCAAATTCGCCCTCCCGGCTGTATATGCCGATCAGCAACACGCGAGCGTCGTCCGGAGCCAGCCGGCCTCGCGTCGCGACCTGTTCCAACTGCTCGATCCCCTCCTTCTTCGATCCTTTCAAACCAGCGAACCTCGCCAACAATCGCCAAGCCAACGGCAACCTGTCTATTACGTACTTGTACAAGCCGATGCTCATATAAGCATCGGTGTAGTCCGGGTCAAGCTTGATCACCCTGCGCTGTATCAATATCGAATCGTTCGCGTCTCCAATCGCGCGTGAGAAGCTGCGAAGAACGGTCGCCGCGAAACCCGCTCTCAACCCGAGCGCGGCTCCCTGATAGTAAAGCGCCTCAGTATCCTTGGGATTCTTCTGAAGCGCGGCTGCGCTAACCGAAATCGCTTTGTTGATGAGATTGTCGAATTCGCGCGTGCGTTTCGGATCGGCCTTCTCGTTGCTTTTGGTTTGAGCGTAGAAGGACTCGGCTGAATAAAGCGAAACGGAGAGCCTTCGCCGCGCGTTGAGAGTCTCGAGCCACAGATTATTGGCGAGGAGCACGTACCCAGCCGGATGTTCCGGAGCGAGCGCCGTCATCCGCTCGAATTTCCGCCGGGCCGACTGGTATTCGAGATTGTAGACTGCTTCGTTGCCTTCCGTCCGAAGGCGCTCGAACTCTTGCGTCCGGGCCGCTGTTGCGCCGGCCGAAACTGGAGGCGTGACGTGCTGTCTCGAAAGGCCGCTAGCCAGTATCGGCGCGAAGGGGCAAACGGCCATCGCCGCGATCGGAATGAGCCCGAACCACGAAGGCTTCATACAAAACACCTCCAAACGAAAACATCCT
>JAHFUG010000514.1 GCA_023265195.1 Blastocatellia bacterium | reverse complement strand
AGCCCGCGTAGCTTAATTGGAAGAGCACATCCGCGGTGAGGATGTTATGCGCGAGTTCGATTCTCGCCGCGGGCTCCAAGAATAGTCCTGGTTTTCAGTTTTCAGTCCGGTGTATCGGATAGTTGGAGATTTCGGTCATGGAAAAAAGCACGCACAAAGTCGAGGTGGTTCGGGTCACTCTGGAGCCGCACCCTAACGCGGATAGCCTCTCCGTCGTGAGAGTATTCGGCGGCTACACCGTCTGCGTTCGCACGGATGACTGGACGGGAATCGAACTGGGCGCTTACATACCGCCAGACTCGGTTGTAGACAGCACGCGGCCCGAGTTCGGTTTTCTCGCGGGCCACGAACGCATACGAGTCAAGCGGCTGCGCGGCGTCGTGTCAATGGGTCTGTTGATACCCGCGCCCAAGGGCGCGCAACCCGGCGAGAATGTCGCGGAATTCCTCGGAGTATCGCACTACGAACCGCCTCTGCCGCTGAACGCTCGTGGCGACGAAGAGAGCGCGCCGCCCGGGTTCCGGCCGAGCTACGACGTGGACTCATTGCGGAGATTCGTTCACTTGTTCGCTGAAGGCGAGCCCGTTTGGATCACCGAGAAGATTCACGGCGCGAACGCGCGATTCTGTCACGCTGAAGGACGAATGCGGGCGGGCAGCCGAGGAACCTGGAAGAAGCACGACAAGAATAATCTCTGGTGGAGGGCTCTGGAAGACTGTCCGGAGATCGCCGACTTCTGTGAGCGGAATCCCGAGTTGACCGTGTACGGAGAGGTCTACGGGAGCGTGCAGAGTTTGAAGTACGGCGCAAAACCGGGCGAGGTGCGAATAGCAGTATTCGATATCTTGAATTGCACGGACTGGGTCAACGCCGAGGCTGCGCTTGATCTTGCGCCAGAATTGCCCTGGGTTCCGCGGGTCGCCGCCAACATGCCGTTTGACGCGGATCGCGTGTTCGCGCTTGCGGAAGGCGCGAGCTTGATTCCGGGAGCTGACCATCTTCGTGAAGGGATAGTGGTCAAACCTATGGAAGAGCGCACCGACCTCGACATCGGCCGCGTCTGTCTGAAGGTGGTGTCGAACGCGTTCCTGGAAAAAGACAAGGGATAGGATGGAGGATAGAGAATAGAGAATGGATAACCAAGAATGGAGGAGCGTTACGTCTTTCGACCCTTCAACCCTCTATCCTCGATTCTCAATGCTCCATCCTCTATCCCCTATCCCCAGCTTGGTCACGTTGGTCACGGAGAACGACGGCCAATGTTGATAAACTAGAAAGCTGAAAATTGAAAAGTGTTTCCTTCTGGACGCGGCTCTTTGGGCCGGTGTAGCTTATGTGGACAATCGTCCGCCGCGCGGGAGGACCTCACGAACGAGTCATCGGCCCCTTAATTTTTCGGTCAGAAGGATTCGTATGGTGATTAATCGAAAAGTTCTATTGTTGAATGCGTCGTACGAGGCGCTCGGCATCGTCAACATGCCTCGAGCCGTTAGGTTGGTTTGGAGGGGCTCGGCGGAAGTTGTCGAGTTGGATGGCGGCCGCGTGCTGCGGTCACAGCGGTTTGTTTTCCCCGCGCCCAGCGTGATCCGTCTGATCGAGTACATTGACGTGCGGGGACGGCAAGGCCGTTCCGGCGTCAAGCGAACGAGAATCCTGATGCGCGATGGATACCGTTGCCAATACTGTGGCGCGAAAGGCTCGAGTTTTGACCTTACGGTCGACCACATCTTGCCACGTTCGCGTGGCGGGAAGACGGTTCCCGAGAACCTGTGCGCAGCCTGCCTTGCCTGCAATCAGCGCAAGGGCAACCGCACTCCTGACGAAGCGCGCATGCCGTTGCTGGCGAATCCCAGCGCTCTGACATACGGGCTCGAGAAGGCTGCAATCTATTTTGCGGCCCAATCACGTCAGGAATGGGCTAAGTACCTTTTCTTGGAAGAATCGGCCATTAACGTTGCTTGAATGGGGCGCGCCGGGCGAACACACTCGGCGCACCGCCAAGTTTGAGATGTGATTCCTAGGACCGATGCAGCAGTCAACATGTTACGCCCGAACGGTCAAACTGATTCAGTTTTACTCGCGTGACCGTGGCGCCCCATCCGCGATCTTTCGTTCGCCTAAACCATAACTGGATTTGTTCCGTGGAGTTGTGCCGTCTGGTGGCGGCGTGGCACAATCCTTGCGGGTCTATACTTGTTGATCGCTCCCCCTGCTCGCCCCCCGGTGTTCATTGGCCTCGATAGCATTACCCACGCAACCGCTAACATTCAGGATAGGCATGACGCTCGACACAGAGTAATAAACATGGACTCATCATCCGTAACCAGTTCCGCTAGCCTAGTAATTCAATCTTCGGGCGTCGTGCTGGTGGCTCTCTTATCATTCTTCTTGACGCGCTCGATCAGGCGGACTTTCCTTGATTACTGGACAATTGCGTGGCTATGCCTCTCGGTGTCGCTGGGCTGCCTGCTGATAGGTTTCAATCGCCCGTCACTGCAATCGTTCTTCTATTCCTCATACCTCTTACTCGAATACGCCTTTGGCTTCATGTTTCTGACCGGCTGCCGCAACTACGCAAACGGCGCGCGGCTCAACCGCCGGCATCTTTATCTGCTGATACCGGCCGTCGTTGTGGCCGGCGCGGCTCCTCAGCTTACCAGGGACTTCAACGTCATCTTCACGCCACACGCCGCGATCATCGCCGGATTATTCGCGACGGCGTATTTTGTTTTAGCTCAGCGGCGGCGGGGCGCTCCCAGTCCGGGTTTGAGAGTCATGTCTTTCGCGCTGATACTGCTGACGCTGGACTTCTTACATTATGTGCCGATATTCGCGTACTCGGTGATCAGCGGCAGCTTGCCACTGTCTTATCTAAAATACACGTCGATCTATGACTTGATACTGGAGATTCTGCTGGGGTTTGGCAGCGTGATGGTGGTGATGGAGGACGTTCGGCGTGAAGTCGAGGCCGCCAATCGCGATCTCACCGCCGCAAGGGACAGGCTGGAGATCCTCGCAAGAATGGATCCGTTGACCGAAGCTTTTAATCGCCATGCATTCTGCTCGTTAGTGGATAGGAACGAGGACGCTGCCAGGTCGGAGGTGTCCGGTTGCGCGGTGGTCATCGATATGGACAACCTGAAACCGATTAATGATTCGCTTGGACATTCGGCGGGTGATTCCGCTATACGCGCGGTAGCGGGAGCTATCCGTTCGGTGATTCGGTCCTATGACTTGCTCTTTCGATGGGGCGGCGACGAGTTCCTGATCTTGCTGTTCAACCTGACCGGGACAGAGGTGCGGGCCCGCATCGAGGGTTTGAACGCCGCTCTGGCCGGCATACTGCTGCCCGGCTCTCGCTCGCCGGTAAGGATTACGGTCTCATTCGGGATTGCTACATTCTCGTCGATGAAGGAAATCGAGCAGGCGATCGAGCATGCGGATACTAATATGTATGCCCACAAGCACGTGGCCAAGGCGCACAGACCGTAGAGCGAATAGGCGGTTCATCGCATCCGACTCATTTTTTTTCTTGCAAGGCTGCTTCGCGGCCTTTGCGCCTATCTATCTTTGCGTCTTTGCGAGAAACTCTTATTTCCTGTCTCAGCAACACAAAATTACGGCGCCATCGACTCGTTCACATCTCGTTGTAATAAGCGACCACTTCCGCCGCGGGTCCCATCTTGGTCACGCGGCCATCGGTCAAAAGGATCGCGTGCTCGCACAGACGAGTGATCATCGCCAGGCCGTGAGTCACAAACAGAACGGTTCTTCCGCTTCTGGTAACGTCGTCGATTTTACCAAGACACTTCTTCTGAAAAGCCGCGTCTCCGACCGCAAGCACCTCGTCTACGATTAGGATTTCGGGGTTGAGGTGCGCCCCGACGGCAAAGGCAAGGCGGACGTACATTCCGCTCGAGTAGTGTTTGACTGGAGTGTCGATGAACTTCTCCACGCCGGCGAAGGCGATGATTTCATCGAACCTCTCGTCTATCTCGCGGTGCTTCATTCCCAGCACGGCTCCGTTCAAGTAGACGTTCTCGCGGCCGCTCAAGTCCGGGTGGAAGCCGGTGCCGACTTCAAGGAGGCTCGCGACTCTGCCGTAGAGTTCCGCCCGCCCGCTTGTAGGCTCGATTATTCGCGACAGAATCTTGAGCAGCGTTGACTTGCCGGCTCCGTTCGGGCCGATAATCCCCATTACCTCGCCGGGCATGACTTCAAAGCTCACGTCTTGGATCGCCCAAAATCTATCGTTACGCGGCCGCCGGTTTTTGCGGAGCCGCTTGAACGGCGACCGGAGCGATTCGACCAGGGATTCGCGCAGCGTTTCGTACCGCATCGAGGTTGACTCTCTCGGGTTGATGCGAAACTGCTTGCTCAGGCCTTCGACTTTTATTATGGGCCGCATTTAGGCGTTAAATGAACTCCGCAAAACTCCGTTCCATCCGCCGGAACCAATAACAAGCGAACAGGAACAACACAACCGTAAAACCGAATGAGTACGCGAGTGCGAACCAGTTGAAACCGCGTCCGAATAGCGAGGCCTTATACGCCTCGATGATCCCGGTAAGCGGGTTCAGCATCATTACCCACCGCCAGTCTTCCGGCACAAGACTCGACGGATATATGATGGGCGACACGAACATCCATATCTGAATAAAAAACGGCAGCGCGTAGCGGACGTCTCTGTATCTCACATTGAGAGCCGACAGCCATATTCCAATCCCTAGCGAAAGCAGCGTAGTCAGCGCAAGCAACGGGAGAAGCATAAGGTACGCCCAGGTCATGGTGAAATGGTAGTAGAACAGCATCCCTATCAGCAGGAGAGAAGCGATTCCGAAGTCAACCAATCCCGCGCCTATGGCCGCGCTCGGTATGATCAAGCGGGGGAAGTAGACCTTCGTAATGAGATTGCTGTTGCCGATCAAGCTGTTCGCGCCGGCGTTAACGGCGTTCGAGAAGAAGGTCCACAAAGTCAGCCCTGTATAAATAAAGACCGGATATGGAATTCCGTCCGTGGGCACTTTAGCTAGAATACCGAAGAAGTACGCGAAGATTATCATCG